>NZ_JBEXUX010000003.1:0-300953 GCF_040629175.1 Embleya sp. NPDC005971 | reverse complement strand
CACCGGACCCGCGCCCGGCACCGGACCCGCGCCCGGCACCGGACCCGCGCCCGGCACCGGACCCGCGCCCGGCACCGGACCCGCGCCCGGCACCGGACCCGCGCCCGGCACCGAATCCGGCGCCGGGCGCAAGATGCGGCCGAGTCGAGACCGAGGTCGGGCCCGTCCCCCCGGGCCCGCCCCCGTCGATCCACCTCAGGACCGCTCGAACAGCTCCTCCCACAGCCGCTCCAGCAGATCCAGGAAGTCGTTGCCCGTGCTCGGGTGCACCCGCAACACCTGCGGATCGTGATCACTGGCCTGGTCCGCGAACGCCGCGTTCACGTGCACGATGTCGTACTCGAAGCGGCTGATCCGCGGGCTGGTCAAAATGTGGTCGAGCATCTGGCTGTTGCCGTTGAACACGTACCCCCAACGCTCGTTCGCCGGCAGCGTGTCGACCATCGTGCGCAGCGCGCCGCCGTCGGTGAGGGTTTTGAGCGTCGGCGAGAACGCGAAGTCGTTCAGGTCACCGAGCACCACGAGGTTCGCCCTCGGGTCGGACGCGAGCAACTCGTCCACGAACTGGCGCAGCACCTTTGCCTGCGCCACGCGCTGGACCTCCGAACTGCGCGTCGGCGGCTGGAATCGACTATCCAGCGCCTGGTCGCCGCCCTTGGAGGCGAAGTGGTTCGCGATCACGAACACCGTCTTGCCGCGGAAGCGGAACTCCGCCGCGAGCGGCTTGCGGCTGCTCTCCCACGCCGGGTCCGCGGGGGAGACCCGACCCGGGGACTGGGTCAGTTGAGTACGCCCCAGCCAGTCCTTGCGCACACCCACCGCGCTCGTGGAACCGCCGCCGGGACGATCCACGAACTCGACGCGCGTAGCGTCGAAGAGGAACGCGTTGCGGATGTTGCCGCCCGGCTGGCCGCCGTCCTTGCCGTCGACGGGCTCGATCGAGCGCCACGAATAGGCCGGGCCGCCCGCCGCCTTGATCGCCGCGACCAGCTTGTCCAGCGTCTGATCGGCCGCGACCACACCGTCGTTGGTCGGTCCGCTGTTGTCCTGGATCTCTTCCAGGGCCACCACGTCCGGCGTGGACAAGGCGGTGACGATGCCCTTCGCCAGCCGGTCGAACTTGGCCTGGGTGTCCTTGGGGGAGAGGTTCTCCACGTTGTATGTGGCGACCGCGAGTTCGCTGTTCTTCTGGTCCCGCGTCGTCTCCGGCGTCAGCGTGCCCTTGACCACCTTGCCCAGCGTGGTCGCGGCCAGCGAATACCCGCCGAACTGGTCGTAGGTGAGCGGGCCGGTGGTCTCACCGGTGAGCGTGTCGCCGACGTCGGCCTGCGGGAACGGCTCCTGGGAGAACGGGATCAGCGACGCGACCTTGAGCCGGCCGCTGTTCTGCGCGTCGTACCCGCCGTACAGCGTGCCGCCCTGTGCCGTCGGGTTCTGCGTCGGCTCCAGGGTGACCCACAGTTCGCCGAACGAGGTGCTCGGGCCGACCACACGCGATTCGCCTACGCGCGTCAACTGGCCCTCGAGCGACTCGAATCGGTCCAGCGCGTACTTCGTCGGCTCCAGCGCGAGCGCCTCGATCGACGGCGTTCCGGTGGGCGCGTACGCGTCCGGCAGGGTCGCCGCGTCGAGCAACACCGGTGCGGGCAGCGCCTGACCGGAAGCGTCGATCACCCACGTGGCGTCGGTGACCTGGGTCAGCGACTGGCCGCCGGCGTTCGCGCCGCCCGGATAGAACTCCTCGACCTTGCCGGTCACCTTGACCGCGTCGCCGACCGCGACCTTCGGGGTGACCGTGCCGGTGAATACGAACAGCCCTTCGGACGTGCGGGGATCATCGTCCGGCGAGCCGTCCTGGAACCAGAAGCCGCGTGCGCTGCCGAAGCCGCGAACACCGGTCACCACGCCCGGAACACTGGTCACCCGAGTGCCGTTCTTCGGCGATACCCGGGTGGTGCCCTGGATTTCGTGAATGCGCGCGTTGGTCGGCTCGGGCGTGCCCGGACCCGGGTCGCTCGGACCCTGGCCACGCGCGTTGAGCGGCGTCGGTGCGCCCGCGACGAAGTCCGCGGCGTTGTCGTCGGTGTCCACGAGCGCCGAAGTCCGGGCCACCGAGGCCGAGTTCGACGCGCCGGTCGCCGGGGTGCCCTCGCGCACCACCGCGTCGCCGTAGCCCGCGACGTCCACGACCCGGCCGTCGGCCAGGCAGTCGGCCGCCGTCAGGCACGTGAGCGCCGTGTTGCCGCGGACCAGCGCGACGGTGCCGCCGGTGCCCGACATGTTGATCGCACCCTGCGCGTCCGGGGTGGGCAGGGCCAGGGTGCCGCCGGCGCCCTTGGCCTCGCCGATCAGGTACCGACCGCCGGGCGCCACCGCGCCGGTCAGCGCGGTGACCTGCCAGGCCGAGGTCGGCTTGGGCGCGGCCGGAAGGTACTGCACGCTCCAGCCGTCGACCGCGACGGCGGCCGAACCCTTGTTCGCCAACTCGATGAAGTCGTTGGTCAGGCTCGCGCCGCTGTTGCCACCGCCGCCGTACACCTCGGCGAGCAACACGTCCACGGCGGGCGCCGCGACGGCGGGAGCGGGTGCGATGACGAGCGCGCCACCGGCGAGGGCGCCGGCCACGGTCGTGGCCACGACACCGATCCGCCGCCGCCGGGTACTCGGCACGGATCGTCGTCGAGACGATTGCTGACGGAATGTCACCCAGGGCCTCCGAAAAGCGAAAGGGACAGGTCCGGGACATTCTCGGGACTGCGGGTGAACGCCGTCCATCCTTTGGGCGGCCCGAAAGGGGCCAAGGTTCCCCCGGGGCCCGAATCTTTTTCCCCACCCACGCGTTGCATCCGGCAGCGGACCCGCCCCGGGTCCACCCTTGTCGCTTCCGCGTCGACCGATGTCGTCCCCCGGCCGACTTTGTCACTCACCCCGGGGTCACCCGGTGCCCGCGCCGAAGCGCCCGCACCCACACCCCGAACCACACCAACTCGGAGATGGAGGCGGGATTCGAACCCGCGTGCACGGTTTTGCGGACCGCTGCCTTGCCTCTCGGCCACTCCATCGCATCCGACCACCGCGCGTTCCGTCGGCCGGACGGCGCCGGGAATCCCGGTCCGCCCGCCCGCGGTTCGCGCGGCCCTTCGCCCTTCGAGATGGAGGCGGGATTCGAACCCGCGTGCACGGTTTTGCGGACCGCTGCCTTGCCTCTCGGCCACTCCATCGCATCCGACCACCGCGCGTTCCGTCGGCCGGACGGCGCCGGGAATCCCGGTCCGCCCGCCCGCGGTTCGCGCGGCCCTTCGCCCTTCGAGGTGGAGACGGGATTCGAACCCGCGTGCACGGCTTTGCAGGCCGCGGCCTGTCCTCTCGGCCACTCCACCCGGCCGGGCCACCAACCCGGTCGATTCATCCGCCCCGACCACCCACGCCCCACCGACCGGGCGATCCGGTGGGCCTCCGCACCGGATCGCCCGGTACTCGGGGATGCGCCGCAGGCCCCCTCGCCCGGCGGCGCACCCCCCATTCGGTCCCGCACCCCGGGATCCCCGGCGCGCACACCCGCGTCCCCACGTGCGGCGCGCATCCCGCAGGACCGACGCCGACCCGACCCCGCGTCGGATCGGCGAGCCGGCGATCAGCCCAGCGCCGCCCGATTCTGCGGCGCCGCCCACTGCTCGGCGGCAGGCAGCGCCGGCGACTCGGGGAACCGACGCAGTCGGATCTCCTCCTGTACCGCGAGGTCGGTGGTCTCGCGGAACTCCGGCCGGCTGTAAAGGTCTCGCGCGTACGCCCACAGGTTGGGGTAGTCCACCAGGGTGCGACCGTCCTGGACGATCGCCGCCCGGTAGGTGCCCGGGAAGCGCAGCAACTTCACCCAGAACCGGATGTCCGAGATGGTGAGCCGATCCCCGAACAGGTAGCGCTTGTCCGCCAGATGCGCGTCCGAGCGCTCCAGCGTGTTGATCGTCTCGCCCTCCTCCGACGTCCACAGACCACCCTTGCGCGCGGCGGTCGCGAAGTCCGTGTCGGTGATGTCGATCGCCTCGCGCAGGTCCTCCGGATACAGGTCCGGCGCGTGTTCGCCGACCAGTTCGGCAAAGCTCGTGGCCAGGTTGTTCGGGATGGCGTCGAACGCGTTCGACACGATGCGATCGCCGGACCCGTCCCACAGGGTCGGTACCGAGATGTGCCCCGCGTACCCGGGCGCCGTCGCCTCGTACGCCTCCCGCAGCAGAGCGAACCCGTTCACCGGATCCGGACCGAACCGCTCCCGGAACGCCCAACCCCGACCGTCGCGTTCCTCGTCCACATACGACGCGCCGACGATCTCGGTGAGACCGCGCGCATGTCGCACGATCGCGGCGATGTGCGCCCACGGGCAGCCGTGCGACAGATACAGGTGATATCGCCCGACCTCCTCGGGGAATTCGGCGTCGCCGATGAGGCCGGTGAACGGATACTGCGGGTCGGTGACCGCGTACGGACCGTACGTGTCGACGTCGACGGGGCTCGCGTAGCCGAGTTGAGTGGTCACTGGGTGGCTCCTGTCACAAGTTCCAGCCGATCGAGAGCCCGATCGGCGGCGGGTCCGATGCCCCGCAGATGATCCAACACACCCCGGACCAACGCGTCGTTGACCCGAAACGCCGGGGCGTCGAACCGAGGCCGGGAGAACCCCGCGCTCCCGGCACCCCCCGCGACGCCGTAGCCGACCGCGAACCGGCCCGGGTGCGCGTCCCCGTGCACGTCGACCACCCGCCGGTCGCCCGCCCGCGTGTTCAGCCGGCCCGTCGCGTCCGGGCACGCCTCGCCGCGCGCGGCCAGCCGGCGCAACAGCGCGTCCCGGGTGCGTTCCAGCGACGGATCCGGCAACCGGGCCTCCACCAGTGCCCGGGCCCGCACCCGAACGTCCGGCAGGCTCGCACTGCTCGCCAGCCAGTCGCCCGCGTCCTCGTCACCGGATATCTCGACGTCCTCGCCGAGAAAACGGATCACCCCGGCCCGTGCCAACGCCAACAACTCCTCCAGACGCGGCCCCGGCGGCCCGCTGGCCAGATAGCTGAAAAAGCCGAGCAGCCGGGCCGGATCGGGCACCGGCTCACCCGCGTCCTGTAGCCGCAACACCACCCCGTACACGCTCAACAGCGCGTGTATGACGGCCAGATCCTGGCTGTACGCGGGATCGTGCCGACGGGTCAGGTCGGCCTCGATGTGCGCGTGCATCCACTCCTGGAGCGTGTCCTCGTCGGCGAACTGCCGCCCCTGCACCGGCCGATCCAACAACGCCCGGTCGAACCGGTCGGCCGGATCCGGCACCGCCCGCGCGATCAACTCGCTCGGGTCGGCCGCCGCCGCGAACCGCGCGTCGAACTCCGCCCATTCCATCGTGGTGCGCTCGCGGTGCGCGGTGAACAGTCGGTGATAGTGCGCACCGGCCAACTCCTTGCCGATCAACGGCCACACATCCGCGCCCACCCGGGCCGCGGCACGCGCCGTCTCCACGGTGAAGTACCTGGGCAGCGGCGGCCGTTCACCCACCCACTCGTAACCGGTCTTGGACCGGTACGGCACCCCGCGGCGCGAGGCCGCCAGCAGCAGCGGCTCCCGCCCCGAAGCCCGGTAGCGCAGCACCCCCGCCGCGTCCCGCTCGAACGTGCCACCACGACCATGGCTCAACCGCACCATCAGGTCCACGAACGCCAACCCGATGCCGCGCACCAGTACCGGCTCGCCCGGACGCAGCGCGTCCAGGTCCAGGTCGGCGGTGTACCCGGTCGGAATGTACGCGAGCCCGTGCCGGCGGGCGAACCTGATCTGCTCGCGTTCCGTCGGCGTGGGTTCGGCGTCCAGATGCCCCTGGGCCAGGATCACCGCATCCACCTGGAGCGCCGGCCGCCGCCCGGCCAACTGCACCCGCTGTCGGCGCGGACCGTCGGTGATGTCCACGACCGTCGTCTGATGCACGATCACCCGCACGTTGGCCGGCGCCCCCTCGACCGCGGTTCGGAAGAACCAGGCCAGATAGGTGCTGAGCAACGGTCGGGACGGAAACGACGTCGGCCCACACGCGGCCAACTCCGCAGCAAACGGCCTCAGTTCATCGGTGCCCTGACCCTCGCGCAACTCGCCGGCGCGGGCTCGGGCCCACTCGGCCAGCGAGGGTCCCGGTCGGATCGGTCCCTTGATCGTGGACACCTCGTCGGTGAACAGCGTGATGTCGGCGGCCAGCGAATTCGCCCACAACAGCGGTGACTGGGCCCGCCGCCAGACCCGACCCGCACCCGGCGGGTAGGGATCGACGACGTGCACGTGCAGCGGACGGTCACCGAGCAACTCGGGCACATTGGCCAACAGGCGTTCGAGGACGGACGCGCCACCGGGTCCCGCGCCGACGATGCAGACGGCGACGGGGCGGAGGCGGCCGGACGGATGGTCGGGCATGGCTCTCCCCTCGTGGGGGTATGGCGAAGAACGCGAACCGCACCCAACGTCCCGATACGCATACGAAAACCGTCACGGATTACGAATACGGGTACGCCGAGGCGTGGTTCGGCAAGTGGGAAGGGCCTTACGCCACAAGGCCGGATGCGCGATCCGAGCGGAAGCTCAGGATTCCCCGGTGCCTGGGACCGAGGGGCGCGGCGGCGAGATCAGCCGCGGGTACGACACAGCCCGCCGGCCACACGACACAGGTCGATGGGGCGGCACGACACGAGGAAGAGGTCGGGGCTCACGACGTCGACGCTACGGAGCCGCCTGACGAGTTGTCAATGTCGAATGGCCACGCGGCGCTTGCCACCCGGCCTCCCCGACACCCGTCCGACACCGGGGGGAAGCACGGATCCCAGGGCTCTGGAACACGTAGTCGTAGGCCCGCAACACGGTCAACGACGCCAATCGAACCCGGCCGTCCCGCTCGGGAGACGACGCGGCGTGGCATGCCTCACCGCCAACGAAGTGTCCGAGCAATACCATACGAATGCCCCATATCGAACCGTCGCGGTCGTCTTCGAGCAATTGACCGAGTACCGCCCGGCGGGTTAAGTTCCGGAACATCGTGCCGTGGCGCTCCGCCATGGCCCAGCGAGGGGATCCCGGTGGCGCAGTACGCGCGACGCAGCAACGGGGCGGCCATGTCCGCCGCCGGTTGGCTGCTGTCCGCCCGCCTCCACATCGACCTCGGTCGCGTCACCAGCGCCGCCTGTTGTAGCTGACCCAAGCGCGCGGCCCCGCCGCGCCGTCGGCGCTCCCACAATCGGCCCCATCGCCACGCCCCGCCACGCGGCCCCCGGAACCTCGTCGCGGCCCGGCCGGCGCGCCCCGCATCCCACCAAAACGCCCGGCGCAGCCGACCGCGAAGCCAGTGGGAGCGCTCTCCCCGCCGCCGGCCCATCGGCACAGCCGGCCACCTGCGGCAACCCCTACCCACCACCCGGAACTCACCGGCACTAGCACGTCGCCGCCGACGACACCACCCCTGAACAACCCCTGACTCACCCCTCAATCATTCCGATTTCGCTCCTCGACCACCCCGAACCGACGCCGGCACCACCGGCGCCACCCCGAACCGACGCCGACACGACCGGCACCACCCCGAACCGACACCCGCGCCACCCCGAACCGAGGTATCCCATGGCAACCGTCCTGACCGTATGGGGCAGCCCCTCCGCGACCTCGCGCACCGGCGTCGTCGCCCGCCACGTCGCCGCCCGGTTGGCCGCCGACGGGCACGACGTGTCCACCCTCGCCGTGCGCGACCTGCCCGCCCGGGCCCTCCTGCACGCCGACTTCACCGACCCCGACCTGCGCGCCGCGCTGGCCCGGGTCGCCGACGCCGACGCGCTCGTGATCGCCAGCCCGGTCTACAAGGCTGCCTACAGCGGCGTGCTCAAGACCTTCCTGGACGTGCTCCCGCAGTTCGCGCTGCGCGGCAAGGAGATCCTGCCGGTGCTCACCGGCGGCACCCCCGCACACGTCTTGGCGCTGGACTACGCCCTGCGGCCGGTGTTGACCTCGCTCGGCGCCGACCACGTCGCCCAAGGTTGGTTCGTCCACGAGCGGTTCGTCTCCGTCGAGGCCGCAACCGAGACCCACGGCAGCTCCCCGGCCCAAGGCGGCACCCCGGCCGCCCAAGGCCGCATCGAACCCGAAGGCGTCGCACCCCTGGAGGAACTCGCCGACGCGTTCTCCGCCCGGCTGCGCCGCCCCGCCGCCGTCGCCTGACCCGCACCGGTCGGCGCCCCGCCCGCCGCCCGGGCCGGGGCCCGACCCACCCGTACGACAAGGGAGTTCGCATGACCACCGGCCATCTCCACCTCGGTGTCGCGCTCGACGGCGCGGGCCGCCACCCCGCCGCGTGGCGCTCGCCGCACGCCCGCCCCGCCGAACTGTTCGATCCGCGCTACTGGGTCGAGCTGGCCCACACCGCCGAACGCGGCCTGCTCGACTTCATCCGACTCGACGACTCGCTCGGCCCACCCTCCGCCCGCCTCCCGGGCCGACTCGACGCGGTGTCGGTGGCCGCGCGGCTGGCCCCGGCGACCGCCTCCATCGGTCTGATCCCGGCCGCGACCACCACCCACACCGAGCCGTTCCACGTATCCACCTCGGTCGCCACTTTGGACCACGTCAGCCGAGGCCGCGCCGGCTGGTGGCCGCTGCCCTCCCGGACCGCCGCCGAGGCCCGCCACTTCGGCCGCAAACCGGTCGCTCCGGCCGGCGAACTCACGGACGAGCAAGCCGAGTTCGTCGACGTCGTCGGCCGACTGTGGGACAGCTGGGAGGACGACGCGATCATCCGCGACGTGGCCACGAGCCGGTTCCTGGATCGCGACAAACTGCACTACGTCGACTTCGAGGGCACCTACTTCGACGTCCGCGGCCCCTCCATCACACCGCGCCCGCCCCAGGGCCGGCCGGTGATCGGGATTACCGTGGAGGGCCCCGACACGCTGGAGATCGCCGCCCGCTTCGCCGACGTGCTCTTCGTCGACGCGTCCGGCCCCGACGAGGCCCGCCGACTGCGCGAACGCGCCCACGCGATCGCCGAGGGCAACGACCGCGACCCCGGCGAACTGCGGGTGCTCGCCGAGATCACCGTCCACCTGGCCGCCACCGACGCGGACGCCCGCCGCGAACGCGCCCTCCTCGATGCCCGCTCGGACGTCCCCGTCCCCGGCGGACTCTGCTTCACCGGCACCTCCCAGGCCCTCGCGGACCGCCTCGCCGGCTGGTACGTCGGCGGCGCGGTCGACGGCTTCACGCTGGTCCCGGGCGTGCTGCCGTACGACCTGGACCGCATCGTCGAGGACCTGGCGCCGATCCTGCGCGAACGCGGCCTGATCCGGCCGGCCTACACCGCCGACACCCTGCGCGGACACCTCGGCCTCCCGCTGCCCGCCAACCGCTACGCCCGGACCTGAGGAGAGGTCACCGATGCCCCACCCCAGCAGCCCCCACCCCACCCCCACCCCCCCGCGCCCCGCAGTCCCGCGCCCCCCGACACCCCACCCGCATCCACCTCGCCGCGCACTTCCCCGGCGTCAACAGCACCACCGTGTGGAGCGATCCGCGCTCCGGCAGCCAGATCGACTTCGACTCGTTCGAGCACCTCGCGCGCACCGCCGAACGCGGCAAATTCGATTTCTTCTTCCTGGCCGAGGGCCAGCGCCTGCGCGAACACCAGGGCAGAATCTTCGAGTTGGACGTGGCCGGCCGCCCGGACGCACTCACCGTGTTGGCCGCACTGGCCGCGATCACCGACCGGATCGGCCTGGCCGCCACCGCGACCGCCACCTACAACGAGCCGTACGAACTCGCCCGCAAGATCGCCTCGCTCGACCAACTCAGCGCCGGCCGCGCCGCCTGGAACGTGGTCACCTCGCCGGACGCCTGGACCGGGGAGAACTTCCGTCGCGGCGGCTTCCTGCCCCGCGAGGAACGCTACGAACGGGCCATCGAGTTCGTCGAGGCCGCCCGCACGCTGTGGGACAGTTGGGCCCCGGACGCACACGTGGCCGACGCCGAGGGCGGCGTGTTCGCGGCTCCCGGAGCGGGCCGATTCGACTACCGCGGTCGGCACTTCGCCATCGAGGGCCGCTTCACCGTGCCGCGCAGCCCGCAGGACCGGCCGGTGCTGATCCAGGCCGGCGACTCCGAGGACGGCCGCGAGTTCGGCGCCGCACACGCGGACGTGATCTTCTCCCGGCACGGCGAGTACGAGGCGGGCCGGGCCTTCTACGCGGACATGAAGGGCCGCGCGGCCCGACACGGGCGCAGCCCCGACGAGCTGAAGATCCTGCCCGCGGTGACGGCGGTGATCGGCGCCACCGCCGAGGAGGCCCACGACAAGGCCGCGTGGATCCGTCGGCAACAGGTCAGCCCGCAAAACGCCATCCAGTTCGTCGAACAGGTGTGGGGCCGAGACCTGTCCGACCTGGATCCGGACGGCCCGCTCCCGGACTTCGACCCGGTCACCGACGGCACCTCGATCGCCCGAGGCCGGGTCCGCACCGGCGGCGACCCGTTCGAGCTGGCCCGCGCCTGGCGCGAACTCGCGGCGGCCAAGGGCGGGTTGAGCCTGCGCGAGGTGGTGATCGAGGTGGCCGCCCGACAGACCTTCATCGGCACCGCCGAACACGTCGCGGACCGCATGGAGGTACACGTACGCGACGGCGCCGGCGACGGCTTCATCCTGGTACCGCACCTGACCCCCGCCGGCCTGGACGAATTCGTCGACCAAGTGGTGCCGATCCTCCAGGAACGCGGCGTCTTCCGCACCGAATACCAGGGCACCACCCTGCGCGAACACCTGCACCTGCCCGCGCCACGCCCGGCCGGCGCACACCGCACCGACGTGGCGGTGTGAGCACCCGAGCCCTGGACACCCGAGCCCGAAACCTCCGAGCCCGAAGAACCCGAACCCGAACCCGAAACCTCCGAGCCCGGAGCAAGCGAACCCGAAGCCCCCGAGCCCGAAGCCCCCGAGCCCGAAGCCTCCGAGCCCGGGGCGGGCGAACCCGCCCCGACCCGCACCGCCCGCCGCGCCGCCCGGATCAACTCCAGTCGTTGAGCGCGATCGACACACCCGAAGCCGCCGGACCACGACAGTGGCTCCGGTGGTTTCGGGCGATGTGGTCCAGCCGCAGGTTGTGACGGAACGCCGGGATCAGATGCAACCGCCGCGCATACGCCCACAGATGCGGGTGCGCGGCGAGCCGGTGCACGTCCTGGGCGTCCAGATGCCGCTTGTGCACCACGTCCAGGTGCACGAGCGTGGTCCACAGGTGCACGTCCGCCGCGGTGAGCGTGTCACCCAGCAGGAACGGGCGCGCCGCCAGCCGCCGTTCGGCCACCGCCAGGGTCGCCAGCACGGTGCTCATCGCCTCGGCCCGACGCGGGCCCGCCGACGCCCGGCCGGCCCGCTGCGCGGCATCGGTGACGTCCTCCTCGAACAGGGTGTGCAACGCGCACAGTTCCTCGCGCCGCTCGGCCGGATACAACGCGCCGCCGCCGCCGCCGAAACCGGTGGCCAGGTCGCGCAGAATATGCGGCGCGTGGTTGCTGACGATGCGTCCGCTCCACCGATCCCACAACACCGGTACGGTCACCGGCCCGTCGTAGTGGTACTCGGTCGCCTCGTACGCCTCGCGCAGGAACGCGAACCCGCCGTTGGGGTCCAGGCCGTGGCCGTCCCCGTCCCGAAACGCCCAGCCGCGCCCGTCCCGGACCGGATCCACCAGCGAGGTGCCCACCACCTCGCCCAGGCCCGCCAGGTCACGTGTGATGGCCACGCGCAACGAACGCGGGCAGGCCAGGCACAGGTAGAGGTGATAGCGATTGGCCTCGGCGCGGAAACCGGCGCCGATCCGGCTGCGGAAGCGCTGCATCGGCGGGCGGATGGTCTCCAGGCCCGGCAGCGGCGAACCCGAGTGGCGGACGCGGTAGCGCCCGTGGGTACGGAAGTCGATCGGTCCGGCGGCCTTCGGGGGTGTCGTGGACATACGGGTCTCCCTCGCGCAGGTCATGAGTGTGGCAACGGTCGAGGCGGCACGGCACGGCGTGGTCCGAACCGGATGCGGACGGACCGGTGGCGTGGAACTCAGACCGAGCGACAACTCGCACTGCACACGCGCAGGAAGTCGATGTGTCGGCGAATCAGGAGGTGGACGGCAATCAGGACCCGCGCCCTCGGCAATCCCGGGCGGGGGCCCGCGTGACACACGCAGCCGTCCATGGCTCGGATTATTCGCGCTCCGCACACGTCCCCGCAAGGGGCTCGCACCGATCTCCACCACCCGAGCGCCGCCCCCCACGGCCGCCCCAGCCCCAACCGTCCCGTGCCCCCACACCCACCAACCGGGCGGCCCTCACCGACCGGCACCGCCCGCCCGACCGCGACTTCAGGCGGCCTGCTCCCAGACCCGCGAAGGCAGCGCCGCCCGCAGCGCCGGCGCCACCTGGTCCGCGAACAACTCCAGGACCGCCCGCCGTTCCACCCGATCCAGCCCCTCCGTGCCGATCGCCTGCACCTGATGCCCGTAGGCCGCGTGATAGCGCCCGATCTTGTCCACGATCTGCGCCGGACTACCCACCAAAGCCGGGCCGTTGGCGATGTTGTCCTCCAACGACGTGAACGGCGAACGGTTGTGCTGCGCCGCAGCCGACCCGGCGAACGCGTCGTAGTACGGCCGATACCGCGCCAACGCCTCCTGCGACGTGGGCGCCACATAGCAGCCGCCCGCCCCCGACCCCACCACCGCGTCCGACGGATCGCGCCCGTACGCCGCCCAACGCTCGCGATAGTGGTCGATCAGGTCGGCGTACTTGGCCATCGGATGAAAGCCGTTCGCGGTGAACAACGGATCGCCCCACTTCGCCGCCAACTCGGTCGACGCCCGACTGGTCGCGCTGCCGTGCCAGATCACCGGCGCCCGCCCGTCCGCACGCGGGAACGGCCGCGGATAGGTGGTCACTTCGTGCAACGGACTGCGAAAGCGACCGGACCAGGTGACCCGCTCCTCGCTCCACAATCGGCGCAGCAACTCGAACTTCTCCTCCTGCAACCGCCACTGGTCGTCCTCGGCGAGCCCGAACAGCGGGAAATGCCGCGGATCGTTGCCCTTGCCGACCATCAGATCCAGCCGGCCCCGGGACAACTGGTCCAGCGTCGCGTAGTCCTCGGCGACCCGGACCGGATCCAGCACGCTGATCACGGTCAACGTGGTCAACAGCCGAATCCGCGAGGTGCGCTGCGCGACCGCCGCGAGAATCACCGGCGGCGCCGAGGACAGGAACGGCTCACCGTGCCGCTCGCCCACCCCGAACGCGTCGAAGCCCAACTCCTCGGCCAGCGCCGCCGTCTCGACCAACTCCGCCAACTGCTCGTGCGCCGGCGCCCGCTGCCCGGTGAGCGCGTGCGGGGCGTTGGCGCCCAAGGTGAACACCGCGAACCTCATGACACCGCTCCCAACGGTTGCGGGCGCCGGCGCCCGGGAATGGCCGCGATCAACTCGCGCGTGTACGGATGCGTGGGCGCCGAGAGCACCTGCTCGCAACTGCCCTTCTCCACCAGCCGACCGGCCCGCAACACCCCCACCCGATCGGCGATCTGGCGCACCACCGCCAGATCATGCGAAATGAACAGGTACCCGACCCCCAACTCGTCCTGCAGCCCGCCCAGCAGCTCCAGGATCTGGGCCTGGACCGAGACGTCCAGCGCCGACACCGGCTCGTCGCACACCAACAGATCCGGCTCCAGCGCCAACGCCCGCGCGATCGCCACCCGTTGCCGCTGCCCCCCGGACAGCTCGGCCGGCTTGCGCCGCAACACGCCCTCCGGCAAAGCCACCTGGTCGACCAACGCCGCCGCACGGGCCCGCTGCTGCGCCCGGCTGCCGACCCGGTACGCGCGCAGCGGCTCCTCGACGATCTCGGACACCGTGAAGCGCGGATCCAGCGAGGCGTACGGATTCTGGTAGACCAACTGCATGCGTCGGCGCAACGCGCGCAACTCGGCGCGCCCGGGCCGGGTCGCATCGCGTCCCTCGATCAGGATCCGGCCCGCGGTGGGCGCCTCCAGCCCCAGGATCATCCGCACCGTGGTCGACTTCCCCGAACCCGACTCGCCGACCAGCGCGAACGTCTCGCCGCGGCGCACCGTGAACGACACGTCGTCCACCGCGCGCAGCGTGCGCGCACCCTCCTTGGTCCTGGGTAGCGCGAACTCCTTGACCAGCCCGGTCACGGTGAGCAACGGCTCGGCCCGCGGCACTGGTTCGCGCACCGGACGCGGACGCGCCCGACGGCTGGTCAGGCTCGGCGCGGCGGCGATCAACCGCCGGGTGTACGGGTGCTCGGGATCGGTCAGGATGCGCGCTGCCGGCCCCTGCTCGACCACCGTGCCCCCGGACATCACCACCACCCGCCGGGCACGATCGGCGGCCACACCCAGATCGTGGGTGATCAGCAACATCGCGGTGCCGTGCGCGTGGGTGAGCTCGTCGACGTGGTCCAGGATCTGCCGCTGCACGGTGACATCGAGCGCGCTGGTGGGTTCGTCGGCGATCACCAGCCGGGGCCGGCAGGCCAGCGCGATCGCGATCAGCACCCGCTGCCGCATGCCGCCGGACAACTCGTGCGGGAACTGCCGTGCCCGAACCCCGGGTTCGGACAGACCCGCCTCGCCGAGCGCGGCCACCGCCCGCTCGGCCGCCGCCTTGCCGCTCGCCAGACCGTGCACGATCAGCGCCTCGGCGACCTGATCGCCGATCCGCCGGACCGGATTGAGCGAGACCATCGGATCCTGCGGGATGAACCCGATCGACCGCCCGCGCACCGCACGCAGCTCGCGCTCGCGCAGCGCCAGCAGATCACGCCCCTCGAACAACACCCGCCCCGCGCCCACCCGGCCACCGGACGGCAACAGGCCCACGATCGCATGCGCCGTGGTGCTCTTGCCGGAACCCGACTCGCCCACCACGGCGACCACTTCACCCGCGCCCACGGTCAGGTCCGCCGAGGTCACCGCGTCCACCGGGCCGTTCGAGGTCCGATAGGACACCCGCAACCCCCGGATCTCCAACAGCGGACCGTCCCCGTCCGCCACCACCGACAGCGGGCCCTCCGCCCGATCCGGGCCCGCCCCGGCCCCGCCCCCGACCTCGGACCCACCCTCCGGCGAGCCCCCGGCGAGTCCCCGCAACGTCTCACTCATCGATCCTGCCCCCGCTCTCCGTCCAAGGCCCGCGAGATTCGGTTCGCGGACAACACCGTCGCCGCGATCACCAGGCCGGGAAATGTGGTCAACCACCACGCCGTGGCCACGAAGTTGCGCCCATCCGCCACCAGCACACCCCACTCCGGCGTCGGCGGCGGCGCCCCGAAACCCAGGAAGCTCAGCGCCGACACCGACAGGATCGCGATGCCGAACTCCAACGCCGCCATCACCAACACCGGCCCGGACGCGTTCGGCAACACATGCCGGGCCAAGATCCCGCCCGACCGCACCCCGCTCGCCCGCGCCGCCTCCACATACACCGACGAACGCACCCGCAACACCTCCGCCCGCATCACCCGGGCAAAGCCCGCGACACTGGCCACCCCCACCGCGATCGCCACCTTGGTGGTGCCGAACCCCAACGCCCCGACCAGCGCCAACGACAACAACAGACGCGGAATCGCCTGCAACACGTCGACCACACGCATCAACACGTCGTCCAGCCACCCCCCGAAGAACCCGGATGCCAACCCGAGCCCCCCGCCCACCACGAGCGCCACCGCCACCGCGACGAACGTCGCCCGCAACGACAACGAACTCGCGTGCACCACCCGGGTGAACAGATCACGCCCGAGCTGATCCGTGCCGAACAGGTGCTCCGCGCTCGGCCCCTGCAACTTGTCCCGCGGCGTGCCCACCAGCGGATCGCCGTCGGTGAACAAGCCCGGGAACAACGCCGCGAGCAACACCAACGCGAACACCACCAGCGACAACAACAACCCGGGCCGGCGCAACACGAACCGCAGATGCCCACGCGCGGCGGGCAACACCTCCGTCGCAAAACCGGCGGCCATCGTCACACCGTCCTTCCCACCCGCGGATCCAGCACCGGATACAGCAGGTCCACCGCCAGCGCGACCACCACGAACACCAGCGCCGCCAGCAACACCACGCCCTGCACCACCGCCACGTCCTGGGTGTCCACGGCGGCGGCCGTCAACCGGCCGATCCCGGCCCGGGAGAACACCGTCTCCACCACCACCGACTCCACCAGCACATTCCCCGACACCACCGCCGCCAGCGTGAGCGCCGGCAACGACGCGTTGCGCAACGCGTGCCGCAGATGGATCCGCACCCGCCCCGCGCCCTTGGCCCGCGCGGTCTCCACATACGGCTCGGCCAACGCGGTGGTCATGCTCTTCGCCAACACCTGCGCGATCATCGCCCCCGCCGGCAACGCCAACGTCAACGCCGGCAACACCAGACTCTCCCAGCCCTCGTTGCCCATCGCCGGCAGCAGCCCCCACTGAAAGGACACCACCTGCACCAGCAACAACCCCACCCAAAAGCCGGGCATCGAGATCCCGATCGCGGGCAACGACAACAACACCTGACGCAGCGCCCGCAGCCGGGTGAACGTCGCGGCCAACGCCACCCCGGCACCCCCGAACACCGCCAGCAGCATCGCCACACCCGTCAACGCCAGCGTCTGCGGCAGCGCGTCCACGATCGTGCGCGCCACCGGCGCCCCGGTCTGCGCCGACGTGCCCAAGTCACCCGTCAGCGCGTCGCCCAGCGCACGCACGTACTGCACATGGACCGGATCGTCGAGCCCGTGCGCACCGCGCACCGCGTCGATCTGCTCCTGGGTGGCGGTGCCCTCCAAACCACCCAGCTTGATCGACAACGAATCACCCGGCAGCAGATACAACACGACGAACGACACGGTGAACGCGGCCCACAACACCACCACCGCCTGCAACGACCGACGCACCAGATAGCCGCGCATCAGCTGCTCACCCAGGTGTCGTGGAACTGCAGGCGCGAGGACGCCTCGAAGCCCAGCCCGTGCACCCGGGGACCGAGCCCGTGCACCTGGGACAACTCGAACAGGGGGATCACATAAGCCCGTTCGGCCACGATCCGCTGCGCCTGGGCGACCTTGGCGTTGCGCTGCGCCGGATCCAGGCTCTGCGCCTGGTCGTCCAGCACGGTGTCCAGCTCGCCGGAGGCGATCTTGAGCCGGTTGACCGTCTTCGTGCTGAACAGCGTGCGCAGGATGTCCGGATCCGAACGCGTGACGTTGTAGTACGCGAAGTCGTAGTCGCCCGCGGCCTGCACCTGGTTCTGTTCACCGGGGGCGAGCTTGCGCAACCGCAGATCCACGCCCACCTTGCGCAGTTCCTGCTGGACCAGCTCCAGGACCGACTGACTGGCGTTGAACAGCGGCGCGAAGATCACATCCACGCTGAGCCGGCGCCCGTCCTTGACCCGCACACCGTCCGAACCGACCTTCCAACCGGCCTCGTCCAACAGCCGCTTGGCGCCCTCCGGGTCGTGGCCCAGTTGCGCCGACAGGTCGACCCAGCCGGGCGTGACCGACGCCAGCGGCGAAGTCGCCGGCCGGTACTTGGGGGTGAGTACGGTCTGCGCCAACTCCGGCCGGTTCACCGCCTTCTGGATCGCCTGCCGGACCGCCTCCTCGGCCAGGATCGGTCGGGACACGTTGGCCTGGAGGTTGAACACGACGCCCGGATTGGGTCGGGTCAGCACCGTGTACCCGGAGGCGAACCGCCCCTCGTCCTGCGGCTGCACGTCGCTGATCGCGTCCACCTGAGCGGACTCCAGGCTGCCCGCGCGCACGCCGGACTCGGGCACGATCTTGAACAGCAACCTGTCCAGATACGCCTCGCCCGGATGGGCGAACAACGAGGATCCCCACGCGTAGCCGGACCGCTTGGCCAACTCCACGCTCTGGTTCGGCTTGTAGGAGCGCAGCGTGAACGGTCCGGAGCCGACCAGATCGCCCTGGCAGCGCTGCTCGGCGGTCTTGGCCAAGGTGGCGGGGGAGAGCAGCCCCAGCGACATGGTCGAGGTGGCCTGGAGGAACTGGGCGCTGGGCGCTGCGAATTCCACCCGCACGGTGGTCGGGTCGAGCACGGTGGTGCCCCGGTATCCGGTGAGGTAGCTGCCCGCGATGGTGGCCTTGGCACCCAGCGCGACCACCCCGTCCAGGTTGGCCTTGACCGCCGCGCCGTCCAGCGGCGCGCCGTCGGCGAAGGTGACGCCCGGGCGCAGGTGGAAGGTGAACCGGGTGGCCTGCGGGTCCACCTCCCACGAGGTGGCCAGCCACGGCTTTATCTCGCCGGTCCTGCCGTCCTGGTCGGTCAGCGAGTCGACGATCTGGCGGCCCACGTTCAGGCTCGCGTTCGCGCCGAACTGCTGCGGATCCAGGCACGTGGGGTCGGCGGCCAGCGCGAAGGTGAGCGTGCCGCCGGACCGCGGCGGGCCGACCTCGGCCGAGTTCGCCGCCGTGTCGCCGGCGCCGTTGCAGGCGCCGGCCAGCAGCGCGAGGGCCGCCATGGCGGCGCCGGTGCCGGCGGTGCGGCGCAGTCTTCGAGGAGGGGAGGAGGCGGCGAATACCGAAAAGCGCATGTGAATCTCCGGGCATGGCGAATTCACGCGGCGGCGCGCGTGATTTCGGGCAGGAATAACCGTCGATTCGCGGCGCGCACGCGAAGCGTCGCAAGCGACGCGAGTGACGCGGACGACGCGGGTGACGTGGAAGAAAAGGACGCGTCAGAAAACGCGCCGGCGCGGGACGCGGCGAATCGAGGCAGGAGTCGTGAAACGGCGGGCGGACGGCCGACCGGCGATCACGAGGATCGCCGGCGAGCGTCCGGCGGCGGAGCAGCCCGGTCCGCGGGGATCAGCGGATGCGACAGGCCGAGCTGTGCACGCGGCCGAAATCGACATGCCGGCGGGTACACAGGGGAGTTCGCGGACGGCGCACGGCCGCACCGCAGGGCGCGACGGCCTCGACCCGCCGAGAGGAGACTCCCGGCGGGGAGGCGGTGACCGGCACCACGAGCGTCATGACGTCCTTCGACAACAATGGATCGATATCTGCGACTGCGTGAGCCTATCGAGTCATCCGTCGAGGCAACAAGTGCTTATTCCGCTTTTCGGCCGGGGTCGGCCGGAAATCGCCCTACGGCACGTCCGAGGAATGCCCCGGAAAGACGTGCGCGGACGGATCGACCACGGTCATCGCGTTGTTGACCGCGGTGGCCGCCTCCCCGAATCCGGTGGCGATCAGCTTGACCTTGCCGTCGTAGTCGACGATGTCACCGGCCGCGAAGACCCGGGTCAGGTTGGTGCGCATCGCCTGATTGACCAGGATGTGCCGCTTGCGCTGCTCCAGGCCCCAGTGCGTCATCGGGCCCAGGTCGGCGATGAAGCCCAGCGCGGCCACCACCGCCTGCACCGGGAGGGTACGCACCGTGCCGTCGGCCTTGGCGACCACGTCCGCGGCCCGTACCTGTCCGTCGCCGTGCAGCACGGTGACCTCGGCGGAGGTGATCACCTCGGTGGTCGACTCCAGCACCCGGCGCACGGTGTGCTCGTGCGCGCGGAACTTGTCCCGCCGGTGCACCAGTGTGATCGACTTGGCGATCGGCTCCAGGCTGGTCGCCCAGTCGAAGGCCGAGTCGCCGCCGCCCACGATCAGCACGTCCAGCCCGGCCAGATCGGCCAGGCGCGGTACGAAGTAGCGCACCCCCTCGCCGGTGAACGCGTCGGCGGCGGGCAACGGGCGGGGGCTGAAGGTACCGATCCCGCCACTGATGAGCACCACCTTGGCCCGCACCACCAGGCCGCTCGCGCAGGTGATCGTGACGCCGTTGTCGTCCTGCGCCAACTGCTCGGCGCGATGGCCGAGCAGATAGTTCGGCTCGAACGGCGCGGCCTGCTCGACCAGCGCGTCGACCAGGTCCTGACCCTTGATCGCCGGGAAGCCCGCGACGTCGTAGATCATCTTCTCCGGATACATCGCGGAGATCTGCCCGCCGGGCTCGGGCAGCGAGTCCAGGAGCACGGTGCGCAGGCCCCGAAAGCCCGCGTAGTAGGCGGCGTACAGGCCCGTCGGGCCCGCACCGATGACGAGCAGGTCGGTGTCGACGGTGGAGGACACGCACGCTCCTTCCCGAGCGGGGTTGCCCGGACCCTAGCCCAACGGTGCGCAGGCTTCTTCGAGTTCGTGCCCCGCGTCACACGAACGGAAGCACCGACCCGGCACGAGCTCGCCCAACCACGGGCAAATGTCCGTACGGCGGCGTATGGAAGCGATGGAACTTGTTCTCATCCGGCCCGCCGATCGTTAGGGTCCGGTTCATGGAGAACACCTGCGCGCCGCCCCGCTCGGCCGACGCCCCGGCACGGATCGCGGACGCCAGGGGTTTAGACCACGCCCGGACCCGGCTCCCCGGCCCGCCGACGCGGCCCGGCGACACCCGCGGCGCCCTCGCCCCGACGCGAGAGCGCCCCGCCCGGAGCGCCATCGGGACGACCGGCCGACTCACCCTCGACGGCGCCGCCGAACACGTGTGCGGCAAACTGGCGGCGTTCGCGGAACCGGTCGGCTCCGAAGCCGTCCTGCGGCCCCTCGGTTTCGACCCGGTGCGCGAGCCCGCCGCGTTCGCCGCGGTCGTCCCACCGTCCTGATCCGCTCCGACCCCGTTCGAGTCCCGCACGACCGCGAGGATGCACCATGACCCTGTTCCCCGGCAGGGACACCGACGTCACCACCGCCGTCGCCGCTCTGCTGGCGAAGTGCCGACTGTCGATACCCCGCACCTGGATACTCACGGCGCTCGACTACGCCTGGCACGACGAACGCCCCGTCGTGGTCGTGCGCCACCAACCCGCCACCCATCCGCACCCGGGCGGCCCGCACGCCAGCGTGGTGGTGGACCGCGCGGACGGCACGCTGTTGGGCTGGACCCGGCTGGACGGCCCGCGCCCGGGCCCGCTGCCCGGAACCGAGGAAGCGCACGCCGCCGCCGAGGCGTTCTGGCACAACGTGGACCCGCTGCACGCCGAGGGATTGACCGTGCAGTGGGTCGCGCAACACGACGAGACCATCGGGACCGCGGCCGGCCGGGCCACCTCGGTGAGCGGAATGCGGGTCAACGCGCGTCACATCAACGGGCTCTACACGTGGGCGGTACTCGCCGGGGACCTGTCCGTGCTGACCTACGAGCGCGACGTGCAATGGGACGAACGGGCCGCCCGCCGGCGCACCCAGATGTGGCTGCACGACCGCTGGCGCGCGGCCGTGGACGGCACCGCGCCCGCACCCGGCGCGCCGTACGCCCCCGCCCGACGCTGAAGCCGGATCCGCCGAACGCGCGGAAAATTTCGGCAAGTTCGGCAAAGCCCCAGCTCACGCGGGCCCTTCGGGGCCCGCGTGTGGCATTTCCGGCCTCGGGCGGCATGGTTGGTCCAGACCATTTTGGTACAGACCATTGACCCCTGGTCCAGACCTTTCCTACTCTCACTGGGACCTGCGGTGGGGTGAGCGTCGAATCGTTTCCCCACCGGGAGGTGCCACGTCCCCGTATGTCTGGCCCCACTCGAGGAGCACCCTTGAGCACAGGAACCAAACGACGCACCACCCTGTCCCGGCGCACCCTGGTCGCCATGATGAGTGCACTGCTGCTCCCCCTGGCAGCGATGGTCGGCCTCGCGTCCCCCGCACAGGCCGCCGACACCACCGCCACGTTCGTCAAGACCTCCGACTGGGGCTCCGGCTTCGGCGGGAGCTGGACGATCAAGAACACCGGCACCGCGGCGATCACCTCGTGGACCCTGGAATGGGACTTCCCCGCCGGCACTGCCGCCGGCTCCTTCTGGGACGCCACCGTCACCCGCACGGGCGACCACTACTCCGCCAAGAACGTCGGCTGGAACGGCGCGGTCGGCCCCGGCGCCTCGGTGACCTTCGGCTTCAACGGCACCGGCCCCGGCAACCCGACCGGCTGCAAGATCAACGGCGGCTCGTGCGACGGGGGTCCCACGAACCCCGGTGACAACCCGCCCTCGGCCCCCGGCGCGCCCGTGGCGAGCAACGTCACCGACAACGGCGTCAAGCTGACGTGGACCGCGGCGACCGACGACCACGGCATCAAGAACTACGACGTGCTGCGCGGCGGCAGCAAGATCGCCACCGTCACCACGCCCACCTACACCGACAGCGGCCTGGCCGCCGGCACCGACTACTCCTACAGCGTGGTCGCCCGGGACACCGTCGACCAGACCGGCCCGGCCAGTGCCGCGGTCACCGTGCACACCACCGGCGGCGGAGGCAACGGCGGCAGCGCCGTCAAGCTCGGCTACTTCACCAACTGGGGCATCTACGGCCGCAACTACAACGTGAAGAACATCGTCACGTCCGGCTCGGCCGCCAAGATCACCCACATCAACTACGCCTTCGGCAACGTCCAAGGCGGCAAGTGCACCATCGGCGACTCCTACGCCGACTACGACAAGGCCTTCACCGCGGATCAGAGCGTCAGCGGCGTGGCCGACAACTGGGAGCAGCCGCTGCGCGGCAACTTCAACCAGTTGCGCCAGCTCAAGGCCAAGTACCCCAACATCAAGATCCTGTGGTCGTTCGGCGGCTGGACCTGGTCCGGCGGCTTCGGCCAGGCCGCGGCCAACCCCGCCGCGTTCGCCGAGTCCTGCTACAACCTGGTCGAGGACCCGCGCTGGGCCGACGTGTTCGACGGCATCGACCTGGACTGGGAATACCCCAACGCGTGCGGCCTGACCTGTGACACCAGCGGCGCGGCCTCGATCAAGACGCTGCTCGCGGCCACCCGGGCCAAGTTCGGCGCGAACAACCTGGTCACCGCGGCGATCACCGCCGACGCGTCCTCTGCGGGCAAGATCGACGCGGCCGACTACGGCGGCGCGTCCGCGTCCGTCGACTGGTACAACGTGATGACGTACGACTTCTTCGGCGCCTGGGACGCCAAGGGCCCCACCGCCCCCCACTCGCCGCTGACCTCGTACACCGGCATCCCCAAGGAGGGCTTCAACTCCGCCGACGCGATCGCCAAGCTCAAGACCAAGGGCGTACCGGCGAGCAAGCTCCTGCTCGGCGTCGGCTTCTACGGCCGAGGCTGGACCGGAGTGACCCAGGCCGAACCCGGCGGCACCGCCACCGGCGCGGCCCCGGGCACCTACGAGGCCGGCATCGAGGACTACAAGGTCCTCAAGAGCAGTTGCCCCACCACCGGCACCATCGCCGGCACCGCCTACGCCAAGTGCGGGAGCAACTGGTGGAGCTACGACACCCCGGCCACCGTCACCTCCAAGATGAGCTGGGCCAAGGCGCAGAACCTGCGCGGCGCGTTCTTCTGGGAGTTCAGCGGTGACACCACCAACGGCGAACTCGCGGCCGCGGTCCACAACGGCCTGAGCTAGCCCCAGAAGACGCGGCCACGAACGCGGCCGCCTTCACCGCTTCGTGACCGCAAGGTCGTGGCCGGGCCCACCGGGGTGCCCGGTCACGACACCACGAACGGAACCGTCGTCCACCGGCGCGGACGGCGGCTCCGGCACAGACCGGGCGGGTGGGGTCCACGGACCCCACCCGCCCGGGCCGTTCGGCCCGGGTCGCCCCCGCCGCCCGCGCCGTAAGGTGGCCCACATGCACGGCGAACGGCGAGCACCGATGGACCTCATACCGCAGCCGACCCTCGACCCGGACGCGCCACCCGCGGGCATCGCGCCGCCCGCCGCCGGGCGCGCCGACATCACCACCCGCGCCGACCTGGACACCCTGCTCCGCCGCTTCTACGGCGCGGCCTTCGCCGACCCGGTCATCGGCGCCTACTTCACCGAGATCGCCGGCACCGACCTGGCCGCACACCTGCCCCGGATCACCGACTTCTGGGAACGCGCCCTGTTGCGCACCGCCGACTACCGCGGCGACGCGCTCGCCGTGCATCGCGTGCTGCACCGGGCCGAACCGCTGACCGCCCGACACTTCGGCCGCTGGGTCCAGCTCTGGCGGGCCAGTGTCGACGGCGGCTTCGCAGGACCGCGCGCGGAACGGGCCAAGGCCCAGGGCGAACGCATCGCCCTGGCCATGCTGCGCCGCCTCGCCGGCCCCGACGCCGCCGCCGAGCCGGGCCCCGGCGGCTTCATCCCGCTCTCCACACTGCAACTGCGCCGCCCGGCCTGAGGACCCGACGCCGCGCCCCGAGGCGCCGGCGTCGCGTCGCGCCGATCACCCCTCGGGCTGATCACCCTTGCGCTTGAGATACCGCTCGAACTCGGCCGCGATCGCATCGCCGGACGCCTCGGGCAGGTCCTCGGTGTCGCGCGCGGCCTCCAGCGAGCGCACGTACTCGGCGACCTCGGTGTCCTCGGCCGCGAGCTGATCCACCCCCACCTGCCAGGCCCGCGCGTCCTCGGCCAATTCGCCCATCGGCACGGTCAGGTCCAGGAAGTCCTCCAGCTTGCGCAACAGCGCCAGCGTGGCCTTCGGCGAGGGCGGCTGCGCCACGTAGTGCGGCACCGACGCCCAAAACGTCAACGCCGGCATGCCCGCGTGCGCGCAGGCCTCCTGGAACACGCCCACGATGCCCGTGGGCCCCTCGTACCGGGACTGCTCCAGACCCACGTTCGCGGCCACCACCGGGTCCGACGTGGTGCCGTTGACCGGGACCGGCCGCGAGTGCGGCGCATCGCCCAGCATCGCGCCCAGCACGACCACCGTCTCCACGCCCAACTCGTGTGCGAAGCCCAAGAGTTCGTTGCAGAACGAACGCCAGCGCAGATTCGGCTCTATGCCGTGCACCAGCACCAGGTCGCGGCGCGGCTCGGCCAGCCGGACCACCGAGAGCCGAGTGGTCGGCCAGGTGATCCGCCGAGTGTCCCCATCCAGCCATATCGTCGGACGATTCACCTGAAAGTCGTAGTAGTCCTCGGCATCCAGGGCCGCGAACACCTCGCCCTTCCAGACCCGGTCGAGGTGCTCGATCGCGGCGGAAGCGGCATCGCCCGCGTCGTTCCACCCCTCGAATGCGGCCACCATGACCGGGTCGATCAGCTCGGGCAGGTCGTCGAGCTCGATCACCCAGTGCCTCCTTCCGGCCGGGGCCGGGATCCGTGCGCCGCGGGCACCCGTCCCCGGGGCCGCGAGAGCTGTACGGTCCCCACATTACGGGTTGAGACACCCTCGACCAGACCCGCCCGCGTCGACTTCGCCCACAGTGAAATCCGGGCGCCACCGGGCAACCGAACCGCAAACACGGCCCGAACGCGCCGGTGAACACACGTGAGCATCCGGTGACCAGTGGGCGACGTCACCCGCGCGCCACCGGGCCGTGCGCGCCGATCGCATTAAGCTGGCGCTCTGGCCCGACCCGTCTCGACGGACCCGGGCAAGCCGACAGCCGTCGCACCCATCGGAGACGCATTCCCATGACAGCCACCCCGCAGCAGCTTCGTGAAGCCCTCGCCACCCGCGTCGTCGTCGCCGATGGAGCGATGGGAACCATGCTCCAGGCCCAGGACCCGAGCATGGACGACTTCCAGGGCCACGAAGGCTGCAACGAGGTCCTCAACGTCACGCGTCCCGACATCGTGCGCAACGTGCACAAGGAATACTTCGACGTCGGCGTGGACTGCGTCGAGACCAACACCTTCGGCACCAACCTCGGCAACCTGGGCGAGTACGACATCCAGGACCGCATCTACGAGCTCGCCGAAGCCGGCGCCCGGATCGCCCGCGAAGTGGCCGACGGCTACTCCACCCCCGACCGCCCGCGCTGGGTGCTCGGCTCGATCGGCCCCGGCACCAAGCTGCCCAGCCTGGGCCACGTGCCCTTCGCCACGCTGCGCGACGCGTTCGAGATCAACGCGGCCGGCCTGATCGACGGCGGCGCGCACGCCCTGCTCATCGAGACCAGCCAGGACCTGCTCCAGACCAAAGCCTCGATCATCGGCTCGCAGCGGGCGCTGAAGAAGGCCGGCGTCGACCTGCCGATCTTCGCCCAGGTCACCGTCGAGACCACCGGCGCCATGCTGATGGGCTCCGAGATCGGCGCCGCGCTGACCGCCCTGGAACCGCTGGGCATCGACTTCATCGGGCTCAACTGCGCCACCGGCCCCGTCGAGATGAGCGAACACCTGCGCCACCTGGCCAAGCACGCCGGCATCGGAGTCACCGCGATGCCCAACGCCGGCCTGCCGATCCTGACCAAGGACGGCGCGCACTACCCGCTCACCCCCCAGGAACTGGCCGACGCGCACGACAGCTTCACCCGCGAATACGGCCTGGCCCTGGTCGGCGGCTGCTGCGGCACCACCCCCGCGCACCTCAAGGCCGTCGTCGAGCGCGTGCACGGCCGCGAACTCACCCCCCGCAACCCCCGGCACGAACCCGCCGCCGCGTCGCTGTACCAATCGGTGCCCTTCCGCCAGGACCTGTCCTACCTGTCCATCGGCGAGCGCACCAACGCCAACGGCTCCAAGGCGTTCCGCGAGGCCATGCTCGAAGGCCGCTACGACGACTGCCTCGACATCGCCCGCGACCAGACCCGCGACGGCGCCCACATGCTCGACCTCAACATCGACTACGTCGGTCGCGACGGCGTCGCCGACATGAAGGCCCTGGCCGGTCGCCTGGCCACCGCCTCCACCCTGCCGATCATGCTCGACTCCACCGAACCCGAGGTGCTCGAAGCCGGCCTGGAACTCCTCGGCGGGCGCGCCGTGGTCAACTCGGTCAACTACGAGGACGGCGACGGCCCCACCTCGCGCTTCCGCCGAATCATGCCGCTGGTCAAGGAACACGGCGCCGCCGTCGTCGCGCTGACCATCGACGAACAGGGCCAGGCCCGCACCGCCGAATGGAAGGTCCGAGTCGCCGAGCGGCTGATCACCGCCCTCACCGGCGAGTGGGGGATCAAGGTCTCCGACATCATCATCGACGCGCTCACCTTCCCGATCGGCACCGGCCAGGAGGAGACCCGGCGCGACGGCATCGAGACGATCGAGGCGATCCGCGAGATCAAGCGCCGCCACCCCGACGTACAGACCACCCTGGGCCTGTCCAACGTCTCCTTCGGCCTCAACCCGGCCGCACGCATCGTGCTCAACTCGGTCTTCCTCAACGAATGCATCGAAGCCGGCCTCGACTCGGCGATCGTGCACGCCAGCAAGATCCTGCCGATGGCGCGCATCCCCGAGGAGCAGCGCGAAGTCGCCCTCGACATGGTCTACGACCGGCGCCGCGAAGGCTACGACCCGCTCCAGCGCTTCCTGGAACTGTTCGAGGGCGTCGACGCCAAGTCGGTGCGCGCCACCCGCGCCCAGGAACTGGCCGCCCTCCCGCTCGACGAGCGACTGGAGCGCCGGATCATCGACGGCGAGCGGGCCGGCCTCGAAGAAGACCTGGACCAGGCCCTGCGCGAGCGCAGCGCACTGGTGATCATCAACGACACCCTCCTGGCCGGCATGAAGGTCGTCGGCGAACTCTTCGGCTCCGGCCAGATGCAGTTGCCCTTCGTCCTCCAGTCCGCCGAGGTGATGAAGTCCGCCGTCGCGCACCTGGAACCGCACATCGAAAAGGTCGAAGGCGAGGATGGCAAGGGCACCATCGTGCTGGCCACCGTCAAGGGCGACGTGCACGACATCGGCAAGAACCTGGTCGACATCATCCTGTCGAACAACGGCTACAACGTCGTCAACATCGGCATCAAGCAGCCCGTCTCGGCCATCCTGGAAGCCGCCGAGGAACACCGCGCCGACGTGATCGGCATGTCCGGCCTGCTGGTCAAGTCCACCGTGATCATGAAGGAAAACCTCCAGGAGCTGAACACCCGCGGCCTGGCCGCCGGCTACCCGGTCATCCTCGGCGGCGCCGCCCTGACCCGCGCCTACGTCGAAGAGGACCTCTACGACATCTACGCCGGCGAGGTCCGCTACGCCCGCGACGCCTTCGAGGGCCTGCGCCTGATGGACGCCCTGATGGGCGTCAAGCGCGGCGTGCCCGGCGCGGAACTGCCCGCGCTGCGCCGGCGCAAGGTGGCCGCCGCCAAGGTGATCGAGACCGAACCCGAGGACATGCCCACCCGCTCGGACGTGGCGACCGACAACCCGGTACCCACCCCGCCGTTCTGGGGCGACCGAGTGGTCAAGGGCATCCAGCTCAACGACTACGCGTCCTGGCTGGACGAGCGCGCCACCTTCATGGGCCAATGGGGCCTCAAGCCCACCCGCGGCGGCGACGGGCCCTCCTACGAGGAACTGGTCGAAACCGAGGGCCGGCCCCGGCTGCGCTACTGGCTCGACCGGATCGTCACCGACAACCTGCTCGACGCCGGCGTGGTCTACGGCTACTTCCCGTGCGTGTCCAAGGGCGACGACCTGATCGTGCTCGACGACGCCGGCAACGAGCGCACCCGCTTCACCTTCCCGCGCCAGCGCCGCGACCGGCACCTGTGCCTGGCCGACTTCTTCCGCCCGGAGGAATCCGGCGAGATCGACGTGGTCGGCTTCCAGATCGCCACCATGGGCCCGCGCCTGTCGGACGCCACCGCCAAGCTGTTCGCCGACAACGCCTACCGCGACTACCTCGAACTGCACGGCCTGTCGGTGCAACTCGCCGAGGCCCTGGCCGAATACTGGCACGCCCGGGTGCGCGCCGAACTCGGCTTCGCCGGCGAGGACCCCGGCGACCTGGACGGCATGCTCAAGCTGCACTACCGCGGCGCGCGCTTCTCGCTCGGCTACGGCGCCTGCCCCGACCTCGAGGACCGGGCCAAGATCACCGAGCTGCTGAAGCCGGAGCGAATCGGCGTCGAACTGTCCGAGGAGTTCCAGCTCCACCCGGAACAATCCACCGACGCGATCGTGCTGCACCACCCCGAGGCGAACTACTTCAACGCCCGCTGACCCACCACCCCATCCATACCGGCGACGGCCGGGGCCCACCCGCCCCGGCCGCCCCGGCGGCACGAACGAGGCACATGCTCGGCGACGTCGTGGAAACCCTCGCCTGTCCGCACTGCGGCGCGGACCTCGCGCAGGCCGACGCCGGCCTGCGCTGCGCCGCCGGACACACCTTCGACATCGCCCGACAGGGCTACGTCAACCTGCTCACCGGAGCGGGCTCGGTGGGCACCGCCGACACCGCCGCCATGGTCGCCGCCCGCGTCGACTTCCTCGGCGCCGGCCACTACGACCCGATCGGCGACGCACTGGGCACCGCCTGCGCCGACGCGGTGCCCGGAACCCTCGTCGACGTCGGCGCCGGCACCGGACACCACCTCGCCCGCGTGCTCGACACCCAGCCCCAGCGGTACGGGCTGGCCCTGGACATCTCCAAGTACGCGCTGCGCCGAGCCGCCCGCGCCCACCCGCGGCTGGGCGCAGCGGTGTGCGACGCGTGGCGTCCGCTGCCGGTGCGCACCGGCGCCGCAGCCCGGGTGCTCAACGTGTTCGCCCCCCGCAACCCGCCCGAGCTGCACCGCATCCTGGCCGCCGACGGCGCCCTGGTGGTGGTCGCACCCACCGCGGGACACCTGGCCCAACTGGTGCCCGCGCTCGACCTGCTCCAGGTCGACCCGGACAAGCAGGAGCGCATCGACGCCAAACTCGCGCCGTGGTTCACCGTGCGCCGGCGCGAGCGGGTCACCTTCACCATGGCGCTCGACCACACCGCGATCGCCGGCGTGGTGGCGATGGGCCCCAGCGCCTGGCACACCGACCCCACCCGACTACGATCCGCGATCGCCGAGCTGGCCGACCCACTCGCCGTGACCGCTTCGGTCATCGTTTCCGTATACGACCCCGTTCGGCGGTTGCCCCAAGCCTGACGGAGCCGCACAATCGAGGACCCACCGGAGCCGACCGGTGGATGCAACCTCCTGGAGAACCCGCGTGAGGAGATTCACCAACTTCATCCACACCACGATTTCCCGTACCGGGGGAGAGGCGGCCACACGATGACGGCAGCGCTCACGACCACGCCCGGGATCCGCCCGGGCCACGGCCTCGAGGCGGTCCTGTTCGACATGGACGGCACCCTCGTCGACACCGAACGCAACTGGTTCGCCACCGAGACCGCCGTGATGGCCGACCTCGGCTTCACCCTCACCGCGCAACACGCCGAGCACCTGCTCGGCAGCCCGATGGAGCCCGCCGTCGCCTACCTGCTCGCGGTCTCCGGCCTCGACGTCGCGCCCGCCGAGCTCGAACGCCGGATCAACGCCGGCATGGTCGCCGCGCTGCGCGACGGCGTGGACCTGCGCCCCGGCGCCAAGCGGCTGCTCGCCGAGGTCGACGAGGCCGGCGTGCCCTGCGCGCTGGTCACCGCCTCGCAACGGGTCATCGTGGACGCGGTGCTGCCCTCGATCGGCGCCCACCACTTCCGCTTCACCCTGGCCGGCGACGAGATCGCCCGCACCAAGCCGCACCCCGACCCGTACCTGACCGCGGCCCGCCGGCTTGGCGCGCACCCGTGGGCCTGCGTGGTCGTCGAGGACTCACCCACCGGCATCGCCTCCGGCGAGGCGGCCGGCTGCGCGGTCCTGGCGGTGCCCAGCATGACGCCGATCCCGCCCGCGCCGACGCGCACCGTCGTGGAATCCCTCGAAGAGGTCGACCTCGACTTCCTGGGCGAACTGGCCCGGGCCCGCGTCGCCCGCTGAGCCCGAACGGCCGGCCGCCGCGCCCGTCGAGCGCGGCGGGCCACCCGCCGCCGGGGGGCACAAACGGGTGGGAGCGGACGGGCCCGAAGGCCCGCCCGCTCCCACATCCCCGTGTTTCCCCCGTACTGCGTTCCCCCGGTACTACATTTCCCCGTGCAACTGCGTTTCCCCGTGTACTGCCATTCCCCCGTGCCGGAGCCCCCGTGCTCCGACCCGTACTGCTTCCCCGTCGGTTCTGCTCGACCTCCCGGCGGCGGTTTCCCCCGTCCCCGTGACCGCCGAGAGGTCGGCCGTGCTCCGTCCGGACCCAAGGGCCCGAACCCCCGTACTACCCCCGTAGTACAGCCCCGAGGTTCCCGTTCCCGGGTTCCCCGTGTGTTGTCCAGTGTTGGCGATCGGGAAGACCAGGGCTTCAGGGAAGTCCCTCGCGTTCTCCGCATCCCCTTGCCCATCCCGCCAGACCGTTGAGTACGGACCGCGACTCCCTCCGGAGGAGGAGATCGGCCCACCGCTCCTCCCAGGGGACGAGACCGGGCCCCCAGGGGGTCAAAAGCCCCGGCCAGGGGCCCTACCGTAAGGGTGTGCGCGCCGTGACCCCCGACCCGGACACCCCCGCCGGGACCCCAGCCCGACCCGGACCCAGCGATGGCCTGCCCGGGCTCGCCCGAGCACGCGCCTGCCTCGCCGACATCGCCCACGAACTCGACCGCGACGCCCGCCAGCCGTGGCCGCGCCCCGGCGTGCTCGACGTGGCCCTGGTGGTGCTGCTGTCGGTGTTCGCCGTGGGCGGCCTGTACTTCCGCGACCTGGGCATGCGCAACGTCCGCGACCCGGACATCTGGGGCATCCTGCTCGCGTTGCTCACCGCCGTCCCACTGCTGTGGCGCGGGGCCCACTCGCTGCGGGTGCTGATCTGGGTCAGCGTCGCCGGGCTGATCCTGGCCGGCGCGCACTACGAGTCCGCCGGGGCCGGACTGGGGCAGATCGTCGCGCTGTACGCGGTCGCCATCGGCCGCTCCCGAGTGCCCGCCGCGGCGGCGCTCGCCTTCACCGAGAGCGCCACCATCGTGTGGCTGGCGCTGCGCGACAGCAACATCGTCTTCCTCGACGTGGTCGCCAACATGGCCGCGATGTTCGCGGTCTGGGCCTTCGCCCGCAGCGTCGGATTCCGGCGCGCCTACACCGCCGAGCTGGAGGCCCGGGCCGACCGCCTGGAGCGCACCCGCGAAGCGGACACCCGCGCGGCGATCGCCGAGGAACGCGGTCGCATCGCCCGCGAACTGCACGACGTGGTCGCGCACCACGTCTCGGTGATGACCGTGCAGGCGTCCGCCGCGCAGCGCATGGTCGCGCGCAACCCGGACCGGGCGAAGGAGGCGATGGCGGCGGTCGAACAGACCGGCCGGGGCGCCCTGGTCGAGATGCGCCGCCTGGTGGGCATCCTGCGCGACACCACCGACGCCGTCGGCGGCCCCAACGAGGGCCACAACGCACCCCAGCCGGGCCTGGACCAACTCGACACGCTGGTCACCCAGGTCCGCGAGGCCGGGCTCCCGGTCGAGCTGTCCCTCGAAGGCGCCCCCTGCGAGCTCCCACCGGGCATCGACCTGGCGGCCTACCGGATCGTCCAGGAAGCCCTCACGAACACGCTCAAGCACGCCGGCCCCGCCGAGGCCAGGGTGCTGCTGCGCTACAGCCGCAGCGAACTGCTGGTGCGCGTCGCCGACGACGGCCGAGGCGGCACCACCGTACCCACCGGCGACCGCACCGGACACGGCCTGCTCGGCATGCGTGAGAGGGTCTCCCTCTACGGTGGACGCCTGTACGCGGGACCGCGGGCCCAGGACGGCTTCGAGGTCCTCGCGCGCATCCCCCTGTCCGCCACGAACACCACCGACACCGCCGCGCCGCCGGACGGTGCCGCCCCCGACCGACTGGAGCAGACCCGCCCATGACGATCCGCGTCATCCTGGTCGACGATCAGCCACTGCTGCGCACCGGCTTCCGGATGATCCTGGAGGCCGAGCCCGACATCGCCGTCGTCGGCGAGGCCGCCGACGGCGAACAGGCCGTCGAACAGGTCCGCGCCCTGCAGCCCGACGTCGTGCTGATGGACATCCGCATGCCCCGCATGGACGGCGTCGAGGCCACCCGGCGGATCGCCGGCTCCGGTCGGGACGGGGAGAACACCGCCCGAGTGCTCGTGCTCACCACGTTCGACCTGGACGAATACGTGGTCGAGGCGCTGCGCGCGGGCGCGAGCGGCTTCCTGCTCAAGGACGTGCCCGCCGACGACCTGGTCACCGCGATCCGGGTGATCGCCGAGGGCGAGGCGCTGCTCGCGCCGAGCATCACCCGGCGACTCCTGGACATGTACGCCGCGCGGCTGCCCTCCGCCGAGGACCCCACCCCCGACACGCTCGCGATGCTCACCGAACGCGAGGTGGAGGTACTGCGGCTGGTCGCGCGCGGGATGTCCAACGCCGAGATCGCCGCCGAGCTCTACGTCAGCGAGACCACGGTCAAGACCCACGTCGGCCACGTGTTGACCAAACTCGGCCTGCGCGACCGGGTCCAGGCCGCCGTCTACGCCTACGAGAGCGGCCTGGTGCGCCCCGGCGCGATCTAGACCCACCCGATCTCCACCAGGATCCGCCGGGCGGGGTCTAGCCGAAGGCGGGAGCCTCCTCGGACGGGCCCCGGGCCGGCACCACCGGCAGCGGATACACCGGGGGTGTGCCACCGAACTCGGGGCACACCTCCCGGTGATCGCACCACCCGCACAACTTGGACTTGCGCGGCAGCCACTCGCCGGTCCGGGTGGCCAGGTCGATCGCCTCCCACAGCGCCCGCAACTTGCGCTCCACCGCGATCAGTTCGCTCTCGTCCGGGTCGTAGGTGATCACGTCGCCGCTGCCCAGATACACGAGCTGCAACCGACGCGGCACCCGCCCGTGCTCGCGCCACAACACCAGCGCGTAGAACTTCATCTGGAACAGCGGCTTGTCCCGGAACATCGGCGACGGCGCCTTGCCCGTCTTGTAGTCCACCACCCGCAGATCGCCCGCCGGCGCCACGTCCAGCCGGTCCACGATCCCGCGCAGCACCAGGCCGTCGTCCAGCGTCGTCTGCACGTAGAGCTCGCGCCGAGCCGGCTCCAGGCGGTTGGGATCCTCCAGCGTGAAGTAGCGCTCGACCAACTCGTCCGCATGCCGCAACCAGGTGCCCAGGCTTGCGGCGTCCTCGCCGAACAACTCGGCCAACTCCGGCCGTTCGGCCAACAACTCGTCCCACGCCGGCCGCACCATGGCCACCGCCCGGGCCGCGGTGCGCTCCCCGCTCGGCAGGTCGAACAGGCGCTCCAGGACGGTGTGCACCACCGTGCCGCGAGTCGCCGCCGCACTCGGCTTCTCCGGCAGCTTGTCGATCACCCGCAGCCGATACAGCAACGGACACTGCATGAAGTCCGCGGCCCGCGACGGCGACAAGGACACCGGCGGCCGCGGGGTCCGCTCGCCGGCCGGAGCGGGCACCACGACGCTCGCGGACTCGGCGGCCGGCTCGGCCGCGGGGGATTCCTCGGCAGGGGTGGTTTCGGAGGGGCTGACGCTCATGCCGACCACCCTAAGCGCGCGCGGCGACACCCTGTGCACCCCAGCGGCCGCAGCCCCTGTCAATCGTCGCTACCGCTCAGTAGAGTCCCGGCACCCGCGAGTCCCAGGCACCCCATCCGCACCTCGACGGAGGTCCCATGCGCGTCCTCACCCGCCCCCGTACGCACGCCGCCGCCGCGCTCGCGGCCGGCCTGCTCCTGGCGAGCCTGCCCGCCCCCGCGTACGCGCACGGCGACCGGCACGGCCGCACGCCGGACAAGGTCACCGTCGGCGATCGCACCTTCATCGCCGACGAGCACGGTCGGGCGGCCCAGTGGCGCGGCTTCAACATCGGCGACAAGGAGCACCGCGGCGCGGACGCGTTCAAGGACGTCACCGAGACCCAGTTCCGCGAACTGTCCGAACGCGGCTTCAACCTGGCCCGGGTGCTCTTCTTCTGGGACGACCTGGAGCCGCGCCCCGGCCGGTACAGCCGCGACTACCTGGCCCGGATCCACAAGATCCTGGGCTGGGCCGACAAGTACCGCGTCAAGGTCGTCCTGGACGCCCACCAGGACATCTACGGGCCGTACTTCAACGACCACCGCGGCAACCCGGAATGGACCACCCGGGACGAGGGCCTGCCCTACGAACCGGTGCCCGGCGACTGGTTCGCCGAGTACTACACCCCGGGCGTGCAGGCCGCGTTCGACCACCTGTACGGGGATCGCGACCTCCGGCGCGCGCACGCCGAGATGTGGATCAAGGTCGCCGCGACCTTCGGCCGACACCCCGCCGTGCTCGGCTACGACCTGATGAACGAACCGATGGGCCGCTTCCGCGACGGCGAGGACATCCCCACCGCCGCCGCCCGGCTCGAATCCACCCAGATCACCGGCATGTGGAACCGGCTCGCCGACGCGATCCGCCTGGTCGACCGCCGCAACTGGATCCTGGTCGAACCCACCCCCGTGGTCGGCCTCGGCCTGCCCACCGCGCTCGGCCCGATCACCGACGACAAGGTCGCCTACGCCCCGCACTTCTACGAGAGCGCGATGGAGACCGGCGCCGACTACGACCCCGACGGCGGCTTCATCGAGAACTACGAGGCCGCGATCGGCGCCTACCCCAAGGCGAACAAGCTCCCGGTGATCGTGGGGGAGTGGGGTCCGCCGGACCAGTCGCTGCCCAACATCCCGCTGTTCTACCGACGAATGACCGCGGCCATGGACCGGTTCGCGAGCGGCTGGGCCGGCTGGCAATGGTGCAACGGCGGCGGCTACTGCACCCTGGACGCCGACGGCCGGATGAAGCCCAACAACAAGCTGCTCGTGCAGCCCTACGCCCGCGCCGTGGCCGGCGACCCGGAGAGCTACCGCTACGACCCGGACACCCGCACCTACACGCTGACCTTCGGCACCCGCCGAGGCGCCGACGGCCCCACCGAGATCGCCCTCCCCAAGGACGTCTACGCCAAGCCCCCGACCATCCGCATCACCGGTCCCGGCCGCACCCACACCGAGACCCGCGACAACACGGCCCGAATCACCACAACCGCCAGCGGCCGCTACACCATCACCATCACCCCGGCACCCTGACCCACCCACCCGGCCCGGCCGGCGCGTGCCGCCGAAAGCCCCGCCCTCAACCCCGCATCATGGCCAAAAACGCATGCTCGACATCCGTCCGGGACAACACCCCGTACACCTCGCCGTCCGACTCCACCACCAGGTACTCACTCGCCGGCGCCGCCCGCATCGCCACCAGCAGATCCTCCCCGGCCAGATCCGCGCCCACCTTCATCCCCGGCACCAGATCCCGCGCCAACGGCCCCACCGCCACCCACGGTCGTCGATGCTCCGGCGTCGCCAACACCGCGGCCTCACGCACCAGCCCGGTCGGTTCGCCGCCCCCGTCCACCACCACCAACCCGCGCGCACCCTCTTCGTGCGCCCGCCGCAGCGCCTCCGACAACGGCACATCCGCCGCCACCGGAATCGCCCGCCGGGTCAACACCCGCACCCGCAACTGCGGCAACCGCTCCCGGAGCCGCTCCGCGCGCAGCGACTGCACCGCACCCGCCCACATGAATCCGGCCACCAACGCACCGAAGATCAACGTGTACGTCCGCGCCCCGGCGTCCGCGCCCAACGACCACACCGCCGCCGCGACCAACACCACCACGGCCAGCACCCGTCCGGCCCAGGACGCCGCGATCGTGCCCGCCAACGGCCGACCGCTGACCCGCCACACCACCGCCCGCAACATCCGGCCACCGTCCAACGGCAACCCCGGCAGCAGATTGAACGCCGCCACCAGCAGATTGGACACCGCCAACAACGCGATCATCCGCCCCGCCAACGTGTCCACGTCCAAGGCCAAGCCGATCACCCAGAACCCGCCACCGAGGACGAGCGACAACGCCGGACCCGCCGCCGACACCAGGAACTCGTGCCGAGCCGTCTCCGGCTTGTCGATCTCGGACACCCCGCCCAGAAACTGGATGGTGATCCGCCGCACCGGCAGGCCCAGCCGCAACGCCGTCACCGCGTGCGCCAACTCGTGCACCAGCACCGACACGTACAACAACACCGCGAAGCCGAACGACAACACGAAGCGCCACGGACCCAGATTCGGGAACAGGCTCTCGAAGGTCGGCGCGAACAACACCGTGATCACCGCGGCGATCACGAACCAGGTCGGCGCGACGTAAACCGGCACCCCGAAGGGGCGCCCCATGAGCAGGCCACGCCTCGGCTCCCGGCGCGGGGCGTCGTCCTGCCGCATCCTGCGTCCCTGCGGCCTGCTCGAATCAGTCACGTCCAAGATGCTATGCAACCGAGTCCGGGTTTGACCCCCACGGGGCCCGCACCCACGCGTCGGAGCGTCGCCCACGACCGACTAGGCTGACCCCCATGTCCGAACCGACCGGTGCCGCGCGCAGGCGCGGACCCTTCCAGGTCGGGGACCAGGTTCAGCTGACCGATCCCAAGGGCCGCCACCACACCTTCACGCTCGAAGCGGGCAAGGCGTTCCACACCCACAAGGGCTCGTTTCAACACGACGCGCTGATCGGCGCTCCCGAAGGGACCGTCGTACGGTCCACCGGGAACACCGACTACCTCGCGCTGCGACCTCTGCTCCCCGACTTCGTCCTGTCCATGCCCCGCGGTGCCGCGGTGATCTACCCGAAGGACGCCGGCCAGATCCTCGCGATGGCCGACATCTTCGCCGGCGCCCGCGTCGTCGAGGCCGGCGTCGGCTCCGGCGCGCTGAGCACCTTCCTGCTCCGCGCCATCGGCGACACCGGGCAGCTCGCCTCCTACGAACGTCGACAGGATTTCGCGGACATCGCCCGCAAGAACGTCGAGCGCTACTTCGGCGCGCCCCACCCCGCGTGGAAGCTCACCGTCGGCGACCTCCAGGACAACCTCGTGGAGACCGGGGTCGACCGGGTGATCCTCGACATGCTCGCGCCCTGGGAATGCCTGGACGCGGTCTACAAGGCACTCGCCCCCGGCGGTCTGGTGTGCTGCTACGTGGCCACCACCACGCAGCTCTCGCGCACCGTGGAGACCATGCGCGTGATGAACTGCTTCACCGAACCGCAGCCGTTCGAGTCGATGGTCCGCTCCTGGCACGTCGAAGGACTCGCGGTCCGCCCCGACCACCGGATGATCGGTCACACCGGCTTCCTGGTCACCGCCCGGCGCCTCGCCGACGGGGTCGAGCCGCCGCTGCGCCGGCGCCGCCCGTCCAAGGGCTCCTACGGCGACGACTACGCCGGCCCCGGCGCGGAATCCGGTGCCCCGCTCGAACCCTGACCCATCGTCAGGCAATGGTTGAGACAAGGCGGGCCGGGACTCTATACCAGGGCCCGGCCCGCCGCATAGGGTCGTCCACCGTGGCGGACGATCACTTCGAGACCCGGCCCGTGCGCGGCGACAGTTCCCGCGGGCTCGTGACCACCGACGCACCACCCGACACCTCCGTGCCCCGGCACGTCGAGGTCCCCGACGTCCGCAACGGCATAGCCTTCGCCACCGCGGCCATCGTGTTCGTGTTCATCGTGGGCGCCGGCCTGGTGATCTGGGCCGCGGCCTCGCTGGACGGGGGTATACCGGGCGTCACCGCGCCCGCCCGACACCGCCCCAACCAGCAGGACCCACCGGCCGCACCGCGCACCCTGCAACCGGGCGAGAACCCCGCGAACACATCGAATCAGGGCCAATCGGTGGGTCACGCCCCCGAAGCGGCCCGGACCGTGCCACTCGCAGGCAGCCGCGGCCGCACCGCGGGCGGGCCGACGGAGGCGGAACTCGCGAACGTCGTGTTCCCGCTCGACTGCCCGGGCGTCGGAACCCGGATCGGGACCGTGTTGACCGATCCCACCGGCCCCACCGTGGTTCGGGTCGAGTGCGCGGCCGGCTCCGGCAGCCCACCCGCCGCGCTGCTGGCCTATGCCGACGCGGACCAGGGTTCACCCCGACTGGTGGCCACCCTGCTCGACACCGACGAGGGCCTCCAGGTGAGCGAGGTCACCCGCAGCGGCGACACGATCACCGCGCGCACCCTGGGCTGGTCCGCGCCGGACGTGCCCCGCTGCTGTCCCGACCTCGCCGGAACACTTCGTTGGCGACTGACTCCACTCGGTGCCGACCGGATCTGACGCGTCGCCAGACACCGGTGTACGAAGCGGAATTCAGGCCACGTCCGGGCCATACACCTCGACGCCGTCGGAAACCCGACGCATGTGGATGCATTCTCCCGGACACTTGCGTGTGGCGTCGATCACTTCCACGAGCAGCGGCCCGGGCACCGGGACCACCGCGCCCGGCTCGGTACGCAGCTCGTCGTCGGCACCCTTGACGTACGCCAACCCGTCGATGTCCAGCTCGAAGACCTCGCGCGCGTATTGCACGCAGATGCCGTCCCCGGTGCAGAGATCCTGATCGATCCAGACCTCGAGAGGTTCGTTTTCTGCGGACATGGGCCTCACTCTTCACCGATTCGTATCGACACGCGCCCGACAGACCCTACTCGCGCCTGCTTCCCGACGTGGTGAGGTGGGTATCTGATCCTCACAAGCGTGGGGGCAATCGCACGGGTGAAGATCGGACACGCCCGGACAGTCTTGCTGATCAAGGGGTTTCAACCCCTCCTGCCGTAGGTAGGGTCGGAGACGTCGCAGCTCCCAGGAGGAGGTGAGGGCCGTGGCAGTCCACGACGACGACATGAACCGTGGTGGGAGGCCGGCTCGGGGTACGGACGACCTCGTAAGCCAGGTTTCTTTTCTAGAGCAGGAAGTCGCCGTCCTGCGTCGCAAGCTCGCCGACTCACCGCGCCAGAGCCGTTTGCTCGAGGAGCGGGTCGTCGACCTTCAGACGTCCTTGGCCGGAATGACCACACAGAACGAGCGATTGGTCGCGACCTTGAGGGAGGCCCGCGACCAGATCGTGGCCCTCAAGGAGGAAGTGGACCGACTCGCCCAACCCCCCTCGGGGTTCGGCGTGTTCCTACAGGCCAACGAGGACGGCACGGCGGACATCTTCACCGGCGGGCGCAAGCTCCGGGTGAACGTCAGCCCCAACATCGAACTCGACGAACTCCGGCGTGGCCAGGAGGTCATGCTCAACGAGGCCATGAACGTGGTCGACGCGATGGAGTTCGAGCGCGTCGGCGACGTGGTGATGCTCAAGGAGCTGCTGGAGGACGGCGAACGAGCGCTGGTCATCGGGCACACCGACGAGGAGCGCGTGGTGCGCCTCGCCGAACCGCTCCTGGACTCCCCGCTGCGTGCGGGGGACTCGTTGCTGCTCGATTCGCGATCGGGCTACGTCTACGAGCGGGTGCCCAAGAGCGAGGTCGAGGAACTGGTCCTCGAAGAGGTTCCGGACATCGACTACACCAAGATCGGCGGTCTGCGGAACCAGATCGAGATGATCCGGGACGCGGTCGAGCTGCCCTACCTGCACCCCGACCTGTTCAAGGAGCACGAGCTCCGTCCGCCCAAGGGCATCCTGCTCTACGGCCCTCCCGGCTGCGGCAAGACGTTGATCGCCAAGGCGGTCGCCAACTCGCTCGCGAAGAAGGTCGCCGAGGCCCAGGGCAACGAACAGGGCAAGAGCTACTTCCTCAACATCAAGGGCCCCGAGCTGCTCAACAAGTACGTCGGCGAGACCGAGCGGCACATCCGCCTGGTCTTCCAACGGGCGCGGGAGAAGGCCAGCGAGGGCACGCCCGTCATCGTCTTCTTCGACGAGATGGACTCGCTCTTCCGCACCCGAGGATCGGGCGTCAGCTCGGACGTGGAAAACACCATCGTCCCGCAGCTCCTGTCCGAGATCGACGGCGTGGAGGGCCTGGAGAACGTCATCGTGATCGGCGCCTCCAACCGCGAGGACATGATCGACCCGGCCATCCTGCGGCCGGGGCGGCTCGACGTGAAGATCAAGATCGAGCGTCCGGACGCCGAGGCGGCCAAGGACATCTTCGCCAAGTACCTCAAGGTCTCGCTGCCGCTGCACGACGACGATCTGGTGGAACACGGCGGCAACCGGGCCGCCACCGTCACCGGCATGATCCAGGTCGCCGTGGAGCGGATGTACTCGGAGAACGACGAGAACCGCTTCCTGGAGGTCACCTACGCCAACGGTGACAAGGAGACCCTGTACTTCAAGGACTTCAACTCCGGCGCGATGATCGAGAACATCGTGGGCCGCGCGAAGAAGATGGCGATCAAGGACTTCCTGGAGCACCGCCAGAAGGGCATCCGGGTGGCCCACCTGCTCGCCGCGTGCGTCGACGAGTTCAAGGAGAACGAGGACCTGCCCAACACCACCAACCCCGACGACTGGGCGCGGATCTCCGGCAAGAAGGGCGAGCGGATCGTCTACATCCGCACTCTGGTCTCGGGCAAGCAGGGCGACGAGGCCGGGCGCTCCATCGACACCGTGGCCAACACCGGTCAGTACCTCTGATCCCGATCGAGTACCGATTGACCACCGACACCGCGGCCCGTGTTCAGGTCGAACACGGGCCGCGGCGCCGTTCCGGGACGACATTTCCGCACAGGGCAATAGTTCCGGCCGTATCCCCAAGGCAATCCAACGGCAATAGGCTCGGCAGCATGACCAGGGTGTACCCGGACCACGGTGAGTGTGGATCGGGTACCGGCCGGGTGAGGGACGAGGGGGTCGCATGACCGTCCGGCGTGTGATGGGCATTGAAACCGAGTACGGGATCTCCGTACCCGGGCATCCGAACGCCAACGCGATGTTGACGTCTTCCCAGATCGTGAACGCGTACGCCGCAGCGATGCAGCGGGCCCGCCGGGCCCGCTGGGACTTCGAGGAGGAAAACCCGCTGCGCGACGCGCGCGGGTTCGACCTCGCGCGCGAACTGGCCGACTCGAGCCAGTTGACCGACGAGGACGTCGGCCTCGCCAATGTGATCCTGACAAACGGGGCTCGGCTCTACGTCGACCACGCCCACCCGGAGTACAGCGCGCCCGAGACCACCAATCCGCGCGACGCGGTGATCTGGGACAAGGCCGGCGAACGCATCATGGCCGAGGCCGCCCGGCGGGCCGGCGAGTTGCCCGGCGGGCAGCAGATCCTGCTGTACAAGAACAACACCGACAACAAGGGCGCCTCCTACGGCACGCACGAGAACTACCTCATGCAGCGCGCCACGCCGTTCGCCGACATCGTTCGACACCTGACCCCGTTCTTCGTCTCCCGCCAGGTGATCTGCGGCGCGGGTCGGGTCGGCATCGGCCAGGACGGCTCCGCGCACGGCTTCCAGATCAGCCAGCGGGCGGACTACTTCGAGGTCGAGGTCGGCCTGGAGACCACGCTCAAGCGGCCGATCATCAACACCCGCGACGAGCCGCACGCGGACGCCGAGAAGTATCGGCGCCTGCATGTGATCATCGGCGACGCCAACCTGTCCGAGGTGTCCACCTACCTCAAGCTCGGCACCACCGCGTTGGTCCTGTCGATGATCGAGGATCGTTTCCTCGGCAACGACCTGACCGTGGACCAGCCCGTGCGCACGCTGCACGAGGTTTCCCACGACCCCACCCTCAAGCAGCTGATCACGCTGCGCAACGGCCGCAAGCTGACCGCGATCCAGCTTCAGCTCGAATATCTGGAGCTGGCCCGCAAGTACGTCGAGAACCGGTTCGGCACCGACGTCGACGAGGACACCACCGACGTGCTCGACCGCTGGGAGTCGGTGCTGGCCCGGCTGGAGACCGATCCGATGTCGCTCTCGCGCGAGTTGGACTGGGTGGCCAAGCTGCAGCTCCTGGAGGGCTACCGGCAGCGCGACGCGCTGGACTGGGACGCGCCCAGGCTGCACCTGGTCGACCTCCAGTACGCGGACGTACGGCCGGACAAGGGCCTGTACAACAAGCTGGAGGACCGTTTCGAGCGGATCGCCGGCGAGGCGGAGGTGCAGCGCGCCGTGCACCTGCCGCCGGAGGACACCCGGGCCTACTTCCGCGGTCGATGTCTGGAGCAGTACGCCGACGAGGTCGCCGCCGCGTCGTGGGATTCGGTGATCTTCGACGTGGAGGGTCACGACTCGCTCCAGCGGGTACCCACCCTGGAACCGCTGCGCGGGACGAAGGCCCACGTGAAGGACCTGCTCGACCGTTGCCGCACAGCCGAGGATCTGGTCCGCGCCCTCACGGGTGGGTGACCTCGTTCGTTCGCGGGAACAAAGCGAATGAACGGATAAATCCCGTTCCGGAACACCTGGCATCCGACACTCGTTGGCACTTACACCCCCGATCCTTCGGGATCGGGGGTGTGGATGCTCCGAGGAATGGATAGGCACCGGTTCAAGGAAATGATCACAAGGTGGGGTGAGCTACATGGCCACTAAGGACAGCGGCGGTCAACAGCGCGCGACTAAGCGCTCGGAAGAGGTCGACGAGACCACTACCGAGGCGCAGTCCGACGTGCAGGAACGACACGAGAAGTTGACGGACGATGTCGACTCGGTATTGGACGAAATCGACGAGGTGCTCGAGGAGAATGCTGAGGAATTCGTTCGGGGATTTGTCCAAAAGGGTGGAGAATAGTAGCAAATGTCCGATTTGAAATCGGGCAAGAATTGCCCTGACTGCAAGGGATGGAAGCCCGCTCGGGACTTCGGCTCCAACGCGACAAGTCCCGACGGGCTTTCATTCTATTGCCTTGAGTGCAATAGGAGGCGGGCGGCGCACTCGTATCGCGCCAGGCGCGAGCGTGCGGGTTTCAAGGTGCGCCCGAAGGTTGATGTGCCGGTGGGGCACAAGCGTTGTCCGAAGTGTGAGCAGATCAAACCGCATTCGGAATGGCATAAAAGCTCCCGACAATGGGACGGTCTCGCGGCGCGCTGCAAATCGTGTCGTAAAGTCGACGGTCGAGCCGGATACTTCATGCGCAAATACGGTCTCACCGAGGCCGACCTGCAGGGCATGCTCGCCGACCAAATGGGCGTATGTCCGATCTGCCAGTCCACCAAGCCCGAACACGTCGATCATGATCACGAAAGCGGTAGGGTCCGAGCCGTACTCTGCTTCAACTGCAATGCCGCACTGGGCATGTTCAAGGATCGACCCGACGCGTTGCGCCGGGCCGCAACCTATGTGGAAGGGATCGTGTGGAAGCCAACACTCGTGGCACCGGGCGTCTACCGGCTGCCTTCCTGACCCCCGGGTCGTCCTCGTTCGCCGAATTTCTCGACGCCTACCGGCCCGAACTGTTGCCCGCGCGTAGGACGCCTCCGGTGCAGCCCGTGACGATCGAGGCGCCGCACGGCACGACGATCGTGACCGCGACGTTCGACGGTGGCGTGGTGATGGCCGGCGACCGGCGGGCCACGATGGGGAACCTGATCGCACAGCGGGACATCGAGAAGGTGTTCCCGGCCGACGATTACTCGGTCGTGGGCATCGCCGGCACCGCCGGCCTCGCGGTCGAGATGATCCGGCTGTTTCAGGTCGAGCTGGAGCACTACGAGAAGATCGAGGGCACCACGCTGTCCCTCGAGGGCAAGGCCAACCGGCTGTCGCAGATGATCCGCGGCAATCTCGGAATGGCCATGCAGGGTCTCGCGGTGGTGCCGCTGTTCGCCGGTTACGACGTCGACGGCGGGACCGGGCGGATCTTCAGCTACGACATCACCGGTGGCCGATCCGAGGAGCACGGCTTCCACTCGGTGGGCTCGGGCTCGCTGTTCGCCCGAGGCGCGTTGAAGAAGCTGTACCGCCCCCGGCTGAACGCCGACGACATCGTCACGGTGTGCATCCAGGCGCTCTACGACGCGGCCGACGACGACTCCGCCACGGGTGGGCCGGACCTGACCCGGCGGATCTTCCCGGTGGTGACCCTGGTGACCGAGGACGGCATCCGCCGGCTCTCCTCGGAAGAGGTCGGCGAGATCGTCCGCGCCGTGGTCGACGCCCGGATGGACGACCCCAACGGCCCGACCGCGCCGCTGACGTGACGCCGATGTCGAGGACCCGACCAGCCGACCCATCGAGACCGGCTTCGACGAAAAGGACTCCACGGTGACGACGCCTTTCTATGTGTCGCCGCAGCAGGCCATGGCGGACCGGGCCGACTATGCCCGCAAGGGCATCGCCCGCGGCCGCAGTGTGGTCGTGCTGACCTACGCGGACGGCATCCTGTTCGTGGCGGAGAACTACTCTCGCGCCCTGCACAAGATCAGTGAGATCTACGACCGCATCGCGTTCGCCGCGGTGGGCAAGTACAACGAGTTCGAGAACCTGCGGATCGGCGGCGTGCGCTACGCCGACATCCGCGGCTACTCGTACGCGCGCAACGACGTCACCGCCCGCGGCCTGGCGAACGTGTACGCCCAGACGTTGGGCACGATCTTCTCCAGCGGTGGTGAGAAGCCGTACGAGGTGGAGCTGATCGTCGCCGAGGTCGGCAGCGCGCCCGAGGACGACCAGATCTATCGGCTCACCTACGACGGCTCGGTGGCCGACGAGCACAACTACGTCGCCATGGGCGGCAACGTCGAGCAGATCACCGAGCAGCTCAAGCGCCACCACCGCGAGGGGCTCACCCTCGAGGCCGCGCTCAAGGTCGCGGTGGACGCGCTCTCGCGCGACGGCGTGGGCGAGAAGCGCTCGATCACGGCCTCGCAGTTGGAGGTCGCCACGCTGGATCGCACCCGGCCGCAGCAGCGCAAGTTCAAGCGTCTGGTGGGCGGTCGGTTGACCCGCCTGCTCGGCGAGGCGGAGCCGGCCGCCGAGCCGGCCGAGGCCGATGCGGAAGGGGCGGCCGAGACCGCGCCCGAGGCCACGCCGGAGACCGGCGAGGAGTAGTCCCGCGCACGTCACAGGGCCCGCGTACCGCGTCGGTGCGCGGGCCCTGACGCGCGTGCGTCGGGTTCGGTTCAGCCGGACGCCGGGGGCGCGGTCGAGCCGCGGACGAGCAGTTCGCCGGGCAGCACCACGTCCGGGCCCGCGTCGCCGGTGTCCAGCAGGTCGAGCAGCGCGGTCATGCCGCGCGCGCCCAGTTCGACGGCGGGCAGGCACACGGTGGTCAGTTCCGGCTCGACCACGCGGGCGTAGCGCAGGTCGCCGAAGCCGGTGACGGACACGTCCCGGGGCACCCGGCGGCCGAGCGCGCGGGCCGCCTTGTAGGCGCCGGCCGCCTGGAGGTCGTCGTCGCACACCAGCACGGTGGGCCGGGCCGGCGAGGCGAGCAGCGCCAGGGCCGCCGTGCGCCCGCCGTCCAGGGTCAGCGGCGCGTGCGCCTCGGCGACCACCTCGGCGGGCCCGAGCGCGGCGCGGAAGGCCTCGTCCCGGGCCCGGAAGGTCCAGCTCTGCACGGCGGAGCGCAGCCGGGCGACCCGGCGGTGGCCCAGGTCGACCAGGTATTCGGCGAGTGCCCGCATGCCGTCGGCGACGTCGTCGTTCACGGTCGGCACGCCACGCCCGGGTTCGCTGTCCAGCATCACCAGCGGCAGGTCCTCGGTGCCGGGTCCGGCCGAGCGCAGCACGTCCAGCGGTTCGGCGGCCATCGAGGAGGCCAGCACGCCGTCGATGGCGGCCGAGGAGAACGGGTTCGGGGTCAGGTCGACGCCGTCGCGGGTGGGGTAGACCACCACGCCGAAGTCGCGCTCGGCCGCGACCTGTGCGGCCCCGGTGTGCACGGCGCCGAAGAACGGCGAGGTGAGCACGGGTACGACGAGCATCACCGTGTGCGTCCGGCCCAGCCGCAACGAGCGGGCCGAGGTGTTGGGCCGGTAGCCCAGAGCCGAGGCCGCGTCGCGGACCGCCTCGACGGTGGTGGCGGAGACCCGGCCGCGCCATTTGTCGGCGAGTACCAGGGACACGGTGGACTGCGACACGCCGGCGTGTTTGGCGACGTCCTTGCTGGTCGGACGGCCGGCGGGGGGCTGGGGCGACGGCAAGGGGACCTCGGGCGGTGTCGGGGACGGTGCGGGCCCAGCGTAGAACCCGCTTGCCATCGGGTCGGCCCGACGGCACAGTGGTGATCGGGAGTCATACGTATGACTGAATAATCATCGGAGCGTGCCGGCCGGGGCACGGGAGGGCGGTACCGCGCATGCGGACCTATCTGGACCTGCTTCGGGTGCCGTATGCGGCGCGGCTGCTCGGCGGCACGTTGCTCGGGCGATTGCCGAACGGCATGGGCGCGTTGGCGGTGTTGTTGCTGGTGCGCGCGGACGGCGGCGGCTACGGGCTCGCGGGCGTGTTGTCCGCGGTCTACGGCCTGGCCACCGCGGCCGGGCAGCCGGTGCTGGGCCGGTGGATGGATCGGCGCGGCCAGACCGGCGTGTTGCTCGGCTCGGCGCTGGTCTCGGCGCTGGCCTACGCGGTCTTCGCGCTGGTGGGCGCGCATCCGTTGCCGCTCGCGGTGGGCGCGGTGCTGGTCGCCGGTTTCACCACGCCGCCCCTGGAGGCGGGGCTGCGCGCGTTGTGGCCCTCGGTGCTCACGCCCGAGCGGGTGCAGGCGGCGTACGCCCTGGACGCCGCGGCGCAGGAGATCCTGTTCACCGTGGGGCCGCTGATCGTGGTGGTCGTGGTGCAACTCGCCTCGGCGCAGTGGGCCGTGTTGCTGACCGGGCTGATCGGGGTGGCGGGCACGGTGGTCGTGGCCACCGCGCGGCCCTCCCGGGTCTGGCGCGGCGAGCAGCACACCCCGCACTGGGCGGGCGCGCTGCGTTCGGCCGGCCTGCGGGTGGTCCTGGTCGCGTTCACCTTGGCCGGTATCGCGCTGGGTGTGCTCAGCGTCGCGGCCGTGGCCTACGCGGACCACGAGGGCTCCGGCGCGCTGTCCGGGGTGTTCCTGGCGGCGATGTCGTTCGGTGCGCTGTTGGGCGGTCTGGTGCACGGGGTGCGGGCCTGGCAGACCCCGCCGGCCCGGCGGTTGTTGTGGTTCATGTGCTGGCTGACGGTGTGTTACCTGCCGCTGATCGCGGTGCCCGGGCCGTGGCTGATGGTGCCGCTCGCGGTGCTCTCCGGGGTGTTCCTGGCGCCGGCGATCGCGTGCGTGTTCACCCTGATCGACGAGTTGGCGCCACGCGGCACGGTGACCGAGGCGTTCGCGTGGCTGGTGGCGGCGATCGGGGCGGGTTCGGCACTGGGCATGGGACTGGCCGGCTGGGCCGGCGAAGTGGCCGGCGCGCGGGGCGCGTTCGCGGTCGCGAGCGTCGGCGCGGGGCTCGGATTGCTGGTATTGCTGGCCGGTCGGGGCCGGCTGATTTCAAACGTGATCCATTTGGTGGAAACCACCGACGCGGAGTTGTCCCGGAACGGCACGTCGTCGGCGTAATGTTGCCGCATGGACCGCCGCATCTTCGGGCTGGAGAACGAGTACGGCGTCACCTGTACGTTCCGGGGGCAGCGCAGGCTCTCCCCGGACGAGGTGGCGCGGTACCTCTTCCGCCGAGTCGTTTCGTGGGGCCGAAGCAGCAATGTCTTCCTACGCAATGGGGCCCGGCTGTATCTGGACGTGGGCAGCCACCCCGAATACGCGACGCCCGAGTGCGACTCGGTGCCGGAGCTTGTCGTGCACGACAAGGCCGGTGAGCGCATTCTCGAGGGCCTCCTCGTCGACGCCGAACGGCGGCTGCACGAAGAGGGCATCGCGGGCGACGTGTATCTCTTCAAGAACAACACCGATTCCGCCGGCAACTCCTACGGTTGCCACGAGAACTATCTGGTGGCGCGGCACGGGGAATTCTCCCGGCTCGCCGATGTGCTCATCCCGTTCCTGGTGACCCGTCAGATGTTGTGCGGCGCGGGCAAGGTGCTGCAGACACCGCGTGGTGCGGTGTACTGCGTCAGCCAGCGTGCCGAGCACATTTGGGAAGGCGTCAGTTCGGCCACGACCCGTTCCCGTCCGATAATCAACACGCGCGACGAACCGCATGCCGACGCCGAGCGCTATCGGCGGCTGCATGTGATCGTCGGCGACTCCAACATGGCCGAGCCCACCACGCTGCTCAAGGTCGGTTCCACCGATCTGGTGCTGCGGATGATCGAGGCCGGCATCGTGATGCGGGACCTGACCCTGGAGAACCCGATCCGGGCCATCCGCGAGGTCAGTCACGACATGACCGGTTCCCGCAAGGTCCGGCTCGCCAACGGCCGCGAGGCCAGCGCGCTGGACATCCAGCGGGAATACCTGACCAAGGCGCAGGAGTTCGCGGACCGCCGGGGCATTCGCACCGGCACCGTGGAGAAGGTGCTCGATCTGTGGGAGCGCACGCTCGACGCGATCGACTCCGGCAACCTGGACCTGGTCGGGCGCGAGATCGACTGGGTGATCAAGTATCAGTTGATCGAGCGGTATCGGGCCAAGCACAACCTGCCCATGTCCTCGCCGAGGGTCGCCCAGATCGACCTCGCCTACCACGACATCCACCGGCGCCGCGGTCTCTACTACCTGATGGAGAGACGCGGGCAGATCGAACGGATCGGCAACGATCTGAAGATCTTCGAGGCGAAATCGCTGCCGCCACAGACCACTCGGGCGCGACTGCGCGGCGAGTTCATCAAGAAGGCCCAGGAGCAGCGGCGCGACTTCACCGTCGACTGGGTGCATCTCAAGCTCAACGACCAGGCGCAGCGCACCGTGCTGTGCAAGGACCCGTTCCGGTCGGTGGACGACCGGGTGGAGAAGTTGATCGCCAGCATGTGAATCGCCGGCACCCACCGGCCACCATCCGCACGCGCACACCGACGATGATCGGCGACCGGCGTTCTCGACCCGCGCCGGCGGCATGCGGCCACGGATGAGACGAATCGCTCTCCCGCCCCCTCCCGACGTCGGGAGCGGGCGGGCGAGTGGCATGCTGGCTCGATGGTCGATACACCTACATGGGACATCGCTCCACCCGTCTTCGAGCTCGACGCGGTGGATGTGTGGGCGCACGGGCCCGGCGGACGCACGGACATGCTCGTCGGCGTGGACTGGACGGTCCGCGAGGGCGAGCGCTGGGCGCTGCTGGGACACAACGGCGCGGGCAAGAGCACGATCCTGGCGCTCGCGGGCGCACTGCGTTTTCCCGGCAACGGTGCGGTGACCGTGCTGGGCAAGCGGCTGGGCCGGGTGGACGTGCGCGAGGTGCGGGCCCAGGTGGGCGCCGTCAACGCGGCACTGCGCATCCCCGAATACCTGACGGTGACCGACTACGTGCTCACCGGGGCGAGTGGCACGGTGCAGCCGTTGTACGGCAGGTACGGGCCGGCCGAGCGGGGTCGGGCCGCCGAGTTGATCGCGTTGCTGGGCCTGGAACGGCTGGCGCAGCGCGAGATCGCGGTGTGTTCGCAGGGCGAGCGTGGTCGGGCCCGGATCGCCCGGGCGCTGATGCCGGATCCGCGACTGCTGCTCCTGGACGAGCCGGCCAACGCGCTGGACCTGCCCAGCCGCGAGGAACTCCTGGAGGCGATCGACTCGCTGACCCGCGAGTATCCGCGGCTGACCCTGGTGATCGTCACCCATCACCTGGAGGAATTGCCCAGCGCGGTGACCCACGCGCTGCTGCTGCGCCGCGGCGCGACCGTGGCGGCAGGGCCGGCCCACGAGGTGATGACGGACGCCAACCTGAGCGAGTGTTTCGGCATCCCGCTGTCGGTCAGCGGCGAGGACGGCCGGTGGGCCGCGCGGCTCAAGCGACCCGGCCGCGAGGTTGCCTGAACGCGGTTGTCGTCTTCACGTCGTCCTCACATCCGGACCCCATAGAGTGTCCCGGTCCTTGTCCATCTCAGCAGAGGAACATCGTGCGCCGTCTCGCTGCGCTCCTTCTGGTCCCCGCACTGGCCTTCACCGCGGTCGCGTGTGGCGATGACGACGGAGGAAAAACCGTTACCCCCACCGTGACCGGAGCCTTCGGTCAGAAGCCGGACATCAAGATCCCCAAGGGCAAGTCGGGCGACAAGACGACGTCCGCGGTCCTGATCGAGGGCACCGGTGAGGTGATCAAGAAGGACGACTACGTCATCGCGGACACCGTCGGCAAGAACTGGGACGGCTCGGACGCGGGCAACTCGTACGACAGCAAGACTCCCGAGGTCTTCCAGGCCGGCGATCAGCAGCTCCTGAAGGAGATCGGGCAGGGGATAATCGGCAAGAAGGTCGGCACCCGACTGCTCGTGGTGGTACCGGCCAAGGTGACCCAGGAGAAGCAGGCCGTCGTGCTGACGGTGGACCTGAAGTCGACCAAGACGCTCGACACCAAGGCGGAGGCCAAGGGCGCCCCGGTGACCCCGCCGGCCGGCCTGCCGGTCGCCAAGGTCGAGTCCGGCAAGGCCGCGGAGATCACCATCCCGCCGGGCACCGCCGCGCCGACCAAGCTGACCGTGCAGCCGCTGATCGAGGGCACCGGCCCGGTGGTCCAGAAGGGCCAGACGCTGGTCGCGCAGTACACCGGCGCCCTGTTCGACAAGGGCACCAAGTTCGACTCGTCGTGGGACCACGGCGGCGCGACCGCGTTCAAGATCGGTGTCGGCCAGGTCGTGACCGGGTGGGACGAGGGTCTGGTGGGGCAGAAGGTCGGCAGCCGTGTGCTGCTGGTGCTCCCGGCCGACAAGGGTTACGGCGCCGAGGGCAAGCCGCCGACCATCCCGGCCAACTCGTCGCTCGTGTTCGTCGTCGACATCGTCGACGCGCTCGGTGGCACGGCGGCCTGACGGCTCGTCCGATGACCGGGTCGGGCGACCGGCCCGGTACGTTGGACCCCGCATTCAGCACTCGAACGGATACGGATAACGCTGTGAGCGAGCTTACGAAGCCCGAGATCGACTTCCCCGAGGGTGGCGTGCCCGCCGACCTGGAGATCACCGAGATCTGGGAGGGCGACGGCCCGGTGGCCCAGGCGGGTCACCACGTCAGCGTGCACTACGTCGGTGTCGCCTTCTCCTCCGGTGAGGAGTTCGACGCGTCCTGGAACCGCAACTCCCCGCTCGACTTCCGGCTCGGTGTGGGCCAGGTCATCGAAGGCTGGGACAAGGGTGTGCAGGGCATGAAGGTCGGCGGTCGGCGCAAGCTGGTCATCCCGTCGCACCTGGCCTACGGCGACCGCGGCGCGCCGGGTGCGATCGCGCCCGGTGAGACGCTGATCTTCGTGGTCGACCTGATGAAGGTCGGCTAGTCGGACCTCGTTCGGCCCCGGTTCGCGCACCCCGCGCGGATCGGGGCCGTCGGCGTTTTCCGGCCGGTTGTGCGGGGGCTGCCCGCTCGCCTCGTCTCGGGTGCGGTCCGAAACCGGCTACCACCGGGTGGGGAGTTGCGCCGCGAAGCGGCCCGCGGCGGCGGCGGCGAGGAAGTAGGCGTGGTCCGCGTCGAGGCCGCGGCCCATCGTGGACAGCCGGGCCGGACTCGTGCGCAGCGCCGCGTCGAGGCCGTCGACGGACACCGTGTGCACGTCGTGCGCGTCCCGCAGCGGCTCGACGTCCGCCGCGACCCGATCCGCCAGCGGCCGCGGCAACGTGGGCACGACCACATCCGCCCGGGCCAGCGCGACTCGGCCGTACGCGGTCAGGCAGTGGTGCGAGACGCCTCGGTGGCGTTCGCGCCCGTCCGCGTCGGAGATCCGCAGCGAGGCCACCGGCCGGCCGCCGAGCGCGGCGATCGCGTTGATCGCCTCGCCCGCCGCGACGCCGGAGAAGCCCCACGGTGTGCCGGTGCCCAGGTTGCCCGGCCCCTGCGCGACGATCGCCAGATCCGCGCCCTGGACGTGCCGGGCCGCGAGCAGGCCGGTGTGCAGGGTGACCGCCTCCAGGTCGCCGCCGAGCGCCTGGCCCACCGTCACCGAGCCCGCCAGCCACCCGTGGTCGCGCAGGATGTCGACGGTCATCGAGAACCACAGCGGCAGCGTGCCGCCGTCCGTCATCACGTACACCACCCGCGCGTGCGGGCGCGCGGCGCGGATCCCGGCGCAGATCGCGGGCAGCGCGGAGTGCAGGTCGGCGACCACGACCGGCATGCCGTCCAGCGAGTCCGCGTCGCGCAGCGTCGCGTGGTGCGGCGAGTCCTGCTCGTCCACGCCGAGCACGACCGCCTGCATCGGGGTGTATCGGGCCTTGACCACGTGCCCCGGTCCGGGCGGCGGGTCCTCGGGCAGTCGATCGGGCAGGGCCACCACGAGCGCGTAGCCGCCGGTGCCCAGGCCCATGTCCTGGGCGGTGGTGTTGAGCAGCACGGTGTCGCCGACCACCGGGGTGCCGGTCAGGTGCGGGTAGGCGATCGCGCGCAACTCCCGCGCGGGGGCGGGTTCGGGTACGGCCACGGTCAGCTCGACCGCCCCGCGCCAGGCCCGTCGGATCGCCGTCACTTCGCCGCGTCGCCAGGTGATCACGGTCCGGCAGCCTAACGCCGGCGGGAGCGGTCGGGCGAACCGGAGGGCAAGATCGGCGGCCGCGACCAACCGACGCGCCGAACGCGGTACGGTCGGGGCTGCGCCTTGTGGGAGGGACTGGGATCTGATGGCGATTCCGAAGCAGGAGCGGTTGGTGAGCCTGGTGATGTGTCTGCTCGCCGCCCGTCGCTACGTCACGAAGGAAGAGCTGCGGCAGTCGATCGAGTCGTATCGGCTGTGCACGTCCGAAGAAGCCTTCGACCGCATGTTCGAGCGGGACAAGGACGACGTACGCGAACTCGGCTTCATCGTCGAGACCGGGGCCAACGACCCGCTGATCGAGTCGGCGGACGGCTACCGGATCCGCCCCGAGAAGAACGCGCTGCCGCCGGTGGAGCTGGACCCGGAGGAGGCCGCCGCGCTCGCGCTGGCCGCCGGTGCCTGGCAGCAGTCCGCGCTGGCCGGCGCCGCGACCGGCGCGCTGTACAAGCTCAAGGCCGCCGGTGTCGAGATCGACTCGGCGCCGCTGACCAGCGTCGAGCCCCGGGTGACCGCGCGCGAGCCCGCGTTCGGGCCGCTGCTGGACGCGCTGCGTACCCGCCGCCCGGTCCAGTTCGCCTACCGCCGCTCCGGCGCCGCCGAGGCCACGCCCCGGGTGGTGGAGCCGTGGGGGATGAGCTGCTGGCGCGGCCGGTGGTACCTGGTCGGCTTCTCCCGGGACCGACAGGAGCAGCGGGTGTTCCGGCTCGACCGGATCGCCGACAAGCCCAAGCCGAAGCCGCTCAAGGAGCAGTTCCGGGCCGAGGTGCCGGAGAAGGTGGATGTGCGCGGCCAGGTCGCGCGCTTCGCCGGCGAGGGCGGCGAGGGCATCGCCCGGATCCGGGTCCGCACCGGTGCCGGGTTCCCGCTGCGCGCCCGGGCGAGTGCGGTGGTGCCGGCCGGTGAGGGCTGGGACGAGTTGGAACTGAGCCACGGGCACGGACTGCACCACTGGCTAGCCGAGTTCGGCCCCGACGTGGTCGTGCTGGAGCCGCCCCATCTGCGTGCCGCCGTGGTCGCGCAACTGCGTGAGGCCGCCGGAGAGGCGACGGGACAGGTGAAGGTCGGATGAGCAACGCGATCGACGACACCCGGCGGCTGCTGTCGCTGGTGGCCTACCTGCGCGAGCGCCCCGGCACGCATCTGGACGACGTGGCGCGGGCGTTCGGCCTGCCGGTGGCGCAGGTCGAGGCGGACCTGGGCACGCTGCACATGTGCGGCACCAGCTTCATGGCCGACGACCTGTTGGAGCCGCACGTCGACTTCGAGGGCCGGGTCTTCCTGGACAACGCCGACGCGCCGGTGCGGCCGGTGCGGCTGGCTCCGCACGAGGCTCTGGCCCTGCTGGTGGCGCTGCGCGCGCTGGCCGGCCTGTCCGGGCTGCGCGAGCGGGACAAGGTCGCGCTGGGCCGGGTGACCGCCAAGCTGGAGGACGCCGCCGGTGAGGCCGCGCGTGCCGCGCAGGGCGTGACGGTCGAGTTCGAGGGCGACGACGCCGCCCAGGAGTCGGCGTTCGCCACGATGGACCGCGCGGTGAGCGAGAAGCGCCGGCTGCGGCTGCGCTACTACGTGCCGCGCCGGGACGAGATCACCGAGCGCGAGGTGGATCCGATCCGGCTGGTGCTGGTCGACGGGCACACCTACCTGGTGGCGTGGTGCCGACAGGCCGAGGGCCGCCGGTTGTTCCGGCTGGACCGGGTCGCCGAGGCGGTGCTCCTGGACGAGGCGTCCGAGCCGCAGCCGATCGAGCCGCTGGATCTCGCGGACGGCTTCGCGCCCACCGCGGCCGACGGCATCGAGGTGGTGCTCGAACTGGGACCCGGCGGGCGCTGGGTCACCGAGTACTACCGGCACGACAAGGTCGAGGAGCTGGCCGACGGCGGCCTGCGGTTGACCCTGCGCACGCCCGACCCGGCCGGGATCCGGCGGCTCGCGCTGCGATTGGGCGGGCACGGCAGGGTGATCTCCCCGCCGGAACTCGTCGACGATGTACGACGGACCGCCTCGGCCGCGCTCGCGGCCTACGCGGACCCGGCCGGCTGATTCGCCGCGGCCGGAGGCGATTGTCCAAAAACGGCACACGCCCCCGACCGCGGCCCAGCGGCACCTCCGGTACCACCGACGACAACCTTCCCGAGATTGCGAGGAGGCCCACGGTGTCGACGTTCACGGCGCGCTGCCCGGTTTGCGGACGCGTCGAGCTGACGGCGGATCAGCTGCGGCTGGTGCTCCGACCGAACAAGTCCTTCTATCTGTTCCGCTGTCCCACCTGCGCCGACTCGGTGCGCCGGCCGGCGGGGGAGCGGATCGTCGAACTGCTCACCGACGGCGGCGTGTCGTCGATGCAGGTCGCACGCTGAACGGGGGCGCGTGGCGGACTCGGGGGCTGTTAGGGTCGCCGCATGTTGCCGTGGGTCCTCGTCTTCATCGTGCTCGTCCTCGCCGGACTCGGCGTCATCGGCTGGTTCGCCTGGCGATTGTTCGGTGACGTGCGTCACCTCGGAGCGACCGTCGCGGACGCCTCGACCCGGCTGTCCGCGGCCGCCGCCGAGCTGGACGCGGCCGGTGGCCGGTCCCTGCGGCGCGATTCCGTCCCGCACGCCCGCCCCTCGGCCTCGCACCGATCGTGATCCGTACTCGTGACCCCTGGGGGTTACGTCCGGTGCAGTTGTTCGCCACCATTGCGTTGCACGTCTGTCATACGCACCGGCGTACGATCGAACCCATAACCCCCCGGCCCCGGCAATGAGGTACTGACTATGTTTGGCAAGCTCGGTTGGCCCGAGATCATCCTGATCCTGGTTGTCGTCGTGCTGCTGTTCGGCGCCAAGCGTCTGCCGGACACGGCGCGTGCGCTGGGCCGTTCGCTGCGCATCCTCAAGAGCGAGACCAAGGCGATGAAGGAGGACGGGACGGCCGAGGCCCCCGCCGCCGACAAGCCCGCCAAGACCACCGAGGCGCCGCCGCGCACCATCCAGGCGGCTCCCGGCGACGTGAGCGAGGCGCGGCCGGTCGGCGAGCCCGACCACAACCGTCGCTGAATCCGCGCGCGCCTTTTAGGAGTCGGCCCTCAAGGTGCTTGACAAGGCAGGGCGCGGACGAGAGTCCGGCCCGAAACAAAAGAAGATCAAGGACGCCGAGGGGCGCATGCCCCTCATGGAGCATTTGCGCGAACTGCGCAATCGCCTCGTCAAGGCGCTCCTGGCCATCATCGTCGTGACCATCGTCGCCGCGTTCTTCTACGAGGACATCGGCGCGTTCCTGGTCAATCCCGTCTGTGACCTCAAGAACGTCAAGGGCACCGGCGTCACCAAGTGCGGCCAGGGTGTCCTGGTGCAGCAGGGCGTGTTGTCGCCGTTCTCGATGGCGCTGAAGATCTCGCTGGCCACCGGCATCATCGCGGCCTCACCGATCTGGCTCTACCAGATGTGGGCCTTCCTGGCGCCGGGGCTGCACAAGAACGAGAAGAAGTACTCGCTGGCCTTCGTCGGCGTGGGTGTGCCGCTGTTCCTGGGCGGCGCCTACTTCTCGTACTGGATCCTGCCGCACGCCCTCCAGGTGCTCCTGGACTTCACGCTCACCGACGCCAGCAACCAGATCCAGCTCGACGACTACCTCAACTTCGTCATCCGCATGGTCGTGGTGTTCGGCATCGCGTGCGAGCTGCCGCTCGTGCTGATCATGCTGAACTTCGGCGGGGTCGTCACCGCGAAGCAGCTCGCGAGCTGGTGGCGCTGGGTGGTGATGGGCATCTTCATCTTCGGCGCGGTGGCCACGCCCACCACCGACCCGCTGACGATGATCCTGCTGTCGATTCCGATCACGATCCTGTACGGGATCGCGCTGATCGTGGCCTGGGTCAACGATCGCCGGCGCGGCAAGCGGCACGCGGAAGTGTTCGGCGCCGACCTCGACGACGACGAGGCGTCCGTCCTGGACACCTCGGTGCGCCCGGTCGAGCGCCCGAGCGCCGTCGCGGACGATTCGGACCCGGGCCCCGCTGCCAGGGTGGACGACATCACCTGAGGTCGGGTGGGCTAATCTCGCGCCTTGTGTCTCGGGAGATAGCAGTATTCGTCAACCCCACCGCGGGTCGTGGTCGCGGCCTGAAGGCGGCGTCCGTCGCCGCCGATCTGCTCCGCGAGCGGGGGCTGACACCGCATCAGGTGTCCGCCCCCGGCGCTGCGGAGGGGATCGCCCGGCTGCGCGGGGTGGTGCGCCGCGGTGTGGACGCCGTGGTCGCCGTGGGCGGTGACGGCACGGTGGCGGCCGCGTTGCAGGCGGTGGCGGGTACCGGTACGCCGCTGGGCGTGGTGCCGATCGGCTCCGGCAACGACTTCGCGCGGGCCCTGGAGCTGCCGCTGGGCGACGTGGCGGGCGCGGCGCGCGTGGTGGCCGACCTGTATGCGCGGCCGATGGACCTCGGCCGGGTGGGCGAGCGCTGGTTCGGCACGATCCTGTGCACCGGCTTCGACTCGCGGGTCAACGAGCGCGCCAATCGCATGACCTGGGCGCGCGGGCGGACCCGCTACAACGCCGCGCTGCTGGGCGAGCTGGGCGCGTTGAAGCCGATCGCCTACGAGCTGGAGCTGGACGGCAAACCCTTCGACGTCGAGGCCACCCTGATAGCGGTGGGCAACAGCCGCTCCTACGGCGGCGGCATGCGGATGTGTCCGGACGCCGATCCCGGTGACGGTCTGTTCGACGTCACGGTGGTGGCCGGCTGCGGGCGGGCCGAGTTGTTGCGGGTGTTCCCCAAGGTCTACAGCGGGAAGCACGTGAGCCACCCGCTGGTCTCGGTGTACCGGGCCGCGACCGTGTCGATGACTGCGGGCGGGCTCAGCGGGTGGGCCGACGGCGAGCGGCTGGGCGCGTTGCCGCTGACCGCGGACTGCATACCCGACGCGGTCCGGGTCCTGATACCCCGGCCGCGCGACTGAGCGGCGCCGGAGAGCGAGCCGGGTCCGGTGATCGAGGCCCGGGTCTTGATCGAGCCGCCTGTGATGATCGTGCTGCCTGTCTTGATCGAGCTGCTTGTCTTGATCGAGCTGGTTGTCATGATCGAGCTGCTTGTCATGATCGAAAAAAGGTGATCACAGCCGTCGGCCCCGGCCGGTAGTCTGCTTGACGAGATGCCTCTCGATCCTTCACGCGGCACGGACCGCGACACCCAGATGTCCCCCGCCGAGCGCTACGCGGCCTCGCGCCGCCGGGCCGCCGACGAACGGACGAGCCTGCACGCGTTCCGCGAGCAGTATCCCTTCGGTCTCGACCCCTTCCAGGTCGAGGCGTGCCGCGCGTTGGAAAGCGGCAAGGGGGTGCTGGTCGCGGCGCCGACCGGTTCGGGCAAGACGGTGGTCGGCGAGTTCGCCGTGCACCTCGCGCTCGAACAGGGCCGCAAGTGCTTCTACACGACGCCCATCAAGGCGCTGTCGAACCAGAAGTTCGCCGACTTCCAAAAGCTCTACGGCGCGGCGAACGTGGGCCTGCTCACCGGGGACAACTCGGTCAACAGCGACGCCCCGGTGATCGTGATGACCACCGAGGTGCTGCGGAACATGCTCTACGCGTCCTCGAACGCGTTGAACGGCCTGGGCTACGTCGTGATGGACGAGGTGCACTACCTCTCCGACCGCTTCCGCGGCGCGGTGTGGGAGGAGGTGATCATCCACCTCTCCGAATCGGTCACCCTGGTCTCCCTCTCGGCTACCGTCAGCAACGCCGAGGAGTTCGGCGACTGGCTGGGGACTGTGCGCGGCGACACCGCCGTCGTGGTCTCCGAGCATCGTCCGGTGCCGCTGTGGCAGCACGTGATCGCGGGCAACCGCACCTACGACCTGTTCACCGACGAGAACCACACCGAGGTCAACCCCGAGCTGATCCGGCTGGGCCGGATGGAGAGCGAGCGCGCGGGCCGACCGCAGGACCGCTACCGGCGCAACCGCGGCCAGGAGACCCGGCCGACGCGCAGCCGGATCTGGGCGCCCAGCCGCGCCGAGGTGATCGACCGGCTCGACGCCGAGGGCCTGCTGCCCGCGATCACCTTCATCTTCAGCCGCAAGGGCTGCGAGGCGGCCGTCCAGCAGTGTCTGCACGCGGGCCTGCGGCTCAACGGCGACGCGGAGCGGGCCGAGGTGCGCGCGATCGTCGAGGCACGCACCACCGGCATCCCGGACGAGGACCGGCACGTGCTGGGCTACCACTCGTGGCTGGAGGCGCTCCAGCGCGGGATCGCCGCGCACCACGCGGGCATGTTGCCGACCTTCAAGGAGGTCGTCGAGGAACTGTTCGTCAAGGGCCTGGTCAAGGCGGTGTTCGCGACCGAGACGCTGGCCCTGGGGATCAACATGCCCGCCCGCTCGGTGGTGCTGGAGAAGCTGGTCAAGTGGAACGGCGAGACGCACGCCGACCTGACCGCCGGCGAGTACACCCAGCTCACCGGGCGCGCCGGGCGGCGCGGCATCGACGTGGAGGGCCACGCCGTGGTGTTGTGGCATCAGGGCTTCGACGCCGGTCACCTGGCCGGCCTCGCGGGCACTCGTACCTATCCGCTGCGCTCGTCCTTCAAGCCGTCGTACAACATGGCGGTCAATCTGGTCGGCCAGGTCGGCCGGCATCGTTCGCGCGAGCTGCTGGAGACCTCGTTCGCGCAGTTCCAGGCGGACCGCTCGGTGGTCGGGCTGACCCGCCAGGTGCAGCGCAACGAGGAGGGGCTGGCCGGCTACCACGAGGCGATGACCTGCCACCTGGGCGACTTCGCCGAGTACGGGCAATTGCGCCGCGCGCTCAAGGATCGCGAGACCGAGCTGGCCCGCGAGGGCGCCTCGCAGCGCCGGGCCCAGGCCGCCGCGTCGCTGGAGAAGCTCCGGCCGGGCGACATCATCGTGGTGCCCACCGGCAAGTACGCGGGTCTCGCGGTGGTGCTGGACCCGGGCACCGACCAGGGACCGGAGGGGCCGCGCCCGTTCGTGCTCACCTCGGACCGGCAGGCCCGCCGACTGGCCGGGATCGACTTCCCCGTGCCGGTCACCGCGATCGACCGGCTGCGCATCCCGCGCTCGTTCAACGCGCGCAATCCGCAGTCCCGCCGCGACCTGGCGTCCTCGCTGCGCAGCAAGGTCGGCTACGTGGACCAGCCGCGGGCCCGCAAGCAGCGCTCGCCCGCGGCCGACGACCCGGAGCTCAACCGGCTGCGGCAGGCCATCCGGCAACATCCGTGCCACGGCTGCGACGAGCGCGAGGAGCATGCGCGCTGGGCCGAGCGCTATTACCGGCTGCTGCGCGACACGCAGGTGATCGAGAGCCGGATGAAGGGGCGCACGCACACCATCGCGCGCACCTTCGACCGGGTCTGCGCGATGCTTACCGACCTGGACTACCTCGTGGGCGACACGGTCACCGAGGACGGGCGCCGACTCGCGCGGATCTACGCCGAACTGGACCTGCTCACCGCCGAATGCCTGCGCGAGGGCCTGTGGGAGGAACTGACGCCGGCCGAGTTGGCCGCGTGTGCCTCCGCGCTGGTGTACGAGTCGCGGCAGCCGGACGACGCGATGGCGCCCAAGCTGCCGGGTGGGGCGGCGCACGCCGCGCTGGCCGACATGGTGCGCCTGTGGGGTCACCTGGACGCGCTGGAGGGGCAGCACCACCTCGACTTCCTGCGCGAGCCGGACCTGGGCTTCGCCTGGACGGCGTACTCGTGGGCCTCGGGGCTGAGCCTGGACGTGGTGCTGGGCGAAGCCGACCTGCCGGCGGGCGACTTCGTCCGCTGGATCAAGCAACTCGTGGACGTACTCGGCCAGATCGCTGCCGCAGCCCCCGACGACAGCAAGGTCGGCGGCACCGCGCGCAAGGCGATCGAGGGGCTGCGCCGGGGCGTGGTCGCGTACTCGTCGGTGGGCTGAGCGGGCGCCGCGGCGGCACGTTCGGTGGCGCCGCGTGGTGGGGCTCGGGGCGCCTGCGGTGGTCAACGCGCGGCCACGCGCCGGATTTTGCCGATCCGGCCGCGGGCGGACGGCGCCGGGCAACCATCGCGTACGGTGCGGGACGGATGTGTTCACCAGCGCTGGAGGTCGTGCCGTGCGGATCGACGAGTATCAGTCCTATGACGCCACCGGGCTCGCGGGCCTGATCGCCCGCGGCGAGGTGACCGCGGACGAGGTGCTCGACGTCACCTTCGAGGCGATCAAGGAACGCGAGCCGGCCCTGGGCGCGGTGGTCGCGTTGTGCGAGGAGCAGGCCCGGGCCGCGGTCGCCGGCCTGTTGCCCGGGGTGCTCGCGGGTGTGCCGTACCTGATCAAGGACCTCGAGTGCGACGTGGCCGGGATGACCACGAGCAATGGGTCGCGGTTGTTCGCCGGTACGGTCGCGGCGCGTGACAGCACGCTGGTGACCCGGCTGCGGGCGGCCGGTGTGCTGATCGTGGGCAAGACCAACACGCCCGAGTTCGGGCTGGGTACGACCACCGAGTCCGGCCTGTTCGGCCCCGCGCACAACCCCTGGCACCCCGAACGCAGCGCGGGCGGCTCCAGCGGCGGGTCGGCGGCGGCGGTCGCGGCGGGCATGGTGCCGGTCGCGCACGCCACCGACGGTGGCGGTTCGATTCGCATCCCGGCCGCGTGCTGCGGGGTGTTCGGGCTCAAGCCGAGTCGCGGCCGGGTCACCCCGGGGCCGGACCACGGCGAGTCGTGGGCCGGTCTCGCGGTCGCGCACGCGGTCACCCGCACGGTGCGCGACAGCGCGACGCTGCTCGACGTCACCGGCACCCCGGAGCCGGGCGACCCGTATCACGCACCGCCGCCGGTGGGCCCGTACGCGGCGGAAGTGGGCGCGGAGCCGGGGCGGTTGCGGATCGGGCTGATCCTGACGCCGGTGGACGCGGAGGTCCTGGTCGACCCCGAGTGTGTGCGGGCAGCCGAGGAGGCCGCCGCCTTGTGTGTCGCCCTGGGGCACGACGTGGAGCCGGTGACCTGGCCGGACACGCTGACCCGACCGGGCGAGGTGATCGCGCCGATCAGCGCCGCGCACATGGCGCGCATGGTGGATCTGCGTCTGGCCGAGTTGGGGCGCGAACTCAGGGCGGACGACCTGGACGCCGCGACCCGGCTGATCGTGGACAAGGGCCGCGGGTTGTCGCTGGCGCGCTACCTGGCCGCGGTCGACCGGATGCACACGATCGGGCGGGCGGTGACTCGGCTGACCGGGCGCTTCGACGTGTTGCTGACGCCGACCATGGCGGTGGTGCCGCCGCTGCTGGGCGAGTTGGACCCCAACCGCGATCCGCGGGCCGCGCTGGGCGGGATGCGCGGGATGGCGGCGTTCACCGGCTTGTTCAACGTGACCGGGCAGCCCGCCATGTCGGTGCCGCTGGGGCGCACCTCGGACGGGCTGCCGCTGGGGGTGCAGTTCGCCGGCCGCTACGGGGACGAGAGCACGCTGTTCCGCCTCGCGGGTCAACTGGAGGCGGCGGCACCATGGGCGGGTACGGCGGGCGTGGCGGGTTAGGCCCTGTTCGGCATTTCCTTGCTGCGGGGTGCCCGCAGGCGGCGGTGGGCGGGCCGGGAGGTGTCGGCCCGGGGTCGGGCGGACGGGGTGTGGGGTCAGCGCCGGCACAGCGTGTAGTGCGAGCCGTTCTTGCCCTTCACCTCGGTGCACTCGGCGGTGGAGCCGGCCGGCATCAGCGGTGCGGCCAGTGCGCTGGGCACGGTGATGGTCGGGTTCTCGCACCACTTGCCCGCGCCGTTGTCGCATTTGAAGCCGACCTTGTTGTCGTCGGCGCGGAACTCCTTGTTGTCGACCACCAGGGTCGGACCGGACCGGGTCGGCTTGACCTTGGTCGGGGCGGGCCTGGTCGGCGGGTACTTGGTGGGCTTCGGGGGCGGCGGTTGGGTCGCGGCCGGCGGCGGTGTGGCGGCCGGCTCGACCTCCGGGTCGGGCGGCGAGGGTTGCGGGGGAGGGGTATCGGCGGCGGGCGGCGGCAGCGGGGCGGGCGCGGAGGCGGCCACCGGCGGGGCCGGGCGCTTCGGCTTGGGTTTGTCGGAGTCCACGAGGGCGAACGCGGCCACCGCCACGGCCACCACCACACCGCCCGCGATCAGCGACGAGCGGCCGGCGGTCTGGCCGGCCTGACTCGCGCCCTTGGCCGCGGCGGCGCCCACGCCGGCGCCGGCCGCCGCGCTCCCGGCCGCGGCGGCGCCCGCGGCCACACCGCTCGCGACGCCGCTCGCGCCGGTGGCGCCCGCGGCCAGGCCCATGCCGCCGGCCACGGCCGCGGCCGCCGCGGTGGTGCCCGCGGCCACGGCCGTGCCGCTGAGGAAGATCGGCGCGGTGATGCCGATCAGCCCCAGCGCGATCGGCCCGTACCGGTCGCGGACGTCGACCATCTCGGCGTAGGTCTCGTTGCACCGGCTGCACTTCTTCAGGTGCGCGTCGATGCTTTCCCGGCGCTTTTCGGAGTCCATCCGGTTGCGGATGTGCCGGCCGTAGTGCCGGGTGAACTTCTTGCAGTTCTCGTCCTTGACGCCGCCGGTGGCGAACGCCACGAAGTAGTTGTCGCGCAGTTCCTGGCGGGCGCGCTCCAGGATCTTGCGCACGTTGTCCGGGTTCTCGCCGACCAGCGGGGCGACCTGCACGGCCTGCTCGCCCTCGATGTCCACGTGCCACAGCACCGTCCGGGACCGCTCGGGCAAGCCCTGGAAGGCCTGGAGCGCGAGCCGCGCGTCGTCGGCCTTCACGATCCGGTCCTGGTTCTCCCACGCGGACTCGAAGACGGTGAAATCCTCGGTGAGCCATTCGCGGCGGTCGCTCTTGGTCCAGTCGCCAGCGACGTGCCGCACGGTGGTGAGCAGGTAGGCCCGGAACGCCTCCTTCGGCCCCTGGCCCGAGCGCAGCGCCTGGAGCGTGCGGGCGAACGCCTCGGCGCACAGGTCGTCGGCGGCCTCGGGGGTGCGGGTGCAGGTGCGTGCGAAGCGGCGGACCGAGCCGACGTGGCGTTGGTAGAGCGGGCCGTAGGCGTCGCCGTCGCCGGCGCGCACCAGGTCGGCCAGTTCGCCGTCCGCCGGGCCCTCGAACGACACGGCCGCGGCGTCGGTGTGGCCGCCGCCCGGGTCGGTCGCGAAGGGGTGGGGCGTTGCGGTGTCGGGCGACCAGGGCTCGGCCGGTTGGGTTGCGGCCGGCTCGGGCCCGACGTCGCCGTCGCAGAACCGGGGGTGGTGTACGCCGCGTTGGCCGGGGACGAAGGGGGGACATGCGCCGGAGCCGGTCGCCTCGGCGGAGCCGCCGTTCGCGTCGCCGCTGGGGTCCGGGGTCGCCGCGTCGTCCTCGCGTGCCACCGTTTGCCCCCTTGTTCCCGTGCCGTACCCGATCGTTCGGACAGCATCGTGACCATCCGGACACGGTCTGTCCAGAAGCGGTGGGCCCCGGGAAGGCACCCGGAGTGCGCTCCGGCGCGGGTGGTGTGACACGGGCGCGAGGTCGGAACGCCCGCGCCCGTGCCGCGCGGCGGTCGGCGGTGGGCGTGACGCTGGGTCATTCGGGTGACGAGCATGTGTACGAAGAGCCGGTTCATCTCGGGTTACCGACCCGTCGTGCCCGGCGCGGTGGTCAAACGCACGCTCGAACGTGGGATGCGCGGGGCGCCACCGGGGACCCCGCCGGGACCGTCCAGCGGGTCCACGGGCGCCCGGCACAGGCGGTCCAGGCGGTCCGGCAATTCGGGGTCGTCGCCGTCGAGCAGGGCCATAAGTCGGCCGGGCGGCACCGCGTACGCCCGGTCGCCGAGCGCACGTTCCAGGTGGCGGGCGGTCAGCAGCAGGTGGCGCAGGTGGCCCCACATCAACGACTCGGGGACTTCCAGGCGCACCACGACGATCCGCACGTGCTCGCCCGCGGCGGCCCGCCGGCCCAGACCTTGTTGCAGGAGCGCGGCCGAGGGGAGTTCGGTGATCGGGTCGGTGCCGGGCGGCAGGGTGCCGGGCGGGATCGCCCGGGCGCGGGTGCTCAGGTAGGACTGCACGAGCGGGCCGGGCGCGCCCTGTGCGAGGCCGCACAGGAACAGCGCGTCCAGTTCGGCCAGTGCCACGTCCAGCGGGATCTCGGCGGCGGCCCGGTCCCGGGCCAGGGCCGGGCACGCGGACTGCATGTCGCCGTTGCGGACGAAGGCGTCCAGGCATTGCTCGACGGCGTCGCTGTGCCAGGCGACCCGGCCCGGCCAGCCGGCCCGCAAGGTCACCCGTTGCCACTCGCCGCGGAGCCGATCGCGGTCGGGTCGGGTGGTGATCGTGGTGTCACACTCGGTACGCATGCCCGGGGAGACATGGCTTCGCGGCGAACGTGACAGATTCCGCGGAACTTTCCGATGTGACCCGGGTCACATTGTCGCCCGTGCGCCCGGCGCGTTCGGGAGCGACCCTTTCGAGTGGCCGGCCGCCGTCCTCAGGCGGAGATTCCGGGCATCACCGACGGGGGGTGAGCACGTCGAGCAACCGGTGCACCGGACCGGTCAGGCCCCACTGCCGGCGCAGCGCGTCGAGCGCGACCGGATCGGCCGGCTCGGTGGGCAGCGGCCGATCCCACTCGGCCGCCGGCGGCAGCGGTACGTCCCGCACCACCCGCACCACGCCCGGGGCCACGTCCAGGTAGTCGCCCGCCTCCAGGATCCGGGCCCGCCGCGCCGGGGTCAGCCTGGCCGCCGGGTCGGCCGCCGCGGCCCGCACGCCGGCCAGGTCGCCGTACTCGCCGATCAACTGCGCCGCGGTCTTGTCCCCGATGCCCTTGACCCCGGGCAGGCCGTCGCTGGCGTCGCCGCGCAGCGTGGCGAAGTCCGCGTAGGCCGAGGCGGGCACGCCGTAGCGGGCGAGCACGGCGGCCTCGTCGATCACCTCGTGCGCGGCCACGCCCTTGACCGTGTAGAGCACCCGGATCGCGCGTGCGTCGTCGACGAGTTGGAACAGGTCCCGGTCGCCGGTGACGATGTCCACCGCGATGCCGGCCCGCTCGGCCAGGGTGGCGATCACGTCGTCCGCCTCGAAGCCCGGCACGCCCACCCGCGGGATGCCCAACGCGTCCAACACCTGCTCGATCACCGGCACCTGCGGGGCGAGCGTGTCCGGGATCTCCTCCTCGTCCGGCCCGGCCGCCTCGGCGACCCGGTGCGCCTTGTAGGAGGGGATCGCGTCGACCCGGAACTGCGGTCGCCAGTCCGCGTCCATGCATGCCACCAGCCGGGTGGGCCGGCGGTCCTCGACCAGGCGGGTGATGAAGTCGACCAGGCCGCGCACGGCGTTGACCGGCGTGCCGTCGGGAGCCTTGACCGATTCCGGGACGCCGAAGTAGGCGCGGAAGTACAGGGACGCGGTGTCGAGGAGCATCAGACGTTGAGTCACCCGCCCGATCATGCCGCACCGCACCGACGCGGGCCCGCGCGGCGACGCGGACTCAGTCGGAGAACTCGTCGAGTACTTCCTGCAGGGTGTCGCGCACGCCCAGCACGTCGATCAGGCCGGTCATCCGCAACGTCGCGCGGACGTTGCGATCGGGTGCGGCCAGGCGCAGTTCGCCGGAGAACGCGTGCATCGACTTGAACGCGTCTATCAGCACACCCAAACCGACCGAGTCGCAGAAGTTCAGCCCGGTGGCGTCCACGACCACCCGGCGACAACCGCCGTCGATCAGCTCGATCAGCGTGCGATGCAGCAACGGGGCGTTGTGCAGGTCCAGTTCGCCGGCCAGGTGGACCACCGCGCAACCGCGCCAGATCGTTACCCCGGTCACGGGGTGTTCCTGCCCGAGCGTGCCCAAGCGCGCGATCATGGCTGCGACCTTTCAGCGGCCGGACGTACTGCCGCGCCGATACGGCGCCGGCAATGGGCATTGTGGGCCATCCGCAGTGGTGCCGGACAGCCCCTCAACGGGTCGTTTTTTGTCGGGTGGGCCGAACGGGTGGGTCTTGTCCGGTTAACGGCCGGTCGGTTCCCGTCGTCGACGTGATTCGACCGGCCCCGCGGCGGTCACAGGAAGGTGTGTCCCTCGCCCCGATAGGTGGGCACGGTACGCACCACCCGATCGCCGTCCACCAGATGCAGCGCGTCGAAACGCTCGCACAGTTCGCCCGCCTTGGCGTGCCGGAACCACACCGAGTCACCGATCCGCAAGTCGTCCGCCGGCGCGCCGCGCAGCGGCGTCTGCACCTCGCCGGCCGCCTCCTGCGACTGGTACGACAGGCCCGGCGGCAGGTACGGCTGGGGCAGCCGGTCGGCCGCGGGCACCCCCGAGGCCGGATAGCCGCCACCGAGCACGGTCACGCAGCCGTGTCCGTTGCGGCGCACCACGGGCAGCGCGAACAGCGCGGCGGGGCGGCCCCGGAAACAGGTGTAGTGGTCGAACAGGCGCGGTTGGAAGAGCCCGGAGCCGGCCGCGACCTCGGTGATCGAGGATTCCGCGGCGGTGCGCTCCACGCTGCCGGTGCCGCCGCCGTTGACGAACTCCAGCGGGGCGATCGCGCGCACCGCGCGGACGATCTCGGCCCGGCGCCGGCTCAGTTCGGCGCCCGCCCGCGCCTGCATCGCGCGCAGGATCCGGCCGTACAGCGCGCGGCCCTCGGGCGCGTCGCCGACCCCGGCGATGTGCGCCTCGTAGGCCATCAGTCCCACGAGCCGGAAGCCCGGCCGTCGGGTCACCTCCTCGGCGACCGCGACCACCTGCTCCGGTGAGTGCAGCGGCGAGCGGTGCGCGCCGATGTGCACCCGGCCGCCCAGCGGTTGCCACGAGGTGTCGATGTCCACGCACACGCGCAGCTCGGCCCGGGGCCGCACGTCGGCGATCGCCCGCTCGATCAGGTCCAACTGGGCCGGGTCGTCGATCATGATCGTCACCCGTGCCGCTGCCTCGGCGTCCGCCGCCAGCCGGCGGTAGCCCGCCCGGTCCGTCGAGGGGTAGGCCACCAGCACGTCGGTGATCCCCTCGCCCGCCAGCCACAACCCCTCGGGCAGGGTGAACGCCATCACGCCCTGGAAGCCGTCCAGCGCCAACACCTCGTGCAGCAGCGGCAGGCAGCGCACCGACTTGCTCGCCACCCGCAGCGGTGTGCCACCCGCGCGCCGCACCAGGTCCGCCGCGTTGGCCCGGTAGGCGGCCAGGTCCACGATCGCGAACGGTGCGTCCAGGTGCGCGGTGGCCCGGTCGTAGCGGGAACGGTCGGCGCCGAGGGTGGGCGTCGCGGCGGGAGCGGACACGGGCGGGGCGGCGGTGAGAGGAGCCATTCCCGCAGCCTGCCAGATCGGCGTACCGACCGGTAGGACTCATCGCCGGCGACGCACCGGCATCGGTCGGCGGGTGTACGGGCGTCGGGTGGGTCGCACGCCGCGACGGGGTGAACGTTGCCGGGCGTGGCGCTAGCTTGATCGTATGAGTCACCCCGAGCGAGTGCGGGCGCTCGATCTGATCGAACGCGTCCTGGATCCGGGCAGTTTCCGCGCCTGGAACGACCCGCTGCCCACGCTCGCGGAGCCGGATCCGACGTACGCGGCCGAGTTGGCGGCGGCCCGCGCGCGCACCGGCCTGGACGAGGCGCTGGTCACCGGGGAGGGCCGGATCCACGACCGTCGGGTGGCGGTGGCCGCGTGCGAGTTCGACTTCCTGGCCGGCTCGATCGGAGTGGCGGGGGCCGAACGGCTGACCCTCGCGGTGGAGCGGGCCACCGCCGAGGGCCTGCCGCTGGTGGCCTCACCCACCTCCGGGGGCACCCGCATGCAGGAGGGCACCGTCGCGTTCCTGCAGATGGTCAAGATCTCCGCGGCGGTGGCCGCACACCGCGCGGCCGGCCTGCCCTATCTCGTCTATCTGCGACACCCCACCACCGGTGGCGTGTTCGCCTCGTGGGGCTCGCTCGGGCATGTCACGGCGGCCCAGCCCGGCGCGTTGATCGGGTTTCTCGGGCCGCGGGTGTACGAGGCGCTGCACGGGCACCCGTTCCCGACCGGTGTGCAGGTCGCGGAGAACCTGTACGAGCACGGCCTGATCGACGCGGTCGTGCCGCCCGGGGAACTGCGGCAGGTCGCGATCCGGGTCTTCGACGTGCTCGACTCGGGCTTTGCCGGGTCGGGGCCGGCGGCGGGCCCACCGGCCGATCCGGTGGCGGGGGCGCAGGTGGGGTCGCCGACGGGGTCGTCGGGTGTGGGCGAACCGCTGTTCGAGGACGTGCCGGCGTGGACTTCGGTGGAGCGTTCGCGTGATGCGCGCCGCCCGGGGTTGCGCGCGTTGTTGCGGCACGGTGCGCGCTCGGTCACCCCGCTGCGCGGGACCGGCGAGGGGGAGAGCGAGCCGGCGCTGCGCCTGGTGCTGGCCCGGTTCGGGGTCGGCCCGGGGCCCGGCGCGCCGTGCGTGGTGCTGGGCCACGATCGCACCCGGCAGAGCGAGCACGGTCCGTTCGGCCCGGCCGGGTTGCGTCAGGCCCGGCGGGGCATGCGGCTGGCCGCCGAGTTGGGCCTGCCGTTGGTCACGGTGGTGGACACCGCCGGCGCCGCGCTCTCGCGCGAGGCGGAGGAGGGTGGGTTGGCCGGCGAGATCGCCCGCTGCCTGGCCGAGTTGGTGCTGTTGCCCGCTCCGACGGTGTGTCTGTTGCTGGGTCAGGGCTCCGGCGGCGGCGCGCTCGCGCTGTTGCCCGCGGACCGGGTGATCTGTGCACAGCACGGCTGGTTGTCGCCGCTGCCGCCGGAGGGTGCGGCGGCCATCCTGTTTCGCGGCACCGAGCGCGCCGCCGAGATCGCCGGACGACAGGGCATTCGTTCCGCCGACCTGTATCGGGACCGGATCGTGGACCGGGTGGTGCCCGAGCACCCGGACGCCGCCGAGGAACCCGAGGCGTTCGTGCGCCGGGTGGCGGGTGTGCTCGACCACGAACTCGGCACGCTGCGGGCGCTGGACGCGGAGGAGCGCCTGGCCGCGCGGAAGCTGCGCTATCGGCGCCTCGGCCTCTCCTGAGTGCTTCGGGAGTCATCGGGAGTCACTCGAATGGGTGAGCTTTCTGGGAGTCCCGGACGGCAAATCCCGCCGCTTCCTACGCTGAACCCGGTTCGGGAACCGGACCGGTCACAGCCCACCCGTCCGAGCACGGGCCAGGACGGGCCGGCTCGGCCCGGCGCTCGGCCCGTTCGGACACGACGCCTCGATGATGCCGTCGTGGCTCGATCCGGTTCGAGCGAGCCGGACCTCGGTAGAGGTCGCGGGTCGGCAAGTGGTCGCCGAGCCGCGACCTTTGCCGTGGGCGGCTGGGGGTTTGGGGCGGCGGGGCCCTGTGTCTTGGCCGGGTGTGGGGCCGGGACACGCCCGGAGCTCGACGGATTGCCGGCGGTGGTCGCCGGTGTGGTGCGTCGTTGCCGGCGTTGGGCGGCCCGGACACGCCGATCGTGTCGCGTCGGTGCCGCTTCGTGCGGTGCGGGAGGGGCGCGGTCGTGCGGTGTCCTTTGCCGTACGGATCGTGCCGGGTGTCGTGGCGATGGGGCGGTGGGTGGGGCCGGGGTGGGGTGCCGCGTTCGGGGGTGGCGGACGGGGCGGCCGTTCGGGGCGTGGGGCGGGTCCGGTGCTCGGGGCGTGGGGTGTTTCGGGGGCGCGGACGGGGCCGGGGTGGGCGCCGTGCCGGGATGAGCTTCGTCGGGCACGGGACTAGAGTCGACGGGTGGATTTCAGCGGCAAGAGCATTCCCGACACCGGTTTTCCCGACGACGACGGCAGCGCGTATCCGGCTCTGGCCGAGGCCCTGGCGGCTCGGGAGGTGGACGACGAGGCGGTCTCGCTGGCGTTGCGCGAGGCGCGGCTGCTGGTACCGGTGGTGGCGATCCTGACCGAGGAGGAGGACGTCGCGCCGGGCGAATTGCGCCGGGAGAAGTCCAGTGACATGGCCGTGCCCACGATCCAGGGGCCGGACGGGCGCCGGGCGCTGCCCGCGTTCACCTCGGTGGCGGCGCTGGCCCGCTGGCGCGCGGACGCGCGGCCGATTCCGGTCGAGGCCGCGCGTGCCGCGCACGCCGCGTACGCGGAGGAGGCGGACACGCTGCTGCTGGACCTGGCCGGGCCGCACCCGTACGAGCTCAGCGGGAGCCGGTTGCGGGCGGTGGCCGAAGGGCGGGCGCACCTGGCGCCGCACCGAGATCCGGAGATCCTGGGCGCGGTCCGGGCGGCGGTGCTGCCGGAGGGGGCGGTCTCGGCGGTCTACCTGACCGAGGGCGGCGAGCAGGAGTTGACGCTGAGCCTGGTCGCGGCGGCGTCGCCGACCGAGGTCACCGAGGCCGCGCGGCGGATCGTGGGACGGCTGGCCGAGGACGACGTGGTGCGGGCGCGGTTGGATCGTGGCCTGGATCTGGCGATGTTGCCGCCCGGCAGCGCGCTCGACGTGGACCCGCTGTACGTGCGCTGAGCGCGGGCGGGTGAGGTCGCGCCGACCCACCTTGTCCTCGGACGCCGGACGGGCTGGATGGCCGACCGGGCCGGGGCGGCGCGAGCCGGACGGGCTTGCCGGGTCGGGGTGGGCCGGCCTGCGGCCCGCTCGTCCTCAAGCGCCGGACGGGCTGGATGGCTTGGGGAGGCCGGGACCGAGTCGGGTGGGGCTTGCCGGGTCGGGGTGGGCCGGCCTGTGGCCTACTTGTCCTCAAGCGCCGGACGGGCTGGATGGCTTGGGGAGGCCGGGACCGAGTCGGGTGGGGCTTGCCGGGTCGGGGTGGGCCGGCCTGCGGCCCGCTCGTCCTCAAGCGCCGGACAGGCTGGATGGCTTGGGCGGGCAGGGTGGGGCCGGCCGGGGTGGCGCGAGCCGGGTGGGGTCGGCCGGGAGGGGGTGGGCTGGCCTGCGGCCTACTTGTCCTCAAGCGCCGGACGGGCTGGATGGCTTGGGGAGGCCGGGACCGAGTCGGGTGGGGCTTGCCGGGTCGGGGTGGGCCGGCTTGCGGCCTACTTGTGCTCAAGCGCCGGACGGGCTGGATCGTCGACCGGGGCGGGCGGTGGCTGCTTGGCTTCGGGTGCCGGGTGGCCGGGCGGGCCGGGGCGGCCCGGCCGGCCGGGGTGGGTCAGGCGTGGACGGGGCCGGTGAGCTTTTCGCCGGGGCCCTTGCCGACCTGGTCGGGGTGTGTGGAGGCTTCGCGGAAGGCGAGTTGCAGGGTCTTGAGGCCGTCGCGCAGCGGGCCCGCGTGATAGGAGCCCACCTCGGGAGCCGCGGCGGTGACCAGGCCCGCGAGGGCGGTGATCAGCTTGCGGGCCTCGTCCAGGTCCTTGTGCGCCTCGCCGTCCTCGGCCAGACCCAGCTTGACCGCCGCCGCGCTCATCAGGTGCACGGACAAGGTGGTGATGACCTCGACCGCCGGCACGTCGGCGATGTCGCGGGTCATGGTCTCGACCCCGTCGAGGTCGTCGGAGGGGGCGGGTGACATATGTGGGGCGCTCTCGCTCATGTGCCCAGTCTCGGGTATGCCCCGGAATCGGGGAACAACGGGGCCCTTCGGCATGTTCGAGCCAGTGGTAGAGTGGTGTATCGACCGACCGGGCATCTGCATGCCCGGCCTGCAAGCGGAGGCTCCGTCTCCCACCCGATCGACCTCACGGACGACGGGTACCGGTCCGGCGTGTCGCACCTCGTGTGCGTTCGTTTCGCGTTCGTCGCCCCCTGGGCGGCTTCGTTGCCGGTGGTGGAGCCTCGCATGCAACCGTGCGAGGCTTTTTCGCGTTGCCTGGATGGCTTCGCGCGGAACCTGGCTCGGGGGAAGTTACACCGAGACACATGTGGCCGCTTCGCCCGCGGCCGCTTCAGGTATGAGGAGGCCCCATCAGCGCCGAGCCCCGCATCAACGACCGGATTCGCGTCCCCGAGGTGCGACTCGTTGGTCCTGGCGGCGAGCAGGTCGGAATCGTCCCGCTGGCCAAGGCCATGGAACTTGCCCAGGAGTACGACCTCGACCTCGTCGAGGTCGCGGCCAACGCCCGGCCGCCGGTCTGCAAGCTCATGGACTACGGCAAGTTCAAGTACGAGTCGGCCATGAAGGCCCGTGAAGCGCGCAAGAACCAGGCGCACACGGTCATCAAGGAGATGAAGCTCCGGCCGAAGATCGACCCGCACGACTATGACACCAAGAAGGGTCACGTCGAGCGGTTCCTGAAGCAGGGCGACAAGGTCAAGATCACGATCATGTTCCGTGGTCGCGAGCAGTCCCGGCCCGAGTTGGGCTACCGACTGCTGCAGCGTCTCGCGACGGACGTCCAGGATCTCGGGTTCATCGAGTCGAACCCGAAGCAGGACGGCCGCAACATGATCATGGTTCTGGGCCCGCACAAGAAGAAGACCGAGGCCATGGCCGAGGCCCGCGAGGCCCAGGCGGCTCGCAAGGACGCGCGCCGTGTGGCCGTCGAGGCCGGGGACGACCACCCCGACGAGACGGACGCCCCCGAGGCTCAGGCCGAGGCGGCCCCGGCCGAGGCCGCTCCGGCCGCCGAGGCACCCGTCGCGAGCGACGCGGAGCCGAAGGCCGAAGAGCAGGTCTGACCCGGAACGGGTCGCCCCGCGCCCGATATGCACACACATCTGTGCCTGCCCGGTGACCACCGGGCGGGTACGGCACGACGAGGAGACTGCGGCGACATGCCGAAGAACAAGACCCATAGCGGTGCCAGCAAGCGCTTCCGTATCACCGGCTCCGGCAAGGTGCTGCGTCAGCGTGCGGGTCGCCGTCACCTTCTCGAACACAAGCCCTCGACCGTGACCCGGCGCCTCGCCGGCACCGTCGAGGTGTCCCCGGCCGACGTCAAGAAGATCAAGAAGCTGCTCAAGAAGTAGTAGCAGCGAGCACGTCGTCGCACCGGCTGACGAGAACCCACCGGTCGGCGACAGGCGTCGGTCCCAGACTTACCCGGGTCGCGGTCGCACACCGCGGTCTGACATCAAGGAGTTCATCAAGTGGCACGCGTCAAGCGGTCAGTCAACGCCCACAAGAAGCGCCGCGTCATCCTCGAGCGGGCGTCCGGCTACCGCGGCCAGCGGTCCCGTCTGTACAGGAAGGCCAAGGAGCAGGTCACCCACTCCATGGTCTACAACTACAACGACCGCAAGAAGCGGAAGGGGGACTTCCGTCAGCTGTGGATCCAGCGCATCAACGCCGCTGCCCGCCTGAACGGGATGACCTACAACCGCTTCGTGCAGGGCCTCAAGGCCGCCGGTGTGGAGATCGACCGCAAGATGCTCGCCGAGCTCGCGGTCAACGACGCCCCGGCGTTCGCCGCCCTCGTCGAGGTAGCGCAGAAGGCCCTGCCGGCCGATGTCAACGCGAAGAAGGAAGACGCCGCGGCCTGATCGTCGACTCACGTCGTCGATGTCGCAGCATTTCCTACGTCGTTACAGGCCGAGAGCAGAGAACGGTAACGCGATGGCGAGCCCCGAGCTGACGTCCACCCGATCACCACGAGTGGCGGCGGCCCGGCGGCTCGCCAAACGCGCTTTCCGGGCCCGTGAACGGTTGTTCCTGGCCGAGGGCCCGCAGGCGGTGCGCGAGGCGGTGGCGCTGCCCGGGACGTTGCGCGAGTTGTACATCACCCCCGAGGTGGCCGAGCGCTACCCCGATCTGGTCACGGGCGCGGCAGCGGCCCGGGTTCCGGTGTTCACCGCCACCGACGAGGTGGTCGGGGCGATCAGCCAGACCGTGACGCCGCAGGGCGTGGTCGCGCTGTGCCGGTTCGTGGACGTACCGCTGGAGCAGGCGATGGCCGCGCGGCCGGACCTGGTGGCGGTGCTCGCGAACGTACGCGACCCCGGCAACGCCGGCACCGTGCTGCGCGCGGCGGACGCGGCCGGCGCCGAGGCGGTCGTGCTCACCGACGCGTCGGTGGACCCGTACAACCCCAAGGCCGTGCGTGCCTCGGTGGGCAGCCTCTTCCACCTGCCGGTGGTGACCGGGTCCCGGATCGAGGACACCGTCGCCGCGCTGCGCGCCGCCGGGATGCGCGTCCTGGCCGCCGACGGCGCCGGGGACGCGGATCTGGACGGGGAGTTGGACGCGGGCGGGCTCGGCGGACCCACCGCGTGGATATTCGGCAACGAGGCGTGGGGGCTGCCCGAGGAGACCCGGGCGCTGGCCGACGCCGTGGTGCGCGTGCCGATCCACGGACGGGCCGAGAGTTTGAACCTGGCGACCGCCGCAGCCGTGTGTCTGTACGCGTCCGCTCGTGCGCAACGCGGGCCGGGGGGCTGTCGCTCGGGTGCGCGAAGCGAGCGATGACCCCGACGTACTCGGCTTGACGACCGGTGGTGGGGGAACGAGTCCGTTGCGTCCGGCGCATCCGGACGGCAGGTCGCGCGTTGGGATAGTGTGTCCGGCCCGGAACTCCCTCGGGCCCGAAACGGGAAGGGGGCCGATGGACGCCGACATGCTGCCCGACGGCCTGGTGATCGCGGACGAGAACGGCACGGTGGTCACGTTCAACACCGCCGCCGCCCGAATCACCGGGACGCGTCCCGAGGACGCGCTCGGCAAACACATCGCGGACGCGCTGCCGCTGGAGGATCTCGAGGGCAGGCGCTGGTGGGTGTGCACCGACCCGTACGGCGGCCTGGGCACCCGGACCCGGCAGCCGGAGCGCAATCTGCTCCTGGCCGGTCGGGAGATCCTGGTCACGGCGTCCTTCGTGCACGCGGACGGGCCGCACAGCCCGCTGGACAAGCTGGTGGTGTCGCTGCGCTGTACCGACGCGCGTCGGCGGATCGAGCGCGGCCACTCCGACCTGATCGCCACCGTCGCGCACGAGCTGCGCTCGCCGCTGACCTCGGTCAAGGGCTTCACCGCGACCCTGCTGGCCAAGTGGGAGCGGTTCACCGACGAGCAGAAGCGGCTGATGCTGGAGACGGTCGACGCGGACGCCGACCGGGTCACCCGGCTGATCACCGAACTCCTGGACATCTCCCGGATCGACGCGGGCCGGCTGCAACTCAACCGGCAGGTCGTCGACATGGAGGAGGCGGTGCACCGGCATCTGCGCGCGATGGAATGCAACGGATGGCCCGACGAGCGGTTCGTGGTCGCCGTGGACGGGCCGCTGCCCAGCATGTGGCTGGACGCCGACAAGCTCGACCAGATCCTCGGCAACCTGCTGGAAAACGCGGTGCGCCACGGCGCCGGAACCGTCACCATCGAGATGCGCGCGGTCTCCATCGGGTCCGCGCCCGGTGCGCAGGGGACGGAGATCACGGTGAGCGACGAGGGCCCGGGCATCCCGGACGAACTCCTCGACCGCGTCTTCACCCGTTTCTGGCGCGGCAACCGCCGCGGCGGCACCGGCCTGGGGCTGTACATCGTCAAGGGCCTGGTGCAGGCCCACGCGGGCAGCATCGGCGTGGATCGTGCCGAGTCCGGCGGAGCCCGATTTCGATTCACCCTGCCGGCCGCGATGCCGGACGTCCTGATGTAGCTCGCCGTCGACGCGGCAAGCCGGGACGCTCCACCGCAGTTCGTCGCGGTCCGGCCGACACACGCACGCCCATGCGGCGTCAGTAAACTCGGAGCGCGGACGTCGCAGGACGTCGTTGCCGCCTCCACCACCGGCGGATCCCCCACAGGAGCACTGGACACAGATGTCGGCACCGAACAAGTCGTACGACCCGGTCGAGGTCGAGGCGTTGAAACCAGAGGAAGTCGAGCGGGCCCGCGACGCGGCGCTCGCGGCGGTGGCCGCCGCGAGCGACCTGGCCGAGTTGCAGGAGGCGAAGGTCGCGCACACCGGCGACCGGTCGCCGCTCGCGCTCGCCAACCGCGAGATCGGCGCGCTCCCGCCGCAGGCCAAGGCCGAGGCCGGCAAGCGGGTCGGGCAGGCCCGCGGCGCGGTCAGGCAGGCCCTGGAGCGGCGCCAGGTCGAGCTGGAGGCCGAGCGCGACGCGCGCGTGCTGGTCGAGGAGGCCGTGGACGTCACGCTGCCGTGGGACCGCGCTCCGCGCGGCGCGCGGCACCCGCTGACCACGCTGTCCGAGCGGATCGAGGACCTCTTCGTCGCGATGGGCTACGAAGTCGCCGAGGGCCCGCAGGTCGAGGCGGAGTGGTACAACTTCGACGCCCTCAACATCCTGCCGGACCACCCCGCGCGGACCATGCAGGACACCTTCTTCGTGCGCGCCGAGGACGGCTCGGCGGACTCCGGCGTGGTGCTGCGCACGCACACCTCGCCCGTGCAGATCCGCACCATGCTGACCCGGACCCCGCCGATCTACGTGATCTGTCCGGGCCGGGTGTACCGCACCGACGAGCTGGACGCCACGCACACCCCGGTCTTCGGCCAGATCGAGGGTCTGGCCGTGGACAAGGGCCTGACCATGGGCGACCTCAAGGGCACCCTGGACCACTTCGTCCAGGCGATGTTCGGCGAGGGCATCGTCACCCGGTTGCGCCCGTCGTACTTCCCCTTCACCGAGCCCTCCGCCGAGCTCGACCTCAAGTGCTTCGTGTGTCGTGGCGCCTCGGTGGGCGACCCGGAGCATCCGTGCCGGACCTGCCGGTCCGAGGGCTGGATCGAGTGGGGCGGCTGCGGCATGGTCAACCCGCGCGTGCTGATCGCGTGCGGCATCGACCCCGAGGTGTACAGCGGTTTCGCGTTCGGCGTGGGCCTGGAGCGTGCGCTGATGTTCCGGCACAACGTCGAGGACATGCGAGACATGGTCGAGGGTGACGTTCGGTTCACCCTTCCGTTCGGGATGGAGATCTGATGCGGGTCCCGCTTTCCTGGCTGCGGGAGTACGTCGACCTCCCCGCCGGCGAGTCCGGGCGCGACGTCGCCGACAAGCTCGTGGCGCTGGGCCTGGAGGTCGAGACGGTCGAGCAGCTCGGCGCGGACCTCAAGGGTCCGCTCGTGGTCGGCCGGGTGCTGGAGATCGAGGAGCTGGAGGGCTTCAAGAAGCCGATCCGGTTCTGCAAGGTCGACGTCGGCGATGCCAACGGCACCGGTGAGCCGCAGGAGATCGTCTGTGGCGCGCGCAACTTCGAGGTCGACGACAAGGTCGTGGTGATCCTGCCGGGCGGCGTGTTGCCCGGCCCGTTCGAGATCGCCGAGCGCAAGACCTACGGCCGTGTCTCGCGCGGGATGATCTGCTCGGCCCGCGAGTTGGGCATGGGCGACGACCACGACGGCATCATCGTGCTGCCGATCGAGGCGCAGGTCGGTGCGGACGCGATCGAACTGCTCGGTCTGGTCGACGAGGTGCTCGACATCGCGGTGACCCCGGACCGGGGCTACTGCCTGTCGATGCGCGGCGTCGCCCGGGAGGCGGCGATCGCCTACGGGCAGCCGCTGCGCGACCCGGCGCTGCTGGACGTGCCGGACGCGAACTCGTACGGCTATCCGATCCTGGTCGAGGACGCGGCCGGGTGCGACCGGTTCGTGGCGCGCACCGTGGTCGGCATCGACCCCGAGGCGCCGTCCCCGCTGTGGTTGCAGCGCCGGGTGCAGATGGCCGGCATGCGGCCGATCTCGCTCGTCGTGGACGTCACCAACTACGTGATGCTCGAACTGGGCCAGCCGCTGCACGCCTACGACCGGGCCCGGTTGCAGGGCCCGATCGTGGTGCGCCGCGCGCACGAGGGCGAGACGCTGACCACGCTGGACGACGTGGAGCGCAGGCTCGACCGCGAGGATCTGCTGATCTGCGACAACCGCGGGCCGATCGGCCTGGCGGGGGTGATGGGCGGCGAGAGCACCGAGATCGGCGCGGAGACCGCCGACATCGTGATCGAGGCGGCGCACTTCGACCCGGTGGCGATCGCGCGCACCGCGCGCCGGCACAAGCTGGGTTCGGAGGCGTCGCGCCGGTTCGAGCGCGGTGTGGACCCGGAGGCGGCCCGGGCCGCGGCGCAGCGTGCGGTGGACCTGCTGGCCGTGCTCGGCGGCGAGCGGGCCCAGGCCGAGGCGGGCGTGACCGAGGTGGACGCGCCGCGCGAGGCGGTGCGGATCGTGCTCGCGGCGGACCACGCGGCGAAGGTCGCGGGCGTGCCGTACACCCGCGAGACGGTGGCCCAGCGGCTGCAGGAGGTGGGCTGCTCGGTCGAGGGCATCGACGAGCTGACCGTGCTGCCGCCGACCTGGCGGCCCGACCTGACCGACCCGAACGACCTGGCCGAAGAGGTCATCCGGTTGGAGGGCTACGAGCAGGTGCCCTCCACGCTGCCGCAGGTGCCGGCCGGTCGTGGGCTGACCGCGGACCAGCGGCGTCGGCGGCGGATCGGGCGGGCGCTCGCGGGCGCGGGCTTCGCCGAGGTGCTCGACTATCCGTTCGTGGGGCAGAGCGCGTTCGACGACCTCGGGCTGGCCGAGGACGACGCGCGGCGACGCACCGTCGTGTTGGTCAACCCGATCTCCGAGGAGGAGCCGGCGCTGCGCACGACGTTGCTGCCGGGGCTGCTCGGGACGCTGCGCCGCAACCTGGGGCGCGGTAACGGGGACCTGGCGCTGTTCGAGTCGGGAGTGGTCTTCCTGCCGAACGCGTCGACCCCGCGCGCGCCGCAGCTCGCCGTGGACCGGCGGCCGACCGACGCGGAACTGGCCCAGTTGGCCGCGGCGTTGCCGAACCAGCCGCAGCGGGTCGCGGTGGTGCTGGCCGGCGAGTGGGAGCACTCCGGCTGGTGGGGCAAGGGCCGGCCGCAGCTCTGGGCGGACGCGGTCGAGGCCGCGCGGGTGGTCGCGGATGCCGTCGGCGTCGAGCTGACGGTGCGTCAGGACCAGTACGAGCCGTGGCATCCCGGGCGCTGCGCGGCGCTCGTGGCGACCGCGCCGGACGGGACCGAGCGGGTCGTGGGGCACGCGGGCGAGCTGCACCCCCGGGTACTCAAGACGCTGCACCTGCCCGAGCGGGTGGCCGCGATGGAACTGGACCTGGATCTGCTGACCGCGGACCTGGACGGGGAACACCTGCCGCAGGCGGGCCACATCTCCTCGTACCCGGTGGCCACGCAGGACGTCGCGCTGGTCGTGGACGCCTCGGTGCCGGCCGCGAGCGTGGAGGCGGCGCTGGTCGAGGGCGCGGGCGCGTTGTTGGAGTCGGTGCGACTGTTCGACGTGTACACCGGTGCGCAGATCGCCGAGGGCGGCAAGTCGCTGGCCTACGCGCTGCGTTTCCGGGCGACGGACCGCACGCTGACGGTCGAGGAGGCGACGGCCGCGCGCGACGCGGCGGTGGCGCTGGCGACCGAGCGGACCGGGGCGGTACTGCGCGGGGCGTGACGCGCTCGTGGACGGTCGGATGCGGCCCGCACTCCTTCTGGGGTGCGGGCCGCTTCCGGGTTCAGGGCGGGGTCGTGGTCGCGGTCGGGGGTGGCGGGGTGGGGAGGACGCCCGGTTTCAGGACGTCGACGCCGCAGATGCGGCGGGCGGCGGCGATCGGGTCGTCGGGGAAGCGGAAGGCCGTGCGGTCCACCGCGCCGATCAGGTTGGTGGTGAAGCGCCGCCAGGTCATCGGGGCGTGCACCGAGTCGCGCAGTTCCTTGAGTCGGCCGCGGTCGGTCGGGCCGCAGGTGAGGGTGTAGCGGGCGGCGGCGATCCGGATCGGGTCGATGCCCGGGGGTGCGGGCGCGGCCGGGTCGGCGTATTCGGCCAGCACCCATGCCGGGTCGATCCGCTTCTCGTGTCCGGGTCGGCCCCGGGTGGTCAGTCGGATGTGTGCGCCGAGCGGATAGGCCAGGCCGAGGTCGTCGAGCGCGATGCCGGTCACGGGGGTGGCGGCGCCGTTCATGCCCAGCGAGGGCCATATCGCCACGATCGACGCGCGCAGGTCCGGGCGCAGCGGGACCACGAAGGAGTGGGTCGGCGATCGGTCGACCAGGGTGTGTCGATATTCCGGATGCGGGCCTTGGATCATCGTCGGGAAGCCGGGGAAGCCGTTGACGAACGCGTCGGCGGTGACCGGGTTGGCGACGCCCAGGACGGACGTGTAGAAGCCGCGTTCGTCGGCGATGCCGCTCGGGCCGATGCCGGCGTAGGGCACCCGGAAGACGGTCGCGGTCAGCAGGGACCAGGCCAGCAGGGCGCCGACGGCGGGTGCCGCGAGTCGGCTCGCGGGGACCAGCAGGATCGGCAGGAGCAGCAGGAACAGGCCCGGGAGCAACATCCGGCCGTGCATGAAGTCGCCGCCGACGCGGACCACGTAGAGCAGCATCACCAGGCCGCACAACACGGGTGTGGCGTACAGGATGCGTCGGCTGCGATCGGCGGGTCGGTCGGGTCCGACGGGGCGCGGTCGGCCGACGGCGGCGGCTGCGGCGAGGCCGGCCAGTACCAGCGCGGGCAGCCACAGGTGGTACGGGTCGGTCAGGTCGCGGACGTAGGCCCAGCCCCGGGGCCAATCGGCGGCGGTGGCCTCCTTGGTGATCGCGGGGAGGGGGAGCAGGACGCCGTAGTAGCCCATCCGGAAGATCTCGTAGGCCAGTGGGAGCGCGCCGGCGGTGCCGAGCAGGGCGAGTGCGCGGCCTGCCCGGGGACGGTGCAGGAGGGCGAGCGCGATCAGGAAGCCGGCGCCGGCGACGGCCAGGTCGGGGCGGACCAGCGGGCCCAGGCCGGCGAGCAGGGCCAGGGCGTACGCGGTGCGGGCGCGGGGGCCGTGGGGGAGGCGGACCAGGAGCCACCAGCAGCCGGCGGTCCACAGGGTGGTCAGGCCGGTTTCCAGGCCGGAGGTGGCGAAGTCCCACACCGGCGGGAGCGCGAGCAGGATCAGCGCGCCACACGGGAGCAGGAAGGCGCTGCCGGGCCTGGTCCGGTGCAGTCGGCGGGCGGCGTCGGCGGCCAGGAACCAGCCGATCACGCTGCACAGCAGGCCCAGCCGCACGGCCAGCGGCGCGGGGTCCTGGCCGCTGAGTCGGGTGCCGGCCACCAGCAGCCACTGCCACAGCGTGCCGGTGGCCGCCTCGGCGCGCTCGCCGGGATTGAACACGGGGCCGTGGCCGGCCAGGATCTGCCGGACCGGTCGGGTGAAGATCAGGCCGTCGTCGCACAGCCAACTGCGTCGGCCGCCCACCACGGCGACGAACACGGCGGGCAGCAGCACCATCGCGAGGTTCCAGCGGGTGGCCGCGGGTGCCGGCCGGTCGGGGTGCGGGGCGGCCGGATCGGCGGGGGGTGGGCCGTGTCCGGGGAGGGTGGTGGTCAGGGTCATCGGTCGGCGGGCTCCAGTCGGGCGGGTGAGGCCGCACGAGACCGGACGAGAACGTCGGTCCCGGTGCTCGCGCACCTCGTAGGGTGGCGGGATGAGTACTTACGTGATCACCGGTGCAGGCAGTGGTATCGGCGCGGAGATCGCCCGCCTGTTGCGGGAGGGCGGCCACGACCTGGTCGCGATCGTGCGGTCGCAGCGGCGGGCCGCGGAGTTGGCCGGGCCCGGGGTGCGGACCGTGGTCGCGGACCTGGAGCGTCCCGAGACGATCGCGGACGCGCTTGCGCCGCTTGCCGAGGAGACGTTCGCGGGCCTGGTGCACAGTGCGGGTATCGCGGAACTGGGCACGGTGGCGGAGACGGCCGCGGACGTGTGGTCGCGCACACTGACCGTCAACGTGGTCGCGGTGGCGGAGGTTACGCGGGTGTTGTTGCCGGCGTTGCGGCGCGGGCGGGCCGGCGTGGTTTTGCTCAACAGCGGGGCGGGGCTGCGGACGAACGCGGGCTGGGCGGCGTATTCGGCGAGCAAGCACGCGCTGAAGGCGTTGGCCGACGGGCTGCGGGAGGAGGAGCCGGCGCTGCGGGTGACCAGCGTGTATCCGGGGCGGACGGCGACGGCGATGCAGCGTGCGGTGCGGGAGCAGGAGGGCGCGGTGTTCGAGCGCGAGCGTTACAGCGATCCGGTGACGGTGGCCGGTGTGGTGTTGTCGACACTGATGTTGCCGGTGGATTCGCGGGTCGACGACGTGACGGTGCGATCTCGGGGGTGAGCGGGGGGTGAGGCCGGCGCCGCGCGGGTGGGGTCAGCGGTTGGGGTTGTCCGCGGGGAGCACGTCCTTGGCGAGGACGTCGATGCCGCAGATTTCCTTGGCGGCATCGACCGGGTTGCTCGGGAAGCGGAACGAGGTGCGGTCGAGGGCGCCGGTGAAGTTCTTCTTGAAGCGGCTCCAGGACATCGGCTCGTGGACCGAGTCCTGGAGTTCCTTGAGCTTGCCCCGGTTGGCGTCGCCGCAGGTGAGGGCGTAGCGGGCGGCCTTGACCCGGATCGGGTCGATGCCCGGGGGCAGGATCGCGTCGGGGGCGGCGTACTGGGCGAAGACCCAGGCGATGTCGAGCGACTTCTCGTGGCCGGGGCGGCCGCGGGTGGTGAGTTCGACGTGTGCGGCGAGCGGATAGGCCAGGCCCAGGATGTCCACGGAGACGCCGTCGAGCGGGGTGTTGGCGCCGTTCATGCCCAGGTTGGACCACACGGTGGCGACCGGGGCGGGCAGGTTCGGGTCGAGCGCGGTGACGTAGAAGCCGTCGTACCAGGGGTAGACGATCACGTGCGTGTGGTCGGTGCGGGCGGCGTTCGCGGCGGCCGGGAAGCGCGGGTAGTTGGCCACGTAGGAGTACGCGGTGACCGGGTTGGCGACCTTGAGCGCGCTGACGTAGAAGGCGCGTTCGTCGGCGATGCCGCGGGGGCCGATGCCCTCGTAGGGCACCCGGAAGCTGATCGCGCAGACCGCGGCCCAGCCCACCAGGACGGTGGCCGCCGGGATCGCGAGCCGGTTCGCGGGGACCAGCAGGATCGGCAGGAGCAGCATGAACAGTCCCGGCAGCAACATCCGGGCGTGCATGAAGTCGCCGCCGACGCGGACCACGTAGAGCAGCATCGCCAGACCGCACAGCACGGGTACCGCGAACACGGTGATCCGGGCCCGGCCCGCGCGGTCGATCGCCCGCAGCCGGGCGCCCACGCCGGCGGGGTCGCGCAGGCGGGGCAGCGATCGGCCGATCGCCACGGCCACGAGCACGACCAGCGGGATCCACAGGTGGTACGGGTCGGTCAGGTCGCGGACGTAGTTCCAGCCGCGGGACCAGTCGGCCGCGGATGCCTCCTTGGTCACGGCGGGCAGCGGGAGCAGCACGCCGTAGTAGCCCATGCGGAAGATCTCGTACAGCAGCGGCACGGTGAACGCGGTGCCGAGCAGGCCCAGGGTGTGCGGGACGCGCGGGCGGCGGACGATGGCGAGCGCGATCAGGAAGCCGAGTGTGGCGATCGCCAGGTCGGGCCGCACCATCGGGCCCAGCCCGGCCAGGAAGGCCAGACCGTAGGTGACGCGGGCGCGGGGGTCGTGGGGGAGGCGGACCAGGAGCCACCAGCAGCCGGCGGTCCACAGGGTGGTCAGGCCGGTTTCCAGGCCGGAGGTGGCGAAGTCCCACACCGGCGGCAGCGCGAGCAGGGCGATCACGCCGAGCGGGACCAGCGGGACCGTCCGGGTGCTGCGGGTGTGCAGCCGGCGGGTGGTGTGCAGGGCCAGCGCGTAGCCGGCGGTGGTGCACAGCAGGCCCAGGTGGACCGCGAGCCGCCCCACGTCCATCTGGGTGATCCACGAGGTCAGGACCAGGAGCCACTGCCACAGCGTGCTCGTGGACGCCTCGGCGCGTTCGCCGACGTTGAACACGGGGCCGTGGCCGGCCAGGATCTGCCGGACCGTGCGGGTGAAGATCAGGCCGTCGTCGCTGATCCAGCGTCGATGCCAGCCCAGGACCAGCAGGATCAGCGTGGGCACCAGCACCATCGCGGTGTTCCAGCGGGTGATGCCGCGGGGCTGCGGGCCGTCCGTCGCGGGATCGGCCCGCGGCCCGGAGCGCCCGGACAGCACACTCACGAGGCTCATGGTTCGTTGACTCCAGACGGGGCGGGCGGGCCGACCACACCATAACCACTGTTGAACGCCCGCCGTGCCGATGGCGGGCTCAGGAGGACGCGCAGAATTTCTTCTCGGCCTCGATCGGGTCGGCCGGAATCCGCAGGTCGGTGCGGCCCGCGGCGCCGGTCAGGTTCTTCCAGAAGCGCGACGCGGACATCGGCTCGCTGACCGAGTCGACGAGCTCCGCCAGGTCGCCGCACCGCAGCGCGGCCCGGGCGGCCCGGATCTGCTCGGCGGTCGCGGCCTTCTCCGGGACCAGCGCGTCGCCCGAGGGGTCGACGTAGAGCGCGACGTTCCAGGCGAACGGCAGCAGCTTCTTGTGACCCGCGGCGGTGTGTTGGGTCTCGGTGATGTGCGCGCCGACCGTGTTGGACAGACCCCACACGTCGACCACGACACCTCCGAGCGGGGTGATCGAGCCGCCCACGCCCAGGCGACCGATGACCAGGCCCTTGTCGAACGGCAGATCGCGACGCAGCGGCAGCGGTGGGATCTGCATGTAGTTCGGGTCCACGAACAACAGACGCTCTCCGGTCGCCTTCTCGTTGCGGAACGCCTCTTCTATCGTCGGCAGCGTCCGGATGTGCGCTTCCTCGGTGGTGGGGTTGTCGGTCCGGGTCCAGGCCGCGTAGGTGTCGCGTTCGTTCCAGACCTGGTTGCCGTGGCCGTTGGGGGCGGGCGTGGTGATCACGCCCGAGCGCAGTGTGGTGCCGCAGACCACGGCCCAGGCCGCGACGAGCACGATCGCCGGGGTGACCAGCCGGTCCAGCGGGGCGAGCAGGAACGGGAGCAGCACCAGGAGCAGGATCGGCAGCCACATCCGGCCGTGCATGAAGTCGCCGCCGACCTTGAGCACGTAGACGGTCTGGCCCAGGGCCGCGACCAGCGGGGTGGCGACGACGATCCAGGTGCGGCGGTCGGCGGGGCGGCGCCGGGTGAGGGCGAGGCCGACGGCGGCCAGGATCAGGATCATCGGGATCCACAGGTGGTACGGCCGCATGTAGTCGGTCAGGTAGTCCCAGCCGCGACCCCACAGCGAGCCCGACGCCTCCTTGGTGAGCGCGGGCATCGGGAAGATCAGGCCGTAGTAGCCCATCCGGAAGATCTCGTACGCGGCGGGCAGGAAGCCGGCGCACGCCAGCATCGCCAGGCCCTTGGGCCAGCGCGCGCCGATCAGCAGGAACTGGGCGACGAGCAGGATCACCATGGTCAGGCCCAGGTCGGGGCGGACCAGCGGGCCCAGGCCGAACCACAGGGACAGGGCCAGGGTGCGGCGGGTGGTGTGGGTGTCGACCGGGCGCAGCCAGGTGCCGATCAGGAACCACCAGGACAGGCCGATCCAGAACAGGATCAGGCCGGTCTCCATGCCCGCGGTGGCGAAGTCCCACACCGAGGGGACGGCGATGAACACGAGCACGCCGGCGGGCAGCAGCAGGCGGGTGACGGCCATGCCGCGGAAGAGTCGGCGGGTGCCGTCCAGGGACAGCCACAGGCCGGCGACGGCCAGGATCAGACCGGCGTAGACGGCGGTGGGGGCGTAGTCGAACGGGGTGAGCCGGCCGAGCAGCGCGAGCAGCCATTGCCACAGGGTGCTGGTGGACGTCTCGATGCGTTCGCCCGAGCTGTACACGGGGCCGTTGCCGGCCAGGATCTCGCGGACCGCGCGGGTGAAGATCAGGCCGTCGTCGGTGATCCAGCGCTGGTGCCATCCCATGATCGCGAACACCAGCGTGGGCAGTCCCAGCGCGAGCAGGTCCGGCAACGGGACGCGGGCGAGTCGAGGGCGCGCCGGGGACGTCTCGACCGAGCCGTCCGGGGATTGCGCCGGGTCCGCCTCGGGAGCCGATCGCGGCTCGCCGGTCGAGGACTGTAGGTCCGAGCCGGTGGCGCTGGCGGCGCCGGCGGGCCCGGAGGTGCCGGGGGGAGGGGTCACGTGGTCTCGTTCGTTTCCTGGGCGGGGGCGCCCGCCGTCTGCTGCGCGTCGCTGCCGTCCCGCCGGCGGTCGACTGCCCACTGGGGGGCGCGTATCCGAAGTCGGCTGATCCTAACGCACCGGCCTACGCCCTACTGGGGTGGCGCGACCGGCGGCAGGCTTGCCGGAACGACGCGGGGTGGGTCCGGCCGGGCGGTCACCCACCGTACTTGCATAGAGATTCGTAGTTCCGTATAGTCATGCTCCTCACGAGGAGGCGGTATGGGGGCCAAGGCGGCACTGGCCGGGGCGAGTGGCTACGCGGGCGGAGAAATCCTGCGCCTGTTGCTCGCGCACCCGGAGATCGAGATCGGCACGCTCACGGCGGGATCCAACGCGGGCCGACGCCTGGGCGAGTTGCAACCGCACCTGCTGCCGCTGGCCGACCGCGTGCTCGCCGAGACCACCGCCGAGAACCTCGCCGGGCACGACGTGGTCTTCCTGGCCCTGCCGCACGGACAGTCCGGCGCGCTGGCCGCGCAACTGGGCGCGGACGTGCTCGTGGTGGACTGCGGTGCGGACTACCGCCTGCGGGAGGCGACGGACTGGGAAGAATTCTACGGATCCTCCCATGCCGGGACATGGCCGTACGGACTGCCCGAGCTGCCGGGCGGCCGGGCCGCGCTGGCGAACACCAAACGCATCGCGGTGCCGGGCTGCTACCCGACCGTGTCGCTGCTGTGCACGGTGCCCGCGCTGGCCGCCGACCTGGTCGAACCCGACTGGGTCGTGGTGGCCGCCTCGGGCACCTCCGGAGCGGGCAAGGCGCCCAAGACGCACCTGCTCGGCAGCGAGGTGATGGGCTCCGCGAGCGCCTACGGCGTGGGCGGCGTGCACCGGCACACCCCGGAGATCATCCAGGGCCTGCGCGCGGTCACCGACGCGGACGTCACGGTGTCCTTCACCCCGACCCTGGTGCCGATGTCGCGCGGCATCCTGGCCACCTGCACCGCCCGGCTCAAGCCCGGCGTGAGCGCCGAGGCGGTGCGCGCGGCGTACCGCGCGGCCTACGCCGACGAGCCCTTCGTACACCTGCTGGCCGAGGGACAGTGGCCGGCGACCGCGATGGTCTACGGCGCGAACACCGCCGTGTTGCAGGTCACCGTCGACGAGCGGGCCGGCCGGCTGGTCGTGGTCGGCGCGATCGACAACCTCGCCAAGGGCACCGCCGGCGGCGCGATTCAAAGCACCAACATCGCCCTCGGACTGGCCGAGGACCTGGGACTGACCAAGACGGGGGTAGCGCCGTGAGCGTCACCGCAGCAAAGGGCTTCCGGGCCTCGGGCGTGGCCGCGGGCCTCAAGAGCACCGGCCTGCCGGACGTGGCCCTGGTCGTCAACGACGGCCCCTCGATCGCCGGCGCGGCCGTGTTCACCTCGAACCGGGTCAAGGCCGCACCGGTGGTGTGGTCGGAGCAGGTGGTCAAGGCCGGCCAGGTGCAGGCGGTGGTGCTCAACTCCGGCGGCGCCAACGCGTGCACCGGCACCGAGGGCTTTCGCAACACGCACGCCACCGCCGAACGGGTCGCCGAGCTGCTCGGGCTCAACGCGGGCGAGATCGTGGTGGCCTCCACCGGGCTGATCGGCCTGCAACTGCCGATGGACAAGCTGCTGCCGGGCGTGGCCAAGGCCGCCGCGGCGCTGAGCGCGGACGGCGGCGAGGACGCGGCGATCGCGATCAAGACCACCGACACCGTGCACAAGCAGTCCGTCGTCACCGACCCCGCGGGCTGGACGGTCGGCGGCATGGCCAAGGGCGCGGGCATGCTCGCGCCGGGCCTGGCCACGATGCTCGTGGTGCTCACCACCGACGCCGCGGTCGACGCCGAGGCGCTGGACGCGGTGCTCCGCGGCGCCACGCACACCACGTTCGACCGGATCGACTCCGACGGCTGCATGTCCACCAACGACACCGTGCTGCTGATGGCCTCCGGGGCCAGCGGCGTCGAGCCCGACCCGGCCGCGTTCGCCGAGGCGGTGCGCACGGTCGCCGGGGATCTGGCCCGGCAGCTCATCGGCGACGCCGAAGGCGCGAGCAAGGACATCCGGATCGACGTCGTGGACGCCGCGACCGAGGCGGACGCGCTGGAGGTGGCCCGTTCGATCGCCCGGAACAACCTGTTCAAGTGCGCCGTGCACGGTGAGGACGCCAACTGGGGCCGGGTGTTGGCCGCGATCGGCACCACCGCGGCGGCCTTCGACCCGGATAGGCTCGACGTCGCGTTCAACGGCGTATGGGTGTGCCGGGACGGCTTCGTGGGCGAGGACCGCGAGTTGGTCGACATGACCCCGCGCGAGACGCACATCGTGGCCAGGCTGAACGCGGGCGAGGCCGCGGTGACCGTGTGGACCAACGACCTCACGGCCGACTACGTCCACGAGAACTCGGCCTACTCGTCATGACCGGTACGGGCAGCCAGACGAGGGGGAGCGGGATGCGGACGGAATCGGCCGGCAAACAGGGGCGCAACAACGCGGCACTGACCAAGGCGCGCACGCTGATCGAGGCGCTGCCGTGGTTGGAGCGCTTCTACGGCAAGACCGTGGTGATCAAGTTCGGCGGCAACGCCATGGTCGACGACGCCCTCAAGCGCGCCTTCGCGCAGGACCTGGTGTTCCTGCGCTTCGCCGGGCTGCGCCCGGTGATCGTGCACGGCGGCGGCCCGCAGATCAGCGCGCAGTTGGACCGACTCGGCATCGAGTCCTCGTTCGCGGGCGGCCTGCGGGTGACCACGCCCGAGGCGATGGACGTGGTGCGCATGGTGCTCGCGGGCCAGGTACAGCGCGAGATAGTCGGCCTGATCAACGACCACGGCCCGTTCGCGGTCGGCATGACCGGCGAGGACGCGCACACGATGACCGCCGAGAAGCGGCACGCGATCGTGGACGGCGAAGCGGTCGACATCGGCCTGGTCGGCGACATCGTCGAGGTCGACCCCGGCGCGATCAAGGCGCTGCTGCAGGACAACCGCATCCCGGTGATCTCCTCGATCGCCCGCGGCGCCGACGGGCACGTCTACAACGTCAACGCGGACACCGCGGCCTCCGCGCTGGCGGTCGCGCTGGGCGCGGAGAAACTGGTCGTGCTCACCGACGTCGAGGGCCTGTACGCGAACTGGCCCACCAGCGACGAGGTGATATCGCGCCTGGACGCCGACGAGTTGGCGACGCTGATGCCGACGTTGTCCAGCGGCATGCTCCCCAAGATGGAGGCATGCCTGCGGGCGGTGCGGGCCGGGGTGCCCGCCGCGCACGTCCTGGACGGGCGGGTCGCGCACTCGCTGTTGCTGGAAGTGTTCACCGACGAGGGGATCGGGACCATGGTGGTCCCGGCCCGGCAGGCCGGCGCCTTCGCCGGACAGGACGACCACCAGGCGGAGGGGACGGCATGACGACCACCGGGACCGGCGCACTGACGCGGCGGTGGAACGAGTCGCTGATGAACAACTACGGCACACCCCCGATCGAGCTGGTCAGCGGCTTTGGGACGCGGGTCGTGGACAGCGAGGGCAACACCTACGTCGACTTCCTCGGCGGCATCGCGGTCAACTCGCTCGGCCACGCCCACCCGGCGATCGCCGCCGCGGTGAGCGAGCAGCTCGGCCGGCTGGGCCACGTGTCCAACCTCTACATCGCCGAGCCGCCGGTCGCGCTCGCCGAACGGCTGCTCGGCCTGTTCGGCCGCCCCGGCCGGGTCTACTTCGGCAACTCGGGCGCCGAGGCCAACGAGGCCGCGTTCAAGCTCGCCCGGCGCACCGGCCGGCCGCAGATCATCGCGGCCGAGGGCGGCTTCCACGGCCGCACCATGGGCGCGCTGGCGATGACCGGCCAGCCGGCCAAGCGCGAGCCGTTCGCCCCGCTGCCCGGCGGTGTCGACTTCGTGCCCTACGGCGACATCGAGGCGCTGCGCGCCGCGGTCGGTCCGCAGACGGCCGCGGTGATCCTGGAGCCCATCCAGGGCGAGAACGGCGTGGTCATGCCCGGTGAGGGCTACCTGGTCGCGGCCCGGGAGATCACCGCCGCGCACGGCGCGTTGCTGATCCTGGACGAGATCCAGACCGGCATAGCCCGCACCGGCGCCTGGTTCGCGCACCAGCCGCTGGGCATCGAGCCGGATGTGGTCACCCTGGCCAAGGGCCTGGGCGGCGGCCTGCCGATCGGCGCCTGTGTGGCGTTCGGCGCGGCGGCGGAGCTGTTTCGGCCCGGCCAACACGGCACGACGTTCGGCGGCAATCCGGTGTGCTGCGCCGCGGCGCTCGCGGTGCTGGACACCATCGAGGACCAGGACCTGTGCGGGCGTTCGGCGCGCCTGGGCGAGCAACTTCGGGCGGGGATCGAAAAGATCGCCCATCCGCTGGTCGCCCGGGTCAGCGGAGCCGGCCTGTTGATCGGTATCGTGCTCACCGCACCGGTGGCGCCGGTCGTGCAAAAGGCGGCGCAGGACGCGGGCTTCCTCGTCAACGCCGCCGTGCCCACCCGGGTCAGGCTCGCCCCGCCGCTCGTCGTCGACGACGCGGACGTGGACGCGCTGCTCGGAGCCCTGCCCGCCATCCTGGACGCCGGCCTCGCCGCCGCACCCGCCGGAGGAACACCGTGACCGACATCCGACGACGACGAGTCCGACGCTAGGCGAGGTCGTCCCATGAGCAGCGAGCAGAGCAGTGAAGCGACCCCGGTCGAGGGCGTGTACGCGGTGCCCAGCACCCGGATCGCCCGACACCGGCGGATCGTCGACATCCTGACCCGGAACGGGGTCCGGTCGCAGAACCAACTCGCCCGACTGCTCGCCGAGGACGGCCTGGCCGTCACTCAGGCCACGCTCTCCCGGGACCTGGACGAGCTCGGCGCGGTCAAGATCCGCGACGGCGAGGGCTCGCTCATCTACGCCGTACCGGCGGAAGGCGGCGACCGCACCCCCCGCGCGCCGCTCGAGGAGTCCGCGGTCGAGGGACGGTTGTCCCGGCTGGCCGGCGAACTGCTGGTGTCGGCCGAGGCGTCGGGCAACCTCGTGGTGGTGCGCACCCCTCCCGGGGCGGCCCAGTTCCTGGCCTCGGCGATGGATCACGCCGAGTCCCGGCTGATCCTGGGCACCATCGCCGGCGACGACACCATCCTGATGGTCTCGCGCGACCCCGAGGGAGGCGCGGCGCTGGCCGCCCACCTGCTGGCGCTCGCCGAGAACAAGGCGTAGCCGGCCCGGACCCGGCCCACCCGTACCTGTGCACTCCCGTACTTCCGCACCCCGCTCGAGCGCTCGGCTCCGGCGAAACACCGCAGCACATCTGCCCGACCACTCATTCGAAGGAGCACGCTCGTGACCGAGCGCGTCGTACTCGCCTACTCCGGAGGTCTCGACACCTCCGTGTGTATCCAGTGGATTGCCGAGGAGACCGGCGCCGAGGTCATCGCGGTGGCCGTCGACGTCGGCCAGAACGGCGAGGATCTGGACATCATCCGCAAGCGGGCGCTGGCCTGTGGCGCGGTCGAGGCCGAGGTCGCGGACGCCCGCGACGAGTTCGCCGAGGGCTACTGCCTGCCGGCGATCCGGGCCAACGCCCTGTACATGGACCGCTACCCGCTGGTGTCCTCGCTCTCGCGCCCGGTGATCGTCAAGCACCTGGTCGCCGCCGCGCGCAAGCACGGCGCCGGCACGGTCGCGCACGGCTGCACCGGCAAGGGCAACGACCAGGTCCGGTTCGAGGTCGGCATCTCCTCGCTGGCGCCCGACCTCACGTGCATCGCCCCCGTCCGCGACTACGCGATGACCCGGGACAAGGCGATCGCCTTCGCCGAGGCGAAGAACCTGCCGATCGCCACCAGCAAGAAGTCGCCGTACTCGATCGACCAGAACGTCTTCGGGCGGGCCGTGGAGACCGGCTTCCTGGAGGACATCTGGAACGCGCCGATCGAGGACGTGTACGAGTACACCCAGAACCCGGCCACCCCGCGCGAGGCGGACGAGGTCGTGATCACCTTCGAGCACGGCGTGCCGGTCGCCATCGACGGTCGCGCGGTCGGCATGCTCCAGGCGATCGAGGAGCTGAACCGGCGGGCCGGCTTCCAGGGCATCGGCCGGATCGACATGGTCGAGGACCGGCTCGTGGGCATCAAGAGCCGCGAGGTCTACGAGGCGCCGGGCGCGATCGCGCTGATCACCGCGCACCAGGAGCTGGAGAACGTCACCGTCGAGCGCGAACTGGCCCGCTACAAGCGGACCGTCGAGCAGCGCTGGGCCGAGCTGGTCTACGACGGCCTGTGGTTCTCCCCGCTCAAGCGGGCCCTGGACGGCTTCATCGCCGAGGCCAACCGGCACGTGTCCGGCGACATCCGGATGACCCTGCACGGTGGGCGGGCCGTGGTCACCGGTCGGCGCAGCGACCAGTCGCTCTACGACTTCGACCTGGCCACCTACGACACCGGCGACACGTTCGACCAGTCGCAGGCCAAGGGCTTCATCGAACTGTTCGGCCTGTCCAGCAAGATCGCCGCACGACGGGACAACGATCACTCGTGACCAACAACCCCGATCGGGTGAGCCTGTGGGGTGGCCGTTTCTCCGGCGGCCCCTCCGAAGCCCTCGCCCTGCTCTCCGCCAGCGTGCACTTCGACTGGCGGCTCGCGCCGTACGACATCGCCGGCTCGCGCGCGCACGCCCGGGTGCTGCACGCGGCCGAGTTGCTCACCGACGACGAGCTGACCCGGATGCTCGCCGGCCTGGACACGCTGGAAGCCAAGGTCGAGTCCGGTGACCTGGTCGCCACCATCGCGGACGAGGACGTGCACACCGCGCTGGAGCGCGGCCTGCTCGAAATCCTGGGCCCGGACCTGGGCGGCAAGTTGCGCGCGGGCCGCTCGCGCAACGACCAGATCGCCACCCTGGGCCGGATGTACCTGCGTGAGCACGCCCGGATCCTGGGCCGGTTGCTGGCCGACCTCCAGGAGGCGCTGGTCGAACAGGCCGCCGCGCACCCGGACGCCGTCATGCCGGGCCGCACCCACCTCCAGCACGCCCAGCCGGTGTTGCTCGCGCACCACCTGCTCGCGCACGTGCAGGCGTTCGCTCGCGACGCCGACCGGCTGCGCGACTGGGACCGGCGCGCGGACGTGTCCGCGTACGGCTCGGGTGCGCTCGCGGGTTCCTCGCTCGGCCTCAGCCCCGAATCGGTGGCCCGCGACCTGGGTTTCTCCGCGTCCGCGGCGAACTCGATCGACGGCACCGCCTCGCGCGACTTCGCGGCCGAGTTCGCGTTCGTCACCGCGATGCTCGGGGTGAACCTGTCCCGGCTGGCCGAGGAGATCATCATCTGGAACACGAAGGAGTTCTCCTTCGTGACCCTGGACGACGCCTTCTCCACCGGGTCCTCGATCATGCCGCAGAAGAAGAACCCGGACATCGCCGAGCTCGCGCGCGGCAAGTCCGGGCGGCTGATCGGCAACCTGACCGGGCTGATGGCCACGCTCAAGGCGTTGCCGCTGGCCTACAACCGCGACCTCCAGGAGGACAAGGAGCCGGTCTTCGACTCGTGCGACACGCTCGAGGTCCTGCTCCCGGCGTTCACCGGGATGATCGCCACGCTGACCTTCCACCGGGAGCGGCTGGCGGAGTTGGCTCCGGCCGGGTTCTCGCTCGCCACCGACATCGCCGAGTGGCTGGTTCGTCAAGGCACGCCGTTCCGGGTCGCGCACGACGTGGCGGGCGCCTGTGTGAAGTACTGCGAGCCGCGTGGGCTCGAACTGTGGGACCTGACGGATGAGCAACTCGCGGAGATTTCGCCGGAGTTGACCCCGCAGGTGCGCTCGGTGCTGACCGTGGCCGGTTCGGTGGCCTCGCGGGACGGGCGCGGTGGCACCGCCCCGGTCCGGGTCGCCGAGCAACTCGCGGAGATTCGGCTGGACTTGGCCGCCCAGCGCAAGTGGGCCGGCGTGTAACACCACGGCGCCGCGTTCGAGCTGAGACGATGGGCCCGCATTCTCCGGGGGGAGGAAGCGGGCCCATCGGCATGTCGGGAATCGGCGGTCGTGCCCAGGGACGAATTGCAGTCGGTTTCGCGCCTGTTGCGCGGATGTGAGCGGAAGTCGAGGTTCCAGTCCCATATGTGAAATCGCTGTTACCAAACGCGATTGACCGTGTTCGCTCCGTGCGTCGCGTACTAGGGTCGGCCCTGATCGAGGGGAGGGATCGGCGTGCTCGATCACCTGCGCCGCATACGTTTCGAGGCTGCGAAGTCCGCTTCCATGCTCTCGGAGCTGCCGATCGGCGGGCTGCTGCGCAGCGTGCCGCAATCCGTGGGATTCGGCGTGCGCTCGTATGTGCGCTCGCTGCGGGCCGAACGCCGCCACTATCCGGACATGCCGACCGTGTTTCCCACGCCGGGGCTGGTCTACGCGGCCTTCCTGGACGAGGTCGTGGTCGCGCTGCTGGCGACCGGTCGGCTCTCGCCGGATCCCGACGACGCCCGGCGCATCCGCGAGGAAATTACCGACGCGGTGCACAAGTTCCGCGCCGAGACCTATCTGGACGACCCGACCCTGTTCCATCCCCGGCCGCCGGCGCTGATCGATCCGGTGGTGCGGGGCAGGCTCTACGGCACGATCGGGTACGAACAGCTCGCCTTCGACAGCGAATACGTGCCCTGGGCGGGCGTGCCGGGCGCCACCCGGTGGCAGGCGGCGGGCGCGAACCAGCGGGTGTGGGCGTATGTGCTGCGTCACCCCGGCAAGCCGCGGCCGTGGCTGGTGAACCTGCACGGCTTCGGCATGGGGCGTCCGGGCGACCTGACCGCGTTCCACTCGCTGCGGTTGCACCGCGAACTGGGCGTCAACGTGATCCACCCGGTGTTGCCGATGCACGGGCCGCGCAAGTCCGCGCGGGCCCAGGACACGCCGTTCATCTCGTTCGACTACCTCGGCAACGTGCACGGCCTGGGCCAGGCCGTGTGGGACGTGCGCCGCTGCCTGGACTGGATCCGCCGGCAGGGGGACACCCCGATCGCGGTACACGGCCTCTCGCTCGGCGCGTACGTCGCCGCCCTGGTCGCGGGCCTGGAGGAACTCGACTGCGTGATCGTCGGCGTCCCCTCGGTCGACATGGCGTGGGTGATGTCGCATCACGCGCCCGAGGACATCAGGCGCGAGGTGCGCGCGGCGGGCCTGCTCGGCGACGAGGCCGAGACGGTCCACCGGGTGGTCTCGCCGCTGGCGATCACCCCTCGGGTGCCGTTGGAGCGCCGCTTCGTCTACGCCGGCCTGGCCGATCGCATGGCCACTCCGCAGCAGGCGTATCGGCTCTGGAAGCACTGGGAGGAACCATCCGTCTGCTGGTACCGCGGCTCGCACCTGGGAGCCGTGTGGAACCGGGAGGCGCGCCGCTTCATCGAGGATGCCCTGACCTCGTCGGGCATCGGGAGGAGGAATACCTGGTGAAGCTCTCCGGTCTGGATTCGGCTTTTCTGGCCCTGGAGTCGCAGGAGTGGCCGGCGCACGTGGTCTGCCTGACCATCGTCGACGCCTCCGACACCGGGGGCCGGGTCGACCACGCGGCCTTCGAACGCACGTTGGCCGCGCGGCTGCCCCGGCTGCCGCTGCTGGGACGCAAACTGGTTCAGGGCCCGTGGGGGCTGGCCCGACCGCACTGGGTCGAGGACCCCGACTTCGAGCCGGCGAACCACCTGCGCCGGGCCACCCTGGAGGCCCCGGGCGGCCGGCGTGAACTCACCGCCATGGCCGAGGAGATCTACCGACACCGGCTGCCGCGGGATCGACCGTTGTGGGAGTGGTGGATCATCGAGGGCCTGGAGCACGGGCGGGTGGCGCATCTGTGGAAGGTGCATCACGCGTGCATCGACGGCCGTTCCGGCGCGGCCATGCAGGAGATCTTCTTCGACGCGGATCCGCACGCGCCGGTCGACGTGGATCCGGTTCCGGTGGGCACGCCGATCGAGGTGATCGAACCGCCGCAGGGTTGGCAGGCGGTGCGCGAGGGCGCGCTCTCGCTGGCCGGCACCCCGGTCCGGGTGGGTCGGCAACTCGGGCGGCTGGGGCAGGGTGTCGTGCAGGCCGCGCTGACCGGGCGGCTGGCACAGGCGTTGCCGCTGAACGTGCCCAGGACCCGGTACAACGAGCCGATCGGCAAACGGCGTTCGTACGGGTTCTGCACCGTGTCGTTGCCCGACGTCAAGCTGGTCAAGAACGTCTTCGGGGTCAAGGTCAACGATGTCGTGCTCGCGATCGTGGCCGGAGCGCTACGCGAACAGCTCGACGGGCTGGGCGAGTTGCCCGAGCGGGAGCTGATCGCCACGGTGCCCGTGGACGCCACGCACGGTGGCGAACGGGCGGGCGGCAACCTGATCACCGGCATGCTCGTGGGGTTGGCCACCGATGTCGCGGAGCCCGCCGAACGGCTGCTGTGCATCCACGAGAACTCCGACGCGGCCAAGGCCGTACAGAGCGCGATGGGCAGCGAGTTGCTCACCGGCCTGGCCGAGACCCCGCCGCCGGCCCTGCTGGGCCTGCTGGGCGGTCTGTACCGGGACGCGCGACTGGCGTCCGTGCTGCCCGCGTTGTGCAACGTCACCGTGTCGAACGTGCCCGGTCCGCGCACGCCCCTGTATGCCCACGGGCAGAAGGTGGAGGCATTTCATTCGATGGGAATCATCGCCGACGGCTTCGGATTGTTCATTGGCGGCATGAGTTACCACGACCGGATCGACATCGGCGTGCTCGCGGACAAGGAGGCGCTGCCGGACCCGTTCGCGCTGGCCGACAGCATCGTCGAGCAGCTCAACCTGCTGCTGAAGGCGGCCGACGAGATCGCGCCGGCACGGCACGCGCACGATCTCCCGGTCGAGCCCGAGCCCGAGCCCGAGCCCGAAGCCGAAGGCGAAGTCGAGCCGGCCGTGGTCAAGGTGCTCCCGCCGCGGCGCGGCCGGGTGGCCGGGGCGTCGGATGCGGGCTCGCCCACACGGGCCGGCAAGGGCGCGAGCATGAGCGCCGCGGCCAAGCCGGTCCAAGGCGCCGGCGCGCGCCGCGGGCAGCCGAGATCGCGTGCCGCCGGCGTCGAGGCGGGTCGCGCGTGAGCAGAACGGCACTGGTCACCGGGGCCAACTCGGGCCTGGGGCTGGCCACCGTGCTCGCGTTCGCCGCGGCGGGCGTGCGCACGGTGGGCACGGTGCGCACGGCGGCGAAGGCGGAGGCGGTCGCCGAGGCGGCGGCCGCGGCCGGCGTCGAGGTGCGCACCGTGCTTTTGGACATCACCGACGCGGCGGGCGGCAAGGACGTGATCGAGGAGGTGCGCCCCGACATCCTGGTGAACAACGCGGGCGGCACCTCCTTCGCGCCGGTGCTGGACGTGTCCGAGGAGGACGCCCGACACCAGATGGAGACCGCGCTGTTCGGCCCGATGCGGCTGGCCCGACTGGCCATTCCGCACATGCGCGGGCGCGGCTGGGGCCGGGTGATCCAGATCTCCTCGCTCGCCGGACAGATCAACTACCCGCTGCTGGGCTGGTATCAGGCCGGGAAGCACGCGATGGAGGCGGTCTCCGACGCGCTGCGGGTGGAGGTGGCGGGCGCCGGGGTCGACGTCGTGGTGGTCTCGCCCGGCGGCTTCCGCAGCGGTGTCACCGACGAGATGGCCGAGGCCGTCGAGCGGCACCGCGGCGGGGCGTTCGCGACCGCCTTCCAGCGGATGGACCTGGGCTTTTCGATCATGAAGCCGCTGTGGAGCGAGCCGGAGACGGTGGCCGCCACGATCGTCGAGGCGGCCACCGTCAAGTCGCCCAGATCGCGATACGTGGTGGGCGCCGACGCGCACCTGACCCTGCTGGTGCACCGGGTCACCGAGCCGTTCTCGACCGTGCGGGCGCTCAAGGAGGGCGTCGTGCGTCGGGTCACCGGCCTGTAGCGGATCGACCGAGCGACCCGCCGATCACTCGATCGAGGGCAGTTGGCCGAAGCGGTTGCCTGAACGGCGGATTGCGCGTAGGTGAGGGCCGGGTAGAAGACCGGGAAAAGCCGTGTGGAACAGTGACGAATGCAGTGTTCGAGCGAGTGCTCAAGCGAGCGTTCGAAAGGGGACAACCCTCCCCCTTTGCGAAGGCACTGTGACAGGACGCTGCGGCACACACATCCGCACGGTGATCAGGGCGATCAGGGGAGCAATCCGATGGGGCAGAACGTAGGCATCGGCACGGCGGACGTATCCGACGCCGAGCAGATCCTCAAGCTTCAGTACCTCTGTTACCAGGGCGAAGCAGCCCTGTACAACGACTACGGCATCGAGCCGCTGACGCAGAGCCTGGAGAGCCTGCGCACCGAGTTCGACACGCACACCATCCTGGTGGCACGCCTGGGCGACGAGGTCGTCGGCTCGGTGCGCGGCACCGTCGAGGACGGCGTGGCCCGGATCGGCAAACTGGTCGTGCACCCCCGGCTGCAGCGGCACATGCTCGGGACCCGCCTGCTGCGCGCGATCGAGGAGAAGCTCGCCGACGCGGCCGAGTACGAGTTGTTCACCGGTCACCGCAGCGAGAACAACCTGCGCCTGTACGAGCGCCTCGGCTACGTCTCCGGCCGGATCGAGAAGATCAGCCCCCGGCTGAGCCTGGTCTACCTGCGCAAGACGGCCGTGCTCGCGGCCTGATCGACCCGCGCCGCGCGAAGCGACGCGCGGCGGCCCCGAAGCCCCGGTGACCTTGGAATCCATGGCCGCCGGGGCTTCGCCGGTTCCGGTCGCAGGCAGCCCGGCGGGATGACATTTCCATTGCCGGGTGGGTGTCTGCTTTAATCGGATCATGTTCACGACGGCTCACACATCCGACACCGCGGCTGACGCCATGGGTTGTCGTTGCATGTGCCGTTCGTGTCGGACCTGTCGAATGTGTGGCTGTTGAGGATTTGAGGGCCTGATCCCTCACCCGGGCCGAGCGCTTCGCGCCCCCGGTGTCATCCCCGCCACGCCCCCCTGTGTGACGAAATCGCGCGGCCCCTGATCGGGCCCGATTCGGCACGCGCATCCACCCGAGGACTTCACGGTGATCCGTACCACTGCCCTGAGCAAGGTCTATCGCAGCCGAGAACGGCAGGTGACCGCGCTCGACCACGTCGACCTGCAGGTGCGGGAAGGCGAGATCTTCGGCGTGCTCGGCCGCAGCGGCGCCGGCAAGAGCACCCTGATCCGCTGCCTGAACCTGCTTGAGCGCCCCACGTCGGGCGTGGTCGAGGTGGGCGGGCGCGACCTGACCGCGCTGTCCGCGAGCGCGCTGCGCGCCGAACGGCGCGGCATCGGGATGATCTTCCAGCACTTCAACCTGCTCTCCAGTCGTACCGTCGCCGGGAACGTCGCGGTGCCGCTGGAGATCGCCGGCATCCCGCGCCGGGACCGGGCCCGCCGGGTCGGCGAACTGCTCGATCTGGTCGGGCTGGCCGAGCACGCCAAGGCGTACCCCGCGCAACTGTCCGGCGGGCAGAAGCAGCGGGTGGGCATCGCCCGTGCGCTGGCCGCCGAGCCGCGGGTGTTGTTGTCCGACGAGGCCACCTCGGCGCTCGACCCGGAGACCACCCGCTCGATCCTGGCGCTGCTGCGCGACCTGCGCGACCGGCTCGGCCTGACCATCCTGCTGATCACCCACGAGATGGACGTGGTCAAGAACATCTGCGACTCGGCGGCCCTGATGGAGGGCGGCCGGATCATCGAGTCCGGGACGGTGGCTGAACTGCTGGGCCGTTCCGACTCGCGGCTGGCCCGGGAGATGTTCCCGCTGGGCCCGCCCGGCGTGCCGGCGGGCCGCACCGTGGTGGACATCACCTTCCGCGGCGAGGAGACGGCGCAGCCGTTCATCTCCACCCTCGCGCGCACCTACAACGTGGACGTCAACGTGCTGGGCGCGGCTGTGGAGAGCGTCGGTGGCCGGCAGATCGGCCGGATGCGGATCTCGCTGGACGGCACGTTCGAGAACAACGTGGTGCCGATCGGCTACCTGCGCGAGCAGGGCCTGCAGGTCGACGTGCTCGACGAGGGCCCGGCCACCCCCATCGAGTCGGACGCCGACGTCGCCGCCGCCGACGGCGTGGCGCTCGCGGGCAAGGAGATCTGAAGATGACCTGGTCCGAGATGCGGCCGCTGCTGGAGACCGCGACCCAGGAGACGTTGTACATGGTCGGCGTCGCGACGCTGATCACCGTGCTGATCGGATTGCCGATCGGGCTCCTGCTCGTGCTCACCGACCGGGGCGGTCCGCTCGCGTTCGCGCCGGCGAACAAGTTGCTCGGCCTGGTGGTCAACGTGGGCCGTTCGGTCCCGTTCCTGATCCTGCTGGTCGCGCTGATCCCGTTCACCCGCTGGGTGACCGGCACCACGATCGGCACCGACGCCGCCATCGTGCCGCTCACCGTGGGCGCCATCCCGTTCTTCGCGCGGCTGGTGGAGACCGCGGTGCGCGAGGTGGACCGGGGACTGATCGAGGCCGCGCAGTCGATGGGCGCGAGCACGATCACCATCGTGCGCAAGGTGCTCGTGCGCGAGGCGGTGCCCTCGATCATCTCCGCGATCACGGTGACCATCGTCGCGATCGTCGGCTACTCCGCGATGGCGGGCGTGGTCGGCGGCGGCGGCCTCGGCGACCTGGCCATCCGCTACGGCTACCAACGCTTCGAGACGAACCTGATGCTCGTCACCATCGCGGTGCTCGTCGTCCTGGTTCAACTCGTGCAATTCCTCGGCGATCTGCTCTCCCGCAGGCTCGCCCACCGTTAGGACGCGAGGCATTCCGCCCGCGTACACCGCACCACCCGGAAAGGCACTCTTCGTGCGTATCGACAAGTTCGTCGCCCTCTCCGCCGTCGCCGCCCTCGGACTCGGTCTCGCCGCCTGCGGCAGCGACGACAAGAAGGGCTCGTCCGCCTCCGACCCGCTCAAGGTCGCCGCCTCCGCCGTCCCGCACGCGCAGATCCTGAAGTACATCAAGGACAACCTCGCGGCGAAGGAGGGCCTGAAGCTGGACGTCAAGGAATTCGCCGACTACACCCAGCAGAACCCGGCCCTGGACGAGGGCAACGTCGACGCCAACTTCTTCCAGCACAAGCCGTATCTGGAGGAGTTCAACAAGGAGAAGAAGACCACCCTGGTCCCGGTCGTGCCGGTGCACCTGGAGCCGCTGGCCCTCTACTCCAAGAACGTCAAGTCGCTCGCCGACCTCAAGGAGGGCGCGACCATCGCGTTCCCCAACGACGCCACCAACGGTGGTCGCGCGCTCAAGCTGCTCGCCGACAACGGTGTGATCAAGCTCAAGGACGGCGCGGGCACCACGGCGACCGAGAAGGACATCGCGGACAACCCGAAGAAGCTCAAGTTCAAGGCGATCGAGGCGGCCCAACTGCCCCGCGCGCTGGACGACGTGGACGGCGCGGTGATCAACGGCAACTACGCGCTGACCGCCAAGCTGACCCCGGGCAAGGACGGCATCGCGGTGGAGAAGGCGGAGAACAACCCCTACGCGAACGTCCTGGTGGTCAAGAAGGGCAAGGAGAACGACCCGCGCGTGCAGAAGCTGGCCAAGCTGCTGAACTCGCCCGAGGTGAAGAAGTACATCGCCGACGAGTACAAGGGCAACGTGCTCCCGGCGTTCTGATCCGACCCGCGCCCGGGACGTCTCCCGAGCACACTCGCGGCCACCGCGGCCCCCGTCCTCGGGCGGGGGCCGCGGCGCGTTTTCGGGCGTATGAGAGGCTGTCGCCGACAGCAGGGAAGGAATCCGGCGTATCGCGCGGAGCACCTTCGGGCCCGGTGTCGAGGTATGTGCGTGCTCCACGAGGGTTCGGGCACACCTCGACACCGGTACGTCCGAGAGAGGCGGCGCGGTGCGGCAACCCGGAGCGGTCCCGCCACTGTGAACGCGCGCCGTCGGGCGGGCGTGAGCCAGAGACTTGCCGCTGTCCGGGGCCCGGTTCGCGGGTTCCGCAACCGACCAGGGCGTGGACACCCGAGGGAGGCCGACGGCGCATGCCTGCGTGCTTTGTGACAACTGACGGCATATCCGGCGCGGGAGCCCGCCGGTGAGCGCCGCGTACCCGTTCTCCGCGATCGTGGGCCTGGCCGATCTGCGGCTGGCGCTCGTCCTCAACGCGGTCTCGCCCGCGGTCGGTGGCGTGCTCGTGCGCGGCGAGAAGGGCACCGCCAAGTCGACCATGGTGCGGGCCCTCGCCGGCCAACTGCCCGAGGTCGCGGTGGTGCCCGGTTGCCGCTTCTCCTGTGATCCGGACGCCCCGGACCCGCACTGCCCGGACGGCCCGCACGACGCGGCGATCGGCGGGAGCGCCCGCGCCGCGCGCCTGGTCGAACTGCCGGTCGGCGCCAGCGAGGACCGACTGGCCGGCTCGCTGGACATCGAGCGCGCCCTGACCGAGGGCGTCAAGGCGTACGAGCCCGGCCTGTTGGCCGCGGCCCACCGGGGCGTGCTGTACGTCGACGAGGTCAACCTGCTGCACGACCACCTGGTGGACCTGCTCCTGGACGCGGCCGCGATGGGCACCTCGCACGTCGAACGCGAGGGGGTGTCGGTGCGGCACGCCGCGCGGTTCCTGCTCGTGGGCACGATGAACCCGGAAGAGGGCGAGCTGCGACCGCAGTTGCTCGACCGGTTCGGGCTGACCGTGGAGGTCGCGGCCAGCCGGGAGCCGCGCGAGCGGGCCGAGGTGGTGCGCCGACGGTTGGCGTACGAGGCCGACCCCGACGCGTTCGCGGCGCGCTGGGCGGGCGAGGACGCCGAGTTGGCCGAGCGCATCCTGCGTGCCCGCACGGCGCTGGCCCATGTGGTGCTTCCGGACGCCGAGTTGGAGCGGATCGCGCGGGTGTGCGCGTCGTTCGAGGTGGACGGGATGCGTGCGGACCTGGTCACGGCGCGCACCTCGATCGCGCTGGCCGCCTGGCACGGGCGGACCGAGGTGACGGCGCAGGACGTGCGCCGGGCGGCGCTGCTCGCGTTGCCGCACCGGCGGCGGCGCAACCCCTTCGACGCCCCGGGGTTGGACGAGGAACTGCTCGACGAGGCGCTGCGCGACCCGGACGAGCCGGAGCCGGAACCCGAGCCGGAACCGGAGGGGGACGGGCCGGACGACGGTGGGCCGGACGGTGGCGGGTCGCCGCCGTCGGACGCCGACGGCCCGGACGGGTCGAACGGCTCCGACGGGTCGGGGAACGCGACACAGGCGCCGAAGTCGACCGAGGCGGCGCCCGGTTCGACGCCCGGTACCGAGGACGCGTCCGTCGAGGGTGCGCCCGCCCCCTCCGGCACGGGACGCGAGCAGGCCGCCGTCGCCGCGGCCGAGCCGTACCGCACCCGGCTGTTCTCGGTGCCCGGGGTGGGCCAGGGAGCGGCCGGGCGCCGCTCGCGCGCACGGACCGCGAGCGGGCGCACCACCGGGGCCCAGGTCGCGGCCGGCCGGGTGACCCGACTGCACGTCGCGGCCACCGTGCGGGCGGCGGCGCTGCACCAGAAGGCGCGCGGCCGCACCGGCGCGGGGCTGGTGTTGCGGCGCGCGGATCTGCGCGAGGCGGTCCGGGAGGGCCGCGAGGGCAACCTGGTGTTGTTCGTGGTGGACGCGTCCGGGTCGATGGCGGCGCGCAAGCGCATGAGCGCGGTCAAGGGCGCGGTGTTGTCGCTGCTCCTGGACGCCTACCAGCGGCGGGACAAGGTCGGCCTGGTCACCTTCCGCGGCGCGGACGCCGCGCTGGTCCTGCCGCCGACCTCCTCGGTCGAGATCGGCGCGGCCCGGCTGGCCGCGCTGCCCACCGGCGGGCGTACCCCGGTGGGGGCCGGACTGCTGCGTGCCCACGAGACGTTGCGGGTGGAGCGGCTGCGCGATCCGCTGCGCCGGGCGCTGGTGGTGGTGGTCACCGACGGGCGGGCGACGGGCGGCCGGGACGCGCTGGGCGAGAGCCGGCGGGCGGCTCGGCTGCTGGCCGCGACGGGGGTCGCGTCGTTGGTGGTGGACTGCGAGAGCGGGCCGGTTCGGCTCGGGTTGGCGGCGCGGCTGGCCGGGGATCTGGGCGCTCCGGTGGTCACGTTGCAGGAACTGGCGGCGGACGGTCTGGCGGGGCTGGTGCGGGATGTGCGTTCGGTGGCCTGACGCCCGGCCCGCCGGTCGGTGTCACGCTCGTGTTTTCGTCAACGTGCCCGGTCAGGGCCGACGTTCCACATACCAAGGGAGATCATCATGCCGCAGGGCGTTCCCACGCACGTGCCCGCCGACGGGCTGACCACGCGTCAGCGTCGCAATCGGGCCCTGGTCGTCGTGCACACCGGGCCCGGCAAGGGCAAGTCCACCGCGGCGTTCGGGCTGGCCCTGCGCGGCTGGAATCAGGGCTGGCCGATCGGGGTGTTCCAGTTCGTGAAGTCGGCGAAGTGGAAGGTCGGCGAGGAGAACGTATTGCGCACGCTCGGGCGGCTGCACACCGAGACCGGCGAGGGCGGCCCGGTCACCTGGCACAAGATGGGCGAGGGCTGGTCCTGGATCCAGCGCGAGGGCACCCAGGACGATCACGCCGAGGCGGCCCGCCAGGGCTGGGAGCAGATCAAGCGCGACCTGGCCGCCGAGACCCATCGGGTGTACGTGCTCGACGAGTTCACCTATCCGATGAAGTGGGGCTGGGTGGACGTGGACGAGGTGGTCGCGGTGTTGCGCGATCGGCCCGGCAGCCAGCACGTGGTGATCACCGGTCGCGACGCGGACCCGCGCCTGATCGAGGCGGCCGATCTGGTCACCGAGATGACCAAGATCAAGCACCCGATGGACGCGGGGCAAAAGGGCCAGCGAGGCATCGAGTGGTGAGTGCTTCGGCGCTGCCGCGCGTGGTGATCGCCGCGCCGGCCTCCGGACACGGCAAGACCACCGTCGCCACCGGGCTGATCGCGGCCTTCACCCGACGCGGCGACGTGGTGTCGCCGCACAAGGTGGGGCCGGACTACATCGATCCCGGCTATCACGCGCTCGCGGCCGGCCGGCCCGGGCGCAACCTGGATCCGTTCCTGGTCGGCGAGGAGCGGATCGCGCCGCTGTTCGCGCACGGCGCGCGCGGCGCGGATCTGGCCGTGGTCGAGGGCGTGATGGGCATGTTCGACGGTGCGGCCGGGCGCGGTGGATACGCCTCCACCGCGCACGTCGCGCGGCTGCTCGCGGCGCCGGTGGTCCTGGTCGTGGACGCGCGGGCGCAGAGCCGCTCGGTGGCCGCGTTGGTGCGCGGATTCGACGCGTTCGATCCGGACGTGGGCGTGGCCGGGGTGATCCTGAACCGGGTCGGCTCGGACCGGCACGAGAGCATGTTGCGCGAGGCACTGGACGAGATCGGCATGCCGGTGCTGGGTGTGCTGCGCCGGCACGAAGCGATCGCCAAACCGGCCCGGCACCTGGGCCTGGTCCCGGTCGCCGAACGGCACGCGGACGCCGTGCGCACGGTGGACGCGCTCGGCGAACTGATCGCGCGCAGCGTGGACCTGGCCCGGGTGCGGCGGATCGCGGCGGGTGCGGGTCCGCTGCCGGACGCGCCGTGGGACCCGGTGCGCGAGGTGGCCGGCCCGATTCCGGGGCGGCCCACCATCGCGCTCGCGGGCGGTTCGGCGTTCACCTTCGCCTATGCGGAGACCGCCGAACTGCTCGGCGCGGCCGGGGCCGAGGTGGTCACCGTGGACCCGCTGCGGGACGAACGGCTGCCGGCGGGCACGGCGGGCCTGGTGCTGGGCGGCGGCTTTCCGGAGGTGTACGCGGCCGAGTTGTCCGCCAATTCGGCGCTGCGCGCGGACGTGCTGGCGTTGGCCGCGCGCGGCGGCCCGATCGCGGCCGAGTGCGCGGGTCTGCTGTACCTGGCCCGGACGTTGGACGGTGCGCCGATGTGCGGTGTGCTGGACGCGGACGCGCGGATGACCGAGCGGCTGACCCTGGGCTATCGGGAGGCGACGGCCGCGCACGACTCGGTGCTCGCCCCGACCGGTCGGGTGGTGCGCGGACACGAGTTCCACCGCACGACGTTGACGCCGCGGGCCGGGCGCCGGGCGGCGTGGAGTCTGGGCGACTCGGGTCTGGAAGGGCACATCGCCGGATCGGTGCACGCGTCGTATCTGCACGCGCACTGGGCCGGCGCGCCCGATCTGGCCCGGCGGTTCGCCCGGTCGTGCGCGCTCGCGGCGGACCCGGCGGGCGCGGGTGGCGCGGGTGGCGCGGATCCGGGTGCGGACGCGCGGGCGTGGCCGATTACCGACCGCGCGCGGGAGCGCACGCTCGGGCGGTGATCGCCGCAACCTCGGACGGGGGAGTCGACGTCGTGACGGGTACGGGCTCCCCTTCGGGGGCGCCGCCGCGTGACCACGCGCCGAACCTCCCCCGGGATTCGGCGCGGCGAGGGGGATGGCCATGGCTGATCGGGTGATCGTGATCGGGTACGACGGCGCGCCGCTGTCGGCCGCGGCGGTGCAGGCGTTGCGGACGGCGACCCTGGTGGCGGGCCCGGAACGGCTGTTGGCCGCCGTCGCGGTGCCCGAGGGCGCCGAGCGGATGGTGCTGGGCAACGTGCACGTGGCCGCGCAACGCATCGGCGCGCATCGCGGCGTCGCGGTGGTGTTGGCCGTCGGCGACCCCGGGTTCTTCGGGATCGTGCGGTTGTTGCGCCGGGCCGAGTACGGCCTGGAGCTGGAGATCGTGCCGGCGGTGTCCTCGGTGGCGCTGGCGTTCGCGCGGGCCTCGATGCCGTGGGACGACGCGCGGGTGGTCAACGCCCTGGGGCGGGACGTGCGGCGCGCGGCGAACGTGTGTCGGGCGTTCGGCAAGGTCGCGGTGCTCACCGGTCCGGGCGCGGGTCCGGCCGAACTCGCCGCGCTGCTCCCGGATGTGCCGCGCACCTTCGTGGTGTGCGAGCGCCTGGGCACCGATCGGGAGGAGATCTCGATGGTCTCCGCCGAGCATGCGATCGAGCACGAGTGGTCCGACGTGGACGTGGTGATCGTGATCGGGCCGGCCCTGCGGGCGGGCGCGACGGCGGGTTGGCTGGCGGGCGAACGCCCCGGCTTTCCGGGGTCGGTGCGCGGCTGGGCGGTGGCGGAGGACGTGTACGCGCATCGGGCGGGCGCGATCACCCGGGCCGAGGTGCGCGCGCTGGCGGTGGCCCGACTCGGGCCGCGGCTGGGCGACCTGGTCTGGGACATAGGGGCGGGCAGCGGGTCGGTGGGCATCGAGTGCGCGCGGCACGGCGCGGCGGTGGTGGCGGTCGAGCAGGAGGCGTTCGGGTGCGACCTGATCGCCGAGAACGCCGGCCGGTTCGGGGTCGAGGTGCGGGTGGTGCACGGGAAGGCCCCCGAGGTGTTGTCCCGATTGCCGTTGCCGGACGTGGTGTTCGTCGGGGGCGGCGGGCCCTCGACGGTGGCCGCGTGTGCGGCGCGTCGGCCGGAGCGGATCGTGGCCGCGATGTCCGAGGTGGATCGGGTGGCCGAGTCGCGCGCGGTGCTGGAGCGTGCGGGTTACACCGTGGAGGGCTGTCTGTTGCAGGCTTCGCGGCTGGCGCCGGTCTCCGGTGGCGCCCAGCGACTGGAACCGGCGCATCCGGTGTTCGTGGTGTGGGGGGACCGGACTTGACGGCGGATCGGGTGTCGGGCGGGCGGGCGACTGCCGCCCGGGCGCCGGGAGTCGAGGTGTCGGGCGCCGCGCGGGGGCTGGATTCGGCCACGGTCGACGCGGCGTCGATGGTGCCGGATCTGGTGGTGGGGGTCGGGGCGGCGCGTGGGGTGGACGCCAGGGAGGTGTGCGCCAGCGTGTGCGCCGTGCTCGCGCGGGCCGGTCTGGCGCGTTCGGCGGTGTGGGCGCTGGTGACCGTGACGGCCCGGGTCGACGAGCCGGGTCTGGTCGGGGGAGCGGCGCTGCTCGGACTGCCGTTGTTCGCGCGGGCGACACAGGAACTCGCCGCGGTGCCGGTGCCGCATCCGAGCGAGCGGGTGCGGGCGGCGGTCGGCACGCCGGGCGTGGCCGAGGCCGCCGCGCTGCTGGGGCCGGTACCGGGCCTGCCGTTGGGCGAGTTGCTGGTGGCCAAGACGCGCGGCGTGGGTGCGCGTCCGCGCTGTACGGTCGCGGTGGCCCGCCGGCGGCCGGTCGCCGGCGGGTGAACGTGACGGCGAGCCGGGAAGCGGAACAACAAACGCCGTGATCGGTACCGGAATGGGCGGATTCGGCGATGTGGCAGTCGATTTCGTACCGCGAACCGATCGGGAAGTGCCGGCTCACGGTCAACGCCGGGACCCCGGCCGTCGGACCGGGCACCATCACCACCATCATGGACACGAACGACACGGGCGGGGCAGGGGCACCGGGCAGGGGTACGGAACCACGGACATGGGCAGTGACGCGATGACGGAACTCGACGGGCCCAATCCCGACGAACGGGACGGCGCACCGGGCGCGGACGTCGCACCGGACGTGGATCTGCGCCACCACGGCGACGCGGAGATCGGGCCGGGACTGGTGGACCTGGCGGTCAACGTCCGGCTCGCGGCCCCGCCGCCGTGGCTCGTGCGCCGCCTCACCGCGAGCCTGGCCGACCTGGCCGCCTACCCCGACACCGGTCGGGCCCGGGCGGCCATCGCGGCGCGACATCGGCGCCCGGTCGCCGAGGTGTTGCCCACGGCGGGCGCCGCCGAGGCGTTCGTGTTGCTCGCCCGCACCCTGACCCCTCGGCACGCGGTGGTCGTGCACCCGCAGTTCACCGAGCCCGAGGCCGCGTTGCGGGCCGCCGGGCACACCGTGCATCGGGTGCTGCTGGACGAGCACGACGGCTTCGCCCTCGACCCGGCCCGGATTCCCGACGAGGCCGACCTGGTCGTCCTGGGCAACCCGACCAATCCCACCTCGGTGCTGCACCCGGCGGCCACGATCGCCGCACTCGCGCGCCCCGGCCGAATCCTGGTGGTCGACGAGGCGTTCGCCGACACCATTCCGGGCGAGCCCGAAAGCGTGGCCGAGCGACGCGATCTGCCCGGGCTCGTGGTTGTGCGAAGTCTCACGAAAACCTGGGCGTTGGCCGGACTTCGAATCGGTTACGTCCTGGCTTCCCCGGATCTGGTGCGCATCCTCACGGACGCTCAGCCGTTGTGGTCGGTGTCGACACCGGCGTTGATCGCCGCCGAGGCGTGCTGCACGCCGGAGGCGCTCGCGCAGGCGGAGGCGTTGGCCGTTACGCTCGCGGCTGACCGTTCGTACCTCGTGGAGAGGCTGCGCACGGTTTCGGGGATTCGGCTACCGGTCGTTCCCCGTTCCTCGTTCGTGCTCGCGCGGATCGAGGGGGGCCCAGAGATCCGCGAGCAGCTGAGGGAGCGAGGCTACGCGGTTCGGCGGGCCGACACTTTTCCGGGCCTCGGCCCGGATTGGCTTCGGATCGCGGTGCGGGATCGTGCCACGACGCTGGCCTTCGCGGCTGCCCTGGAAGGAGTAGTTACATGAGCGAAGCCGACGAGCGCCGACCTGCTGGGGAGGGCGTGGGCCCTGCCCCCGCCAGGCACGCCGCCGGCACCGGTCCGGTGGGGGAACCGGCCGGTCCATACCCGTACGACGATCTGGACGACGAGGACTCGCTGTTGATGCCGGGGCCACAGGCCGGCTGGGCCGACCCGAACGTGCCGATGCCGGCCGCACCGGGGATGTCCCTGGCCGATCGCATGGCCGCGGCCGGCGACGACGCCTCGGGACAGGTACCGGTGTCGCCGATCGAGCAGGCGTACGACGCCGTACCCGGCCCGCAGTCCGGCATGTTCGCCGCGATGATCATCGACGAGCCGGAATCGCCGGAGACCTATGCCGCGCCGATGACGGCCGGTCAGATCCCGTATCCGCCCGGCCCGATGACGCCGCATCAGGAAGTCCCGCAGCCGGTCCAGGGGTTCGGCCCCGGGGAGTACGGCGCACCGCAGGGCGTGGCCGAGCCGTATCCGGCGCCGGCCCAGGGTGTGCCCGTGCAGGGCATGCCCGGGCAGGGTGTGCCCGGGCAGGGTGTGCCCGGGCAGGGTGTGCCCGGGCAGGGTGTGCCCGGGCAAGGCGTGCCGGCCCAGGCCGTGCCCGCTCCCGCCGCGCCGCCCCCGCAGGCGGTGCCCGTCGTACCGCCGCCCGCCGCGCCGCGGTTCGTGCCGACGATCGTCGGGCAGCCGGGCGCCGAGTACGGCACGGACGTGCCACCGGCCGCACCCGCGGCCGGGCCCGAGGCGCCGTCGGGTGCCGTGCCCGACCCGGCGGCCGGCGCGTTCGTCGAGCAGCCCGGGATCACCGGCGGTCGGTTGCGCCAACGTGTGCGCGTGGCGCAGACCGTGGACCAGCCGCAGCAGACCGAGCAGTCGCCGGCACCGCAGCCGCCGGCGCCCGCGCAGCCGAGTGCCCCGGCCGGTGGGAATCCGGCGGACACCCCGCCGTTCCCGGTCGCCGCCGCGGTGCCGCAGCGCACCACCCTGCCGCCGCGTCGGCAGCGCCGGGTCGGCCGCGGCCCGGTGCCGCAGCAGGCCGGGCCGCACAGCGGGGCACATCCCGTGGGGGACGCGGTGAACACCGGTATTCCGGCGCAGCCGACGCCGATGCAGGCGGTGCCGGTGGTACCGCCGCCGGCCGCGCCGCAGCCGGTCGAGTCGGTGCCGGTTGCGGCAGCCGCACCGGTCGAGGCGGTCGCGCCCGCCGCGCCGGTCGCCGAGCAGCCCGCGCCGCCGGCTCCGCCGGTGGTCGAGCACGCGCAGGGGGTCACCGCGCCGGCCATACCGCAGCCGTTGCCGGGTGTGCCGCCGCAGTCCGCGCATCCCAGGTTCGTGCAGGCCGCGCCGGACGCGGTCGTCGACGCGCTGACCGGACCGCCCGCCGCGCCCGTCGCGGGCCCGATCGACAGCCCGGAAGCGGCCGCTTCCGTGCCGCCGCCGGCCGTGATCGAGGCGGGCGGGGTCGATCCGGCGGTGCCGGCGGTCGCGGCCGTGCCCGAAGCCGAACCGACGGTCGCGCCGGCGCCGGTCGAGGCCGCTCCGGCGGTGGCCGAGGCCGTCGTCGAATCCGCGCCGCCGGCCGTCGCGGAGCAGCCGGGCGTCGCGCCCGCGGTGCCGGCCGAGCAGGCGCCGCCGGCCGGGTCCGCCGTGCCGGAAGGCACGGGCGGGCGGCGACGCAAGCCCGAGACCGGCTCGGAGTCGGCCGATTCGGGTGAGCACGAGGCGATTCCGGTCGGAACGCAGCTCGGGCCGGTACCACCGCCCGAGCCGGTGGCCGAGCCGGTGGCCGTGCAGGTCGCCGAGGAGGCCGCGGTCGCCGAGCCGGCGGCCGAGCCGGTCGCGCCCGTCGCCGCTGCGGTCGCGGCACCGCAAGCGCCGGTGGCGACCGCGGGTCCGACGGTGGCGGAGGTGCCGGCGCAGCGTGCGCCGGTCGCACCGCCCGTACCGGCGGAGCCCGTTGCGGCCGATCAGCCGTCCCATGATGCGAACGCCGCGCCGTCGGTCGTGGCCGCTGCGCCACCGGCCGCGCCGGAGGCCGAGCCGCAGGCCGAGTCCGTCGCGGTCGCGCCGGAGGCCGTCGCGGCCGTGGCGCCCGCCGACGGCGGGGCGGGCGAAGCGGCGGTTCCGGAGCAGGGTGTGGCTCCGGTGGCGCCGAGTGCGCCCACCGAGGCGGCGGAGCCGGCCGCGCCGGCCCCGACCGTGCCGACCACCGAGGCGGCCGTACCGCTCGCGCAGGCCGCTCCGGAGCAACCGGCCGCGCCGGTCGGGCAGGCCACGCCGGTGGTGCCGGCCGAGGCGGCGGTGCAGGCCGAGTCGGCCGCGCAGCCGACTCCGGTGGCGCAGTCCGCACCCGCGGCCCAGCCGGTGCCGCCGGTGGTGCCCGTCGCGCCCGGGCCCGTGGAGCAGGCCGGGTCGGCTGCTCAAGGTGCGCCGGTCACGCCGACCGGGCCACCGGCGACGGCCGCGCCCGTCGAGCAGGCCGCGCCGCCCGCGCCGCCCGCCGAGGAGGTGGCCGACGCACGACCCGTCGCCGAGGCCGTCCCGGTCCCGGCGCCCGCCGAGCAGCCGGCCCCGAGCGGTTCCGGCCCCGAGTCGGTCGCCGAGGCCGCGCCGGCTGCGGTCGAAGCGGGCGACGCGTCCGTCGAGGCGACACCTGTCGCGCCGGCCGGCGACGCGCCGGCCGGCGACGCGCCGGCCGGCGACGCGTCGGCCGAGGTCGCCCAGGCCCGGCCCGGCAACCCGGCGCCCGCCGTCGCGGTCCCGGCCGGACCCACCACGCAGTCCATCGCGGCGGAACTCCTCGCCGAGGAGATCCCCACCGCACCGACCGCCGAGCACCCCGCGACGGCTGCCGAGTCCGTCCCGGCAGCCGCCGCCCCGGCCGCGCCGCCCACCGGGCCGGTCGAGGTCGGCCCGGCGGATCCCCGTACATCCGAAGAAAGCACTGCCATGCACGGCCCCCAGAGCACCACCGGCGCCGAGTCCGAGCCGCAGCCGCAGCCGCAGCCCGCGGTCGCCGGCGGAAGCGGCGAGATCCCCAGGATTCCGCCGCCGCCGGCCGAGCCGGTCGGCACCCCGGCGGCGGACCCGGCCCAGGGCGGGCAGGCCGACGCGGTCGCACCCCGGGTGCCCGCGCCCGCCGAGCCCGAGGGCGAGCCCGTCTCGGCGACCGCGGTCACCGTGCTGCTGCCCGCCTCCGAGCCGGTGGCCGCCGAGCCGCCGGCGCCGGCCGACCCCGCGCCGTCGGCCGAGGAACCGGCGCCCGAGGCACCCGAAGCGCCCGCGGCCGAGTCCACGCCCACCCCCGGGGACGACGCGACGCCGGAGGCGGAGGCGGAGCCCGAGCCCGAGATCGAGCGCGGCCCCGCCGCTCCCGGTTACGACGACGCGGCGCGCGAGGCGGTGCATCGGGTGATGCGCGAGCGCCGGGACGTCCGAGCCGGCTTCCGGCCCGACCCGGTGCCGGACGACGTCCTGGTCCGGGTGTTGGAGGCCGCGCACGCGGCGCCCAGCGTCGGCTACTCGCAGCCGTGGGACTTCGTGGTGATCCGCTCCGAGGAAACCAGGGTCACCGTCCAGGAACTGGCCCAGCGGCAGCGCGAGGCGTACGCCACCTCGCTGCCCAAGGCCCGGGCCAAGCAGTTCCTGGAGATCAAGGTCGAGGCGATCCTGGAGACCCCGGTCAACATCGTGGTCACCGTGGACTCCACCCGCGGCGGCCGGCACACGCTGGGCCGGCACACCCAACCGCAGATGGGCCCCTACTCCAGCGCGCTCGCGGTGGAGAACCTGTGGCTGGCCGCCCGGGCCGAGGGCCTCGGGGTCGGCTGGGTGAGCTTCTTCGACGAGCGCGAGCTGGCCACGGCACTGGGTCTGCCCGAACACATCGACGTGGTCGCCTACCTGTGCGTGGGCTACGTGGACGCGTTCCCCGACGAGCCGGAGCTGGCCACCTCGGGCTGGGCCAAGGCCCGACCGCTGTCCTGGGTGGTGCACGAGGAGACCTACGGTCGCCGCGGTCTGCCCGGCGAGGAGCCGGTCAGCCTGCTCGACGAGACGTTGCAATCGGTGCGTCCGCTCGACGCCAAGGCGTTGGGCGCGGCGTGGGAGCACCAGCGCAATATGACCAAGCCGCCCGGCTCGCTGGGCATCCTGGAGACGATCGGCGCGCAGTTGTCCGGGCTGGCCCGGACCTTCCCGCCGCCGATCCCGGAGCCCGCCGCGGTCGCGGTGTTCGCCGCCGACCACGGGGTGCACGCGCAGGGCGTGTCGCCGTGGCCGCAGGAGGTCACCGCCCAGATGGTGGGCAACTTCCTCGCCGGCGGCGCGGTGGTCAACGCGTTCGCCAAGCAGATCGGTGTCGAGGTGTGCGTCGTCGACGTCGGCGTCGCGACCGAGCTGCCGAACGCGACCGGACTGCTGCCGCGCCGGATCCGGCCGGGCACCGCGGACATGACCCAGGGCCCCGCGATGACCCGCGAGGAGGCGATCGCGGCCATCGAGGTCGGCATCGAGACCGCCCGGGACCTGGTCACCGCCGGCAACCGGGGTCTGCTCACCGGCGACATGGGGATCGCGAACACCACCGCGTCCGCCGCGCTGATCTCGGTGTTCACCGGGATGGAGCCGGCCGAGATCACCGGTCGCGGGACGGGCATCGACGATGCCACGCACCGGCGCAAGATCGAGGTGGTCAAGGCGGCGCTGGCGCGGCACGAACCCGATCCCGGTGACCCGATCGGCGTACTGGCCGCGATCGGCGGTCTGGAGCACGCGGCGCTCGCCGGCTACATCATCGGCGCGGCGGCGCTGCGCGTACCGGTCGTGCTCGACGGGGTGATCGCCGGTGCGGCGGCCCTGGTCGCGCAGGCCATCGCGCCGGAGTCGATCCAGGCGTGCGTCGCGGGTCACCGGTCGGCCGAACCCGGCCACGCGGCGGCCCTGGCGAAGTTGTCGCTGCGTCCGCTGGTCGAGTTGGAGATGCGGCTCGGCGAGGGCACCGGCGCGGTGCTCGCCCTGCCCCTGGTGCAGAGTGCGGTCCGCGTACTGCACGATGTGGCCACGTTCGACGCGGCGGGAGTCAGCGGCAAAACCGACTGATTTCCACCCCCGCCCGCAGCAGCCGAAGGGCACCTCCGCCACGATGGAGTGGCAGAGGTGCCCTTTCCGCGCGGAAAAACCGCCCAGGCGACGGCCGACGCGACACCGGAGCGATACCGGGATCGTGGGGACCGCCGCCGAGGCAGCAACCGTCCGTGCACCGAAAGATCAAGAAACACCGTACGCAGCGCACCCCGCGCCACCCGGAAAAGTGAGAACGATGTCCCGACTCCCTGGTCCTCCCGCCTATCCCGCCGGCCTGCGTCTGGAAGGACGCCGGGTCGTCGTGGTCGGCGCCGGTACGGTCGCCCAGCGCCGACTGCCCGCCCTGCTCGACGCGGGCGCGGACGTGCTCGTGGTCGCCCCCGAGGCGACGCCGGCGGTCGAGGGCATGGCGACCGGCGGCGAACTGCGTTGGTTGCCGCGCGCCTACGCGCCCGGTGACCTGGACGGCGCGTGGTACGCGCTGGCCGCCACCGACGTGGCCGAGGTCAACGAGGCGGTGGCCGCCGACGCCGAGGCGCTGCGGGTGTTCTGCGTGCGCTGCGACGACGCGTCGCACGCCAGCGCGTGGACGCCGGCGAGCGGGCGACACGACGGTTTGACCGTGGCCGTGCTCGCGGGCGGCGACCCGCGGCGCGCCGCGGGCGTGCGCGATCGCATCGTCGAGGGCCTGCACGACGGTTCGCTGGCCGCTCGCGGGGAGCGCCCGATCGGCGCGTTGCCCGGAGTGGCCCTGGTCGGTGGCGGACCCGGCGACCCGGACCTGATCACCGTGCGCGGGCGGCGACTGCTCGCCGAGGCCGACGTGGTGATCGCCGACCGGCTGGGCCCGCGCGCGCTGCTGGGCGAGTTGCCGCCGCATGTCGAGGTGATCGACGCGGCGAAGATCCCGTACGGACGGGCGATGGCCCAGGAGGCGATCAACGCCGCGATGATCGAGCACGCCAAGGCGGGCCGGTTCGTGGTCCGGCTCAAGGGCGGCGACAACTATGTCTTCGGTCGGGGCTTCGAGGAGGCGCTCGCGTGTGCCGAGGCCGGGGTGCCGTGCCTGGTGGTGCCCGGGATCACCAGCGCGATCTCGGTGCCCGCGATAGCCGGCATCCCGGTCACCCACCGGGGCGTGGCGCACGAGTTCGTGGTGGTTTCCGGGCATGTCGCGCCGGAGGATCCGCGCTCGCTGGTGGACTGGGCGGCGCTGGCCGGGCTGCGCGGCACGTTGGTGCTGCTGATGGCGGTGGAGCGACTCGGGCCGATCACCTCGGCGCTGCTGGCGCACGGGCGGGCGGGGACGACTCCGGTGGCGGTGATCCAGGAGGGCACCATGGCCACCCAGCGGGTGTTGCGCACGACGTTGGCCTCGGCCGCCGCCGATGTGGTGGCGCAGGGGATTCGGCCGCCGGCGATCGTGGTGGTTGGCGACGTGGTGGCGCTGTCGGGCTGACCGCGAGCCGGCCGCGGTCCGAGGGCGGTCCCGGGTGGCCGGGCCGCGGCTGGGACACTGGGGCGGTGCCCGTGATCATGCTCGACGACCCCGCCGACGCGCGCCTCGTCGACTACACCGACCTGACCGACGTGGAATTGCGCCGCCGCCGCGAACCGGCCGAGGGGCTGTTCATGGCGGAGGGCGAGAAGGTGATCCGCCGCGCGTTGGCGGCGGGATACCCGATGCGCTCGATGCTGCTCTCGCAGCGCTGGATCGAGACCATGGCGGAGGTGATCGAGACCGCCGACGTGCCGGTGTACGTGGGCAGTCCGGACGTGGTCGAGCGGGTGACGGGCTATCAGGTACATCGTGGCGCGCTCGCCTCGATGGGCCGCAAGCCGCTGCCGGCGGCCGCCGACGTGGTGGCGGGGGCGCGTCGGGTCGCGGTCCTGGAGGGCGTCAACGATCACACCAACGTGGGCGCGATCTTCCGCGGTGCGGCGGCTCTGGGCATGGACGCCGTGTTGTTGTCGCCCGATTGTGCGGATCCGTTGTATCGGCGTTCGGTCAAGGTTTCGATGGGTGCCGTTTTCTCGGTGCCCTACGCCCGCCTGGAGCCGTGGCCCGGTGGGCTGGACGCGCTGCGCGGGGCCGGTCTGACCCTGCTCGCGCTGACTCCCGCGCCGGGGTCGGTCGCGCTGAACGAACTGCCGGCGGCCGACCTGGAACGGTGTGCGCTGATGCTCGGCGCCGAGGGTCCCGGGTTGACCGCGAAGGCGCTCGCCGCGGCCGATCGACTCGTGCGGATCCCGATGTCGCACGGGGTCGACTCGCTCAATGTGGGTGCCGCGGCGGCGGTCGCCTTCTACGCGGTGAGCTACGGGTGAGCCGCGGCGGCCCCGGGCGCACGGGTCGGCGGCGCGCCTGTCGCGGGCTCATTCGTCGACGGGGATGTTCGCCAGGCGTTCGAACGGGGTCTTGCCCGATCGCTGGATCTCGTTGATCGAGTGGGTCCGGTAGAGCGCGGGCCGACGCGTGACCCGTCGGCCGCGCATGCGTTCCTTGCGGATCTCGGTGCCGCGCACCCAGATGTGCCGGCGGACCGCGTCCTCGGCGTAGTAGCCCCGACCGGTGAACCGATCCGGTGGCACCGGCAGTGCCTCGATTTCGCGGCGGGCGGTGCGCGCCGCGCCGACCCGGCGTCGGTAGTCGTGGAAGATCTGGAACGCGTACCGGTGCAGGTACTCGTAGGCCACCGGCGCCCTGCCGGACACCGTCAGGCTCGCGATCGACACCGCGTCGTGCAGCAGCGTCCCGGTGGTTCCGGGCAGTACCAACAGACCGTCGCGCACGGTGTGGTGCGGCTTGCGCTTGTGCCGGTGCTCGCGCTCCCGATTCACCGGGGGCGCCGGGTGCTTGCGCTGCCAGGCGGCGCGGTCGGCCAGTGCGGTGGTCAACCCGTGGGTGTGCCAACGCACGGTGGCGGTCGGTGTGCCCAGGGTGGGCAACACCCGGCGCAGATCGCGCGCGGCGCGGCCACCGAACGGCGTGCGCTCGGTCGCGAACAGCACGATGGGCAGCGAGGGTTCCGCCTCGAAGGGGGTCGGGTCCAGGAACCGCCGGTCGATGACTACGACGGTGTTCTCGTGCCGCCCGTAGGCCAGGCCCCACGACAGCCGGGCGAACAGCAGGGCGCCGGCCCGGTCGGAGAGCACGTGCCAGGAGTCGTGGAAGTGGTTGACGGCGAACCGGGTCGTGGTCGACGGTCGCAAGGTGATCAGCGTGTAGGGTCGTCCGTCCAGGTAAGCGAAGGTCCGGTGCAGTTTCATCCGATCGTTCGCGTCCTGATTCGCGCCCGAAAGTGAGCGTTTGCGCGATTGGTTGGCAGTGATCCGCTTCCCTCTTTCTTGCGTTTCTTGAGATGTTTCTTCCGATCGATCGGAAATGGGCGTCAAGACCTTCCCTGATTTCTCCCACGACATGCCGATCGTGTCATGCCAATTTCGATCGAATGTGATCTTGGACTAGCGTGTGCGCGGAAGTGCAGTACGGTCGAGCGTCGCCCCGATTGGCGCAGTGGCCTGTTGGGGTCGCACGGGCGGCCGAAAATGTGGTTGTGCAGGGGAATGTCCTGTCACCCACACGCGGGATATTCGGTGGATTCGACCCGCACCAGGCGAAATTCCGCCAGTATGGGACGCCGCGCAATCGGATCAGGAACGGGAAGCGAGGCAAAGCTCGTTGGAGATCATGGGTGTACCCCTGGCCTGGGCCCTCGTCGGCTTGGCGGAACTGGTCGCCCTTATGGCGCTTGTGGCGTATCTGGTCGTCCGACGCCGCAAGGTCGACGCGACGGATACCGGGGAAGGATCCGACAACTGGGAGCGTGAGCAGGACCGCCGGCGGCGCAAGGAACTGATGTACGGGGTCGCCTCGTACACCCTGCTGTTCGTCTGTGCCGGTGTCGCGGCCGCCCTGTCGTTCCACGGCCTGGTCGGCTTCGGCCGGGAGAACCTCGGCTTGGCCAACGGCTGGGAATACCTGGTGCCCTTCGGGCTCGACGGTGCGGCGATGTTCTGCTCCGTGCTCGCCGTGCGCGAGGCCAGCCACGGTGACGCGGCGCTCGGTTCGCGGATACTCGTCTGGACGTTCGCCGGTGCCTCGGCCTGGTTCAACTGGGTGCACGCGCCGCGTGGCGACATGCACGCCGGTGCGCCGCAGTTCTTCGCCGGTATGTCGCTCTCCGCCGCCGTCCTGTTCGACCGCGCGCTCAAGCAGACCCGCCGGGCCGCGTTGCGCGAACAGGGCTTGGTCCCACGTCCGTTGCCGCAGATCCGGATCGTGCGTTGGTTGCGTGCCCCGCACGAGACGTTCAACGCGTGGTCGCTCATGCTGCTCGAAGGTGTGCGCACCCTCGACGAGGCCGTCGAGGAGGTCCGCGAGGACAAGCGGGCCAAGCAGGACGATCGCGAGCGTCGGCGGATCGACGGCAAGCGGGAGCGGGCGCAGCTCAAGGCGCTCAGTCGTGGTGAGGGCGGTGGCGGGCACTTCGGCCGCCGCGGCGCCGCGCGTCAGGAAATGGCTGCTCTGCCGGGAGGTGGCGGCTCCGAAGCACTCTCGGAGCCTGCTATAGCCGGAAACGACGTTTCCGGCCACGGCGGCTCAGCCGACTCGAACAACCCTTCCGGCCGTCCGGCTCTTGCCCCCTCCGCGCGAGCGAGCGAGCTCCCTGCGACGGCCGGCACCGGTGGCGAGCGGCGCGACGTCATCGACCTCACCGCCGAGGACGACACCATGACGTTGCCCCGGCTCGACTCGCTGGAGCGCAAACTGAAGGACCTGGAGCGCCAGTTCGGCTGAGCCCGGACCGCGCGATCCGACGCGACGAGATGTGATCGCCACGAGGAGGGGCACCCGGCTTCGGCCGGGTGCCCCTCCTCGTGCGTCGGGTGGCTACGTCCCGCTCGTTGTCCTGTCGTGCCCCGAGTGGGGAACCGCCCTCGCCCGGTGTGGGGTTCGGCCGGGTCGGGGACCGGTGGGCTTTCCCTCCGGGCTTGCCGCTCAGACCCCGGCCGGGACCAGTACGCCGTCGGGGCCGACCACGTAGCGGGTCGTCACGTCGGCGACGTCCACGTAGGACTGGATGCGCACGATCGCGCCGTCCACCACCGTCCACCGGGTGGCGACCGCCTGCAGGTCGGCGGCCGTGGCCAGCGCCGCGACCGCGACCGGGGTGCCGTCGGCGAACCGGTAGAGCTCGACCAGATGGGTCGGCGGGCCGCCCGCCCCGGGGGAGCGGGTGAGCACCACGATCACGGCCGGCGCGCCGTCCAGGCTCGCCGGGACCACGTCGCCGAGGGTGACCCGGTCACTGCCGACCACCGCCGAGCCGTCGGTGAGGGTGACGGTGGCGCCGCCGGCGGAAGGGTCCGCGTAGGTGCGGTCGGACCAGCCGACGATCGGGATGGAGCCGTGTGCCGGACCGATCCGGAACGCGCCCGGGCCCGGCGGTGGCGGCGCGGGTTGGGCGACCGTCGAGGTCTTGGTGTCGTCCTTGTCGTCGCCGTCGTCGTTCTGGAACGCGGCGATGGCGAACGCGGCGATCGCGGTCACCACGACGAACACGATCAACTGCTGGATCAGCAACCGCCGTCGGTCCTCGGGCCGGCGTCGGTGCGGGGTGCCGGCGGTGCTCCCCGCCCGCGAGCGCGGCCCGTGATCGACCCGGCCGGCGCGTTTGGCGTCGGTGCGGTCCGGACGCTCCTGCCGGTCCGGCGTGGCACCGCGCGTCGGCTCGTTGCGTTCGCCGCGTTCGCCGCGAGTGACGTCGTGTCGCCCGCCGTCGGGTCGCCCCGCGTCGGCCCGACCCGGCTCGTGCCGCACCGGCTCCGCCCGCCCGGCCTCCGTCGTGCGCCCCTCGTGCCCACGTCCCTCGTGGCCGCGGCCGTCCGACCCACGCCCCTCGTGCGCCCGCGGGTCCGGTCGCCCGCCGTCGGGTCGGGTCGACTCGTGCCGGCCCGACTCGGGGCGGGACGTCGAACGTCCCTCGACCGGCACCCGCCCGGCCTCCGCCCGTCCCGACTCGGCCCGGCTCGCCGCGGCGCGCTCGGGCCGGGTGTCCTCGTCCCGCCGCGCACCGTCCCGGCGGGCCGCCTCACGCCTGGCCCGGTCCCGATCCCGCTCGCGCGTCGGAGTGGGAACCGTCCGGCCGCCGTCGGTCCGGCCCGCGGCGGCGACCGGGGCCGAGCCGGACGCGGTCGCCGCCGCGGCCGATCCGCGGCTCGGGGTGCCGCGTTCGGCCTCGCGTTGGCGTGCGATCGCGGCCAGCCGTTCGCGTACCTGTTCGGCGGACGGTCGCATCCGGGGGTCCTTGGACAGGCAGGCCGAGATCAACGGCACCACCTGCTCCGGCACCCCCTCCAGATCCGGCTCCTCGTGCACGACGCGGTACAGCAGCGCGTCCACCGGCCCCGACCCGAACGGCGGTGCGCCGCGGCCCGCGTAGGCCAGCGTGACGCCCAGCGCGAATATGTCGGTGGCCGGGGTGACGGTCTGCCCGCGCACCTGCTCCGGGGCCAGAAATCCCGGTGAGCCGACCGCGGTTCCGGTCACCGTCAGGGTGCCCGCGCCGTCCGCGTAGGCGATGCCGAAGTCGATGATCTGCGGCCCGTCGGGGGACAGCAGGATGTTCGACGGCTTCACGTCGCGGTGCACGACGCCGACCGCGTGTACGGACACCAGGCCGTCGGCCACCGCCGAGCCGACCCGGGCCAGGTCCAGACAGCCCAGCGGGCCGCGATCGCCGACTCGGCGCTGCAGCGAGGGGCCGGGCACGTAGACGGTGGCCAGCCAGGGGCGGTCGGCGCTCGCGTCGGCGTCCACGAGGGCGGCCGTGCGATTGCCGCGGACCATCCTTGCGGCGTCCACCTCGCGGGCGAACCGGGAGCGGAACTCCGGGTTCCCGGCCAGCTCTTGGCGGATCAGCTTGAGCGCGACCCGGTTGCCGTGTCGGTCCACGCCGAGATAGACCACGCCCATGCCGCCGGCGCCGAGCCGACGCAACAACCGATACGAACCGACGATGCGCGGATCCTGCCGTCGCAGCCGCACCATCGTCATGTGTGCCCGATCCCCTCGCGTGTTGCCGTCGTCCGGGTGTCGTGTGCCCGAATCCCCTGTGTGCGACACACGTTAGAGGAACGCCGGTGCCCGGCGCGGTAAGGCGCCCCGGAGTCGGCGCCGGACCACCCGCATCGGGGAGACGGTCGATGTCGGACCTGTGGGAGAAGATGGGGGTAATCGGTCGAAGGGGGCACGTATGAAGGGCGATCGGGTCGAGATAGTGGTCGACGCGGGCGACAGCACCAAGACCTACGAGATGACCGCGACGCGCGCGGGGCGCCGGCTGGATGTCGCGGTCCGCCGCGGTGTCGTCGAGGTGAGCGAACTGACCCGGACGGGCACCGTGGTGCGCACCGCGCGGTTCATGGCCAGTCGGGTGCTCGCACTGGTCGAGCAGCCGTTGGACCGCCCCGGCGCCGACTGACGCGTTGTCCGGTGGCTCGGTCGGCCGTCGGGTGCTAGCGGTCGAGTGCGGGCCGCCCGGGGCGGGTTCGCGGATCCGAGCCGACCCGCACCGGTAGCCTGTCCGGTCGAAGATCCGGACATGCCGGTGCGGGAACGGAACGGGGTGCGCCTAGGTGACGAGCCGTCAGGGCAGCGTGGGAGCCATCGCGCGGCGACTCGCGGACGCGTTCACCTGGCGGGAGACCCCGTGGGGCACCTTCGCCGACGCGTCCGGCTGGTGGCACGACCCCGAGGTGTTGGCCATGCTCGGTCCCGGACTCGGCGCGCTGCACGCGGAGGCGCGGCCCACCCTGATCGTCGGCATCGAGACCCGAGGTCTGGTCCTGGGGCCGATCACGGCGCTGCACCTGGGCGTCGGCTTCGTCGAGATCCGCAAGGATCGACGGATCGTGGGCGACGGGGGGCGGCCCGGCGAGGACCCCATGTTGCGCGCCGCCACCCCACCCGAATACCAGGACGGCGGCCTCACCCTGGTGGTCCCCGGCCGGCTGTTCCGCCCGGGCGATCGCGTGCTCCTGGTCGACGAGTGGATCGAGACCGGCGCGCAGGCCAGCGCCGTGCGGCGGATGGTCACCGAGGCCGGCGCCGACTGGATCGGCGCGGCGGTCGTGGTGGACGCGTGCGCGCCGCACGTGCGGGCCCGACTCGACGTGCGTGGCCTGCTCACCGAGGACGACCTGCCGGCCTGAGCCCGAACCGGGCCGCGCCGGCGCGGGGGCGATCGCCCCCGGCGCGGTCAGGCCGCCGTCGTGGTTTTCTCCCGCTCGTGCTCGTGTTCCTGCTCCTGCTCGCGCAACAGCGCGGCGCGTTCGGTCTCGCCCAGACCCGCCCACACACCTCGGCGTTCCGGGACCGACATCGCGTGCTCGTGGCAGCGCCGCCGCACCGGGCAGGAGATGCAGACCTTCTTGGCGACCCGCTCGCGGGCCCGGCGCTCGCCGGGTCGCTCCTGGTCGTCACCGAAGAAGAGCCCGGCGTCCAGGCCCCTGCATGCCGCGTCCTCCTGCCACCCGTAACGCGGTGGTGTCGGTATGGCGATCCGTGTGGTCCCCATCGCCCCGTTCTCCTCCTGCTCGACGGTGCCAACGGTCAACGCGGGTCCCCATCCCGGCGGACCCTCATGCTCCTACCGACGCACCGGGTGGGAGACCGGTTTCCTCCCGCCGGGAATTCGGCTCCCGTTCGCCCAGGGTTGAGGGCGATCCCTCACCCGGGGTGTTTCGGGCACCTCAACAACCAGGTCACAAGTCGGCCGTACGCCTGCCCGATGGCCGACGCCCGCCGGCGGTCCGGGTAGCGTGATCGAAGACCTCCGGCGGGCTGCCGGGGGTTCGTGGACGTTCGGGAGGAATCTGGTGGGCAGCAAGATGCGGCGGATCCCGTCGGCCGTGCCGTTGGCGTTGTCCGTTGTCGTGGTGGCCGCGCTGACCTCGTGCAGCGGCGGCGGCGACGAGAAGAAGGACACGTCCGAGACGACGGCCAGGAACTTCCTGACCGCGTGGCAGAGCGGCGATCTGCCGAAGGCCGCGTCCTTCACGGACAACCCCACCACGGCACAGCAGGGACTGGATACCACGGGCAAGCAGCTCGGCATCGTCAAGGCCGAGTACAAGCCCGGTACGTACACCAAGGGCAAGGACAACGCGCCCGCCACACTCAGCTACAACGCGACGCTGACCCTCAAGGGCGTGACCGACCCGGTCAAGATCGAGTCGACCGTCCCGGTGGTCACCGCGAACGGCAAGACCACCGTGCACTGGACACAGTCCATCGTGCACCCGCAACTCGCCGACACCGGCAAGATCAAGCGTGACCGCACGCTGCCCAAGCGCGGCGAGATCCTGGACCGCTCGGGCAAGGCGCTGGCCACCTCGACGCCGGTGGTGGCGCTGTCCCTGTGGCCGGCCAAGATCACCAACCCGGACGCGCTGTACGCCGCGCTCGCCGACCCGCTGTTCGACCTGGACATAGCCAAGCTCAAGTCCCGGGTCGCGGCCGCGGATCCGAACCAGTCGCTGCCTCTGGTGACCCTGCGCAAGGAGAAGTGGGACGGCAACGGCCAGCTCAAGCTGGCCGGTCTGGGCGGGATACAGGTCAAGGAGAGCACCCAGCAGGCCAGCGACGTGGCGAAGCAGATCGTCGGCACCGTCGGCTCCGGCGACAACGCGGACCTGCTCAAGAACGCCGACCCGAGCGCGTCCTCCGCGGACTCGGTGGGCGCCTCCGGTCTGCAGTATCGCTACGAGAAGAAGCTGGCCGGCACCGCCGCGCTGAAGATCAGCATCGTGGACGCCGCCGGCTCGGAGAAGACCACGCTGGTCGATGTCAAGGGCAAGCCGTCCGAGCCGCTGAAGACCACCCTGGACCCGAACACGCAGAAGCGGGCCGAGGAGGCGCTCAAGGCGGTCACCGGCGGCAACAACGCCTCGATCGTGGTGATCGACGCCAAGACCGGAGGCATCTCGGCCGCCGCGAACACCCCCGCCAACGGCGACAATCGTGCCTTCACCGGTCGGTACCCACCGGGCTCGACCTTCAAGACCGTGTCCTCCGGGGCGCTGCTGCGGGCCGGCCTCAAGCCGACCGACAAGGTGCCGTGCGAGAACACGCTCGTGGTCAACGGCCAGACCTTCAAGAACTACGACGGTCTCCAGCCGATGCCCAACGCGCTCTTCCAGGACGACTTCGCGCAGTCCTGCAACACGGCGTTCATCGGCAACCGGTCGAAGATCGAGAACGACACGCTGAACAAGCTGGCGGCCGATCAGTTCGGGATCGGCGCCAAGTGGGACGTCGGCACGGTGACCTTCGACGGCTCGGTGCCCGCGGCCAACAGCGAGAACGACAAGGCCGCGTCGATGATCGGCCAGGGCCGGGTGTTGGCCAGTCCGCTGGTGATGGCCTCGGTCGCGGCGACGATCGCCTCCGGCAAGTTCAACCAGCCGGTGCTCGCACCGGACGACGTGCCCGGTCGGGTGCCCTCGCACGATCTGGACCCGGCGATCGCCGGTCAGCTCAAGGCGCTGATGCAGGGCGTGGTGGCCAACGGCTCGGGCAAGATGCTCCAGGGCATCCCGGGCACCGTCGGTGCCAAGACCGGCACCGCCGAGTTCGACGAGAAGGGCGAGACCCTCACGCACGGCTGGATGATCGCGTTCAAGGACGATGTCGCGATCGCGGTGCTGGTGGAGAAGGGCAAGTCCGGCGGCTCGGCGGCGGGACCGGTGGTGAAGGCCTTCTTCGGCTGATCCGCCCGTGATCGGGTGCGGTGTCGGGCAGTTCCCCCGCTCGGGGGCGATCCGGATCGTCCGCGCCGGTCAGCTTGCGCAGCAGGGGCAGTTCCCCCGCACGAGGGGCGATTTCACCCACCTGCGGGGGAGTTCCCCCACACGATCGACGAGACGGCCCCGGCGCACATCGTGCGTCGGGGCCGTCTCGTGCGTCGGGACGCGCCTTGTGCGCTCCCTGTGCCTCCGGAGACACCTGGACACGGTCCGTAGGCGATGCGAGCGTGAGTGGTGACCGGCAATGACAGCGGCGATCGTTTTCGCTCTCCGAAGGGAGTCGACGTCATGTCGAACAATGTCACCCTGGTGGCCCGGGTTCCGGTGCTGCCCTCCGCCGACGCGGATCGTCCGATCGAGTTGAGGTTCGGTCCGCACACCGACGCCGAAGGCCGTCCCACGACCGAGTGGACGGTCGAACGACTGACCGCGGACCAAGCCGTGAATCTGGTGGAGGATCTGGCCGCGATGCTGGGCCTGAGCGTGGTCGCTCCGGCCGAGCTTCGGGTGGTGTCCTGACGGATCTCACCACCGTGCCCGTCCCACTCGCGTGGCGCCCCGTGCGCCGTACGGGTGGGACGTCGGCGTGCTGCGGCGGCTTTCGGGCCGGCGGGCCGCGCTCGCGCCGCACAATGGCCGCGTGAGCAGCAAGACCGCAACAGAACCGAGTACGGCCGCCGGCGATCCGCCCACTCGCGCGCCCGGTGCCGCCGGCCGCCGCGAGCCGCCCTTCGGCCCGGCCGGCGGGCGCCGCAAGGAGGCGGATCCGCGCCCGACGGGCCCGCGGGTACGGATGCTCCTCCCGGACGGACAACACCTGGAGGTCACCCTGGTGAGCTGGCATCAGTACCGGGACGGCAGTTGGCGCGCCCGCGTGCGCTGGCCCGTCTGGGGGGCGTACGGCTTCGCCGCCGACGTGCAGACCAGGGCCTGGGCGATGGAGTCGTTCGTGCCCGCGAGCGTACTGGGCCCGCTCGACGGCCAGGACTACGGCATCGTGCGCCGGGATCGACCGCGCGTGCAGGTGCCCAAACAGCAGTGAGCCGGTCCCGGTCGGGCGCGCGTGACGCGCCGGCGCACGCCGGGCGGGGCACGTCCGGGCACACCCGGGCGGCGAACGCGCGAACGTGGACGGTACAGTCCATAGCTTGCGGTGACGAAACGGCAACACGGTTTCCCCGAAACAACGGGCAACGGGTACATGTGTCCTAAATCCTGTTGCTCCAGGGTTGCCGGCCACCGATGCTTGCGGCATGTTCGATCCGGTCATCACCTCGCATGACGCTCTCCTTGGCCTGCTCCGCAGCGGCCACGGTCAGGGCGCCCGGCGGGCCCTCGTCGCCGACCGCGTCGCTGTGCTCGACGCGCTCGACGGCTGTGTGGTCCGCGATCCCCGTGCCGTTCCGGCCACCGAGTCGCGGTCGCTGTACTACGCACGCCTGTACACGGACCTCGACGCCGGTCTCGACGGCCTCGCCCGACATCTCCTGTGCGACGACGACTGGACGGACGAGGACGCGGACCGCACCGCGCTCCCGCTCGCCGTCCTGGGCACCCTCGCCCGTCTCGGCCGCGCCGACGCGACCGCGCTGCTGCGCGCGTACGTCGAGGAGGGCCGCGACTGGGCGGAGGCGTTGGACCGGCTCGCCGCGGTCGGCCAGGACACGGCCCTGGCCGGTCTGCTGGAGGTGGTCCTGGAGCGCGGCGAGGACGACGAGCTCTACGACTGCGTCAAGCGCTCCACCGGGATGCGCCCGTGGCGGGTCTGGGCGGCCGAGGACGAGCGGGTGCGCGCGGTCGTGGAACAGGTCGACCTGGACTGGTGGCGGTGGGAGTTGACCCGCTCGATCAAGATCCCGACCGGGCCGCCGACCGCGCCCGCGCAGACCGTCGACCAGGTGCTCGCCGAGGCCGCCGACGGTCCCCGACAATCGCTCGCGTGCGGACGACGGCTGAGCGCGGTCGCCGGGCCCGAGCACCGCGGCGCGATCCTGGCCGCCGCGTGGGCCGGGCCGGACGGCGCCAGATCGGCCGCGCTGAGATACCTCGGCGAACAGGGCGACGGCGCACTCCTGGACCTGGCCGAAGGGGCACTCGCGCCGGAGACGCCGGCCGGGGTGCGGCTTGCCGCCGCGCACGCCATCGGCGGCCTGCGCAGCCCGGCCGCGGTCGCCCGGGCCCGGGTCTGGGCCGGCCGCGAGGACCTGCTCGGCGAGGTCGCGGTGCGGATACTGGCCGGCGCCGGGGAAGCCGTCGACGGGCCGATCCTGCTGGACGCCCTGCGCACCCGGGTGGCCGCGCCGATGCGCGTCGGCGACCCGATCACCGATCAGGCCGACCACTTCCGCCTGTGCGACCTGGTCGCCGGCATCGGGCGGCTGGCCCTGGTCGACGCGCTCGACCTGGTCAAGGGCGTCTACCAGGAGGCCGCGTCCGCCGGCCTGCGCGCCTGCGCGGTGCAGACGCTGGCCCGGATAGAGCCCTCGTTCGCCGCCGACACGGCCGTGGAAGCCCTGTGGGACTGCCAGGCCGACACCCGATTGATCGCCGCGCGCCACGTGGACGCGCGCCGCCCCGAGGCCGTGACGCGACTGCGCCGGCTCGCGGGCGACCCGGCCGAGCAGGACGACGTGCGCACCGCCGCCCTGGCCAGGCTGAGCGAGATGTAGCCGCACACCCGCCGCCCCGCGCCCGTTCGGCCCCCTCCGGCGCGGGCGGGCGCCGAACCTGTCGGCGAGACGTCCTAGGCTTTACTCCCATGACCGTTCCCGCCCGAGCCGGCCTGCCCGGGGAAGCGCCGCCGACTTCCGGCCCGGCGCTGCCCCCGGGCGCGGCACACCCGCGCTCCGGGGTGACCGAGGAGGGGCTCGCCCGCCGCCTCAAGGCCCTCGCCTGTACCGCGCCGCTGCACGACCTCGAGGCGCGCAAGGCGAACCTGGCGGGCGAGTACACCGTCTACGCGATGGCCGAGCTCGGTCTCAGCGCGATCGACCTGGTCACCATCACGATGGACTTCGACACCGGGGCCGACCACGACGAGATCGTGGCCCGGCTCCGCCCCCGGGTGGCCGCGCAGGCCCCCGGGCGCGACCCCGCCGAGTACGAACGGGTCGCGCGCTGGGTGTTGGAGAACCTGATCAACGTCGGCAGCGTGGACCGCGGCTTTCGCGCGGTCTACGGGATGTGGACCCGAGAGGGTGAATACATCCGCCGCGACTACGACTTCAAACTGCTCGAAGAGGTCCCCGGCCCGGACGGGCACATCTTTCTGCGCGCCACCGACGAGGCGATCAACGTCCTGGTCGGCGCACTGGACACCGACGTCACCAGCGCCCAGATCGCCGCCGACGTCAAGCTCGAACACCTGATTCGGCGCGGCCGGTTGGCCGAGGCCAGGTTCGCCGCCGAACAGGCCCGCTACCGCACCGTGCAGTACGCCGAATCGCTGCGCCGCGCGCTGGACGCGACCCGGCGCAACGTGCGCGCGGTGGACTGGTTGCAGGGCGTGCCGGACCTGATCGACGAGGCGTTCGAGCACGTCGCCGACCGCTACCGGCACGAGAACGCGATCCTGATCAACATCCGGCGGGCCCGGGACGAGGCCGAGGAGAGCGAGCGCAAACGCGGTGCGGCCGAACTGGTCGACATCGTGCAGGACTGCATCCGGCGGCACACCCAGTTGCAGACCCGGTTGATGGAGGCCGGCCCGCTGTTCCGGGCCGAGCAGGACCGGCAGGCGTTCGCCGCGCCGAGCACCCGTACCGGGCTCGACCTCTACGGGCAACTGCTGGGCCCGCTCCTGGAGTTGCCGGTCGGCGACGCGCGGCGGGTGAGCGACCGGTTCTTCGCCGCGGGCACCGGGCTGCGCACGCCGGTCGCGGTGCGGCTGCACGACCTGACCGAGATGTTGCTCACCCCGCCCGCGCCGCGCGACCACCTGGGCGCCGAACTGCCCGAGCCGGACGTCTCGCTCACCCCCGACGACAGCCGCTACAGCGAGAGCCAGCACGACGCGGCGGCCCGGCTCCTGGACATCCCGCCGGAGACCCCACGCCGGCTCTCCGGGCTGCTCGCCGAGGCCCGCGAAGGGGATCCCGACCTCGGCTACCTGGTCGCGCTGCTCGCCTTCCACGCGGCCTCCCCGCCGGTGGGCACGGCGCTGCGCCAGGGCGATCGCACCCTCCTGGTGGCCGTGGACGACGGCACCGAACTCGACGACCACGAGGTCGGCGGCGCCGACCTGATCATCGGCACGGCGGTCCTGACCGGCGCGCGACCCGAGCCGGAAGGGCCCACCCCCGCATGAACCACGACACGGTCACCGAGGCCGCGCCGATCACCTCGGCCGACGTCGGCGACGCCGCCCGGCTGGTCGCCTTCGGGCTCCAGCCCAAGTTGCTGCCCGCGCGCGACGCCGAGTACGGCGACCTGATCCGCAGACACCGGGAGGACCCGCGCTTCGCCGCGCTGGCCGGGGCGGTCGCGGCCGGGCTGGGGCTGGTGGTGCTGGAGGTGTCGCCGCGCGCCGGGATGGCGGTCACCGCCGGCGAGGACTCGGTGTTCGCGGTCCGGATGGGCGACTACGCGCGCCGGGCCGGTACCGAGTCGGCCGACCGGTTCCTGCACGGCCTCGCCCACCTCGCGGTGGCCGCGATGGCCTTCCCGCGCCCCGAGGACCTCGCCGACGACGCCTACGTGGGCCGGCTCAGCGTGCACGGCGTGGACGCCTTCGTGCGCCAGGCCTGCCTGCGGCTGGAGGAACGCGCCGAGCAGCGCGGCGAGATCAGCGACCCCGAGGTGGACGGCCCCGGCCTGGAGGCGGCCTGGCGGGTCTACGCCCGGCGCAGCGCCACCGGCGCGACCAAGGACGCCCGCAGGTTGGCCGCGTCCACCATCGGGATCGTGGCCAAGGCGGTCGCGTTCCTGGTCGACTCGGGCTTTTTGCAGCGGGTCTCCGACGACGCGGGCGGTACGTACCGCAGCACCGCCCGCTATCAGCTCCAGGTGCGCGACACGGCCGGTTCGGCGGCCATGTCCGAGCTGCTGGAGCTGGGTGTGGTGGCGGTCACCGACGGCAGTCCGAGTCTGCTGGCCGCCGCGATCGACGGCGGCGAGCTGGCGCCCGGCGCCGGCCTGCCCTTCCACGGGGTCTGACCCCCGGTCGTCGCGGCGTCGGGCCGGGCCGTTTCGGGCCGATCCGGCGGCGAACCCGGTCCGTCGTGTGCGGTCCGCGGGCGCCGGGTGCCCCGACCGTCGGGTGTTTTCCCCGCCGGGAGATCGTCCGTCGGACGACCCTCCCTTGTGTGATGTCTTGTCCTGTGCTTCGACCAGAGAGATTTGACCGCCGATGTACGAGCTGTCCCGGGTCCGCCTGTTTTCCATCGGGCCCGCCGGTGCGCGTTACGCCGACACCGTGCTCGACCTGCGCGGCGTCGGTGCGCCCGTGCCCGATCCGGCGCCCAGGCAGGCGCAGCTCTTCGAGGGCGAGCCGGTCGGGCCGCCGCGCCGACCGGCGCCGGCGGGCGTGTTGTTCCTGGAGAACGGCGGCGGCAAGTCGGTCCTGCTCAAGCTGATCTTCTCGGTGATGTTGCCCGGACACCGCAACACGCTCGGCGGCGCCAGCTCGGGCGTGCTGCGCAAGTTCCTGCTCGCCGACGACTGCGGGCACGTCGCGCTGGAATGGCAACACGTGCTCACCGGCGAGACGGTCGTGGTCGGCAAGGTCAGCGAGTGGCGCGGGCGCCAGGTCTCCTCGGACCCGCGCAAGTTCGCCGAGAGCTGGTACTCGTTCCGGCCCGGCCCCGGGCTCACCCTGGACGGGCTGCCGGTGCAGGTCGGCGGGCGGCGGCGGACCATGCGCGGCTTCCGCGACGCGATGAGCGAACTGCACAAGGTCTACCCGGACGTGGACGTGGTGTGGGAGGAGATCCACGACCGCTGGATCGAGCACCTGAACGCGCTCGGCCTGGATCCCGAACTGTTCCGCTACCAGCGCGAGATGAACGCCGACGAGGGTGAGGCGGCGGGTCTGTTCGCGGTCAAGAACGACGCGGACTTCGTCGACCTGCTGCTGCGCGCGGTCTCCGATCCGGCCGACACCGACGGGCTGGCCGACCTGGTCAACGGGTTCGCGGTCAAGCTCGCCCAGCGGGCCGAACTGACCGCCGAGCGGGACTTCGTCGAAGGCGCAGTCGAACTGCTCGACGCGGTGGGCGAGGCGGCCGGCCGGCGTACCCGGGTGCGGGCGGCGCATCGCGGCGCCGAGGACACCGCGCGCGGCCTCGGCCGCGAACTGGGCGCCCGGGCCGAACGCGAGCGTGAACGGGCCGCCGAACTGGCCCGCCGGGCCGCCGAGTCCAGCGCCGCGGTGGAGGCCGCCGACCGGGCCCGGGCGCATGCCGCGCTGGTCACCGCCGAGATCACCCACCGGCACGCCGGGATGCGGCTGACCGGCGCGGAGAAGGACGCCGCGCGGCTCAAGCGCGAACTGGGCGACGCCCGCGGGCTGCACTCGGCCTGGTTGGCCACCGAGGCGGTGCTGCGGCACCGGGCGGCGGTGGACCGCGCGGAGCGGGTGGACGTGGCGATCCGGGCGGCCGAACGCGACGCGGCGCCCGCGCTGGCCGCCCGCCAGGAGGCCGCCGGCGCGCTGGTGCGGGCGCTGCACGCCGCCGCCGCCGGGGCCGAGGGCCGGGCGGACACCGAGGAGCGCCGGGCCGCCGAGTTGCAGGAGCGCGGCGAGCGGGCCCAACGGGCCGCCACCACCGCGGCGACCGAGGCGCAGCGCACCCGCAGCGAGGCCGCGCACCTGCGCGGCCGGCTCGCCGAGGTGGGCGCCGAGCTCGACCTCGCGGTGCAGGCGGGCTGGCTCGACGACGACGGTGATCCGGCCGAGTCCGCCGCGCACGCCTCGGACGAGGAGAAGGAGGCCGCCGCCGCGTGGGCCGAGGCCCGGGCGAGCGCCGAACAGCTCGCCGCGGGAGTGCGCGAGGCCGAGTCGGCGCGCGGGCGGGCCGAGTTGGTCGCGGCGCGGGCGGCGGACCGGCTGGGCGTGGCCGAGGCCGACCTGGCCGCGGTGCACACGAACGCGGCGGCGCTGGCGGCCGAGCCGCGGGTGCGCGAACTGCTGGGTCCCGACGCGGAGGAGGCGGTCGGCGAGCAGGCCGCGCGGGCCTTCGACCGGGCCGCCGACGTGCTGCGCGAACTGCTCGCCGAGGCGGTCACCGACGGCGAGCGCACCCTGTTCCAACTGCGCACCGGCGCCGCCGACGACTCGCGGATCCTGGGTGCGCTGGGCGACGGCGGTCTGCTGCCCGCCGGATCGGACGTGCTGGCCGCGGTCGAACTCCTGGGCGAGCACGGCATTCCGGCGCTGCCGGGCTGGCGTTACCTGGCCCAGTCGGTGCCCGCCGAGCGGCACTCGGCGGTGCTTGCGACCCGGCCCGAGCTGGTCGACGGCGTGATCGTGACCATGCACGACGCGATGGGCCGGGCCGCGGAGGTGCTCGCCGAGGCCGCGTTGTTGCCGCGCTCGGCGGTCGCGGTGGGCACGCCACAGGCGCTGCTCGAACCCGGCCCGGACCGCCCCGACACGTTCCTGGTGCCGCCGAACCCGGCGATGCACGACGAGCGCGCCGCCGACACCGAGCGGGACGCGCTGCGCCGGCGGGCGGGGGAGCGGCAGGAGGCGATCCGGGTGCGGGCCGCGCGCCTGGAGGGCGACCGGGCGTTGGCCGGGCGGCTGGCGACCTGGCGGGCCGCGTGTCCGGCGGGGCGGCTCGACGCGCTGTTCGAGGCGGTCACCGACGCGCGGCTCGAACTGGCCGCCGCGCAGGCCGCGGGCGAGGCCGCGGAGATCGCCGCGGTGAGCGCCGAGCAGGCCCGGGCGCAGGCGGTGGATCGCCGCGATCGGCGGATGGACGCCGCGCAGACCGCGCGCCGGCGGGCCGACGCGCTGGCCGGGCTGGCCTTTCGGCTGCGCGAGCGGGCCGGCTGGGGGCGCCGCATTCGCGAGTTGGAACAGGAGACCGGCGAACACGAGGCGGGCGTCGAGGCGGACCGTACGCTGGCCCGGACCGCCGACGAGGACCGCCGGCAGGCGCAGCGCTCCGCCGACGACGCCCGGCGTACCGCGCGGGCGCTGCGTGAGGAGCGGGCCGAGATCACCGGTGCGCTGGAGGAGCAGGTCGCCGACGTGCCGGCCGACGAGGCCGCCGCGCGTGCGTCGTTGCCCGCGTTGCGTGAGGCGTACCGCACGGCCCGCGCGCTCTACGAGAAGGTCGGCGTGGGCGCCGACCTGCGCGCCGAGCAGGCCCGGGCGGAGAGCGAGGAGTCCGCCGCGCAGAGCACGCTGGACCGGCTCAGTGCGAAGGTGCGTCGTCAGGCGGCCGAGCTCCTGGACGGTTTCGACGGCTCCGACGGTCCGTCCCGGTTGGCCGCGGCCGGCCGCGCCGAGGATCACGTACGCACCCTGGAGGGTCGGGCCGACGCGGCCAGCGAACTGCTGGGCCGACTGCGCGGCGAGGTCGAGCGGCATGCGCCGGCCGAGGGCCGCGAGCATCACCTGGACCTGCCCGAGGAACAGCGGCCCCGGGACGGCGCGCACGCGCTGGAACTGCTGCGTGCCGCCGGCTCCGAGCACGCCGCCCGGACCGAGGCGCTGACCTGGGCCCGCGAGACGCACGGCCGGCTGGCCCGCGAGCACACCGACGCCGACCACGCGGCGGGCGCCTTCGGTGAGGTGGCCGCCTCGCTCACGGACACGCTGCCGGCCGTGCCGGTGGACCCCGAGCAGCCGCCCGCCATCCCCTTCGCGGGCCCGGTCGCCGACGCGCGGGACGCGGCGACCACGTGTCGGCGCGCGCTGCGGGCGGCCGCGGCCGACCTGTCCGCCGCCGAGGCCCAGGTCCGAGACCGGACCGAGACGCTCGTGCGGCACGCGGGCGCGGCCCGGTTCGAGCAGGTCCGGATGCCCGCCCGGCAGCAGATCCGGGAGCTGCCGCCGGCCGCGCTGGCCGAGCACGCGCCCGCGTGGTCGGCCGCGTTCGCACCGCGGCTGCGCGTACTCACCGACGAACTGCGCCAGATCGAGCGCAACCGGGACAGCATCGTGGACCGGATGCGCGGCATGGTCGAGGCCGCGTTGACCACGCTGCGCGCGGCCCAGCGGTTGTCCCGCCTGCCGGAGGAACTCGGCGAGTGGTCCGGCCAGGAGTTCCTGCGCATCCGGTTCGACGAGCCGGACGCGGCGGGCCTGGTGGAGGCGCTGGGCGAGGTGGTCGACGAGGCGACGCGCACGATCAAGCGTGGCCGGGACGGCACGGTCGGCGGCGTGCGTCGGGACGGGATGACGCTGCTCCTGCGTGGGGTGCACGCGGCGTTGCGCCCGCGCGGGGTGCAGGTGGAGATCCTCAAGCCGGACTCGGTGCTGCGGGCCGAGCGGGTGCCGGTGGGGCAGATGGGCGACGTGTTCTCCGGCGGGCAACTGCTCACCGCGGCCATCGCGCTGTACTGCACGATGGCGGCGCTGCGCAGCAACGATCGTGGTCGGGCCCGGCACCGGCACGCCGGGACGTTGTTCCTGGACAACCCGATCGGGCGGGCCAACGCGTCCTATCTGCTGGAGTTGCAGCGCGCGGTCGCGGACGCGCTCGGCGTGCAACTGGTGTACACGACGGGCCTGTTCGATACCACCGCACTGGCCGAGTTCCCGCTGGTGGTGCGGCTGCGCAACGATGCGGACCTGCGTGCCGGGCTCAAGTACATCTCGGTCGAGGAGCACCTGCGGCCCGGGTTGCCGGTGCCGCAGGATCCGGACGCGCCGCAGATCGTCGGCGAGATCCACGCGACCCGGGTCTTTCGCCGACCGCCCGAGACCGCCGCGGAGCCGATCGGTTAGCGCGGGTCGGGCGGGCCGGACGGGTCGAAGGCGCCGGCCGGGCCGGCGGGAAAGGGCGCGTACACCGCGTCCGTGCGGTCCCGTCGGCCCGTGCGCATGCCCTCGGGCACCGGCCACTGTCCGGCGGCGTCGTCGACCCGGACCCAGTCGGTGACGGCCACCCGGCGGGCGATCCGCCACACGCCCTCGCGTCGGGCGAAGTCGTCGATGTAGCGGAAGCCGGTGATCAGGTTGCCGCTGGGCGCCGGGTCGGCGCTGCGATGGAAGGCCGTCCCGTACGTCTCCGAACGGGCGAGATCGGGCGTGTCGTCGCGGAATTCCACCAGGTGGTTGCCGGTGAGATGCATGGTCGAGGTGTACCGGGGGAGCAATCGCCCGATCCATGCGAGGTATTGGTCCACCGTCCCGATGAAGCTGCCGTGCTCGTCGGTGGCGTCGGGGTGGTAGCACGCGCGGACGGCGTCCAGGTCCATCCGGTCGATGCCCCGGCAGTAGCGCAGGACCACGTCGTGGATGGCCTGACGGTCGATCAGCCTGCGCAGCTCCAGGTCCCTGCCGAAGTCGTTCATGACGCACGACACTACGGTCGGGAGGCATACATCCGGCCGGCCGGGGGACACCGAACAGTTCCGGGCGGCGACGACGCGGCGACGACGAGGGTGATCAGATGGAACCGGCTCTGCGCGAACACGCGGGCACCGTGCGGGAGCTGGCCTCGCGCTGGCTCGACTCGATGTTGAGCGACCCCGGGGTGCGGGGGGCCGGCGGCGACGTGGTGTGCTCGCCGACCGGTCTGTGGCTCGTGCTCGCGGCGGTGGCCACCGGAGCGGAGGGCGACACCGCGGAGGAACTCGCCGATCTGGTCGGCCTGGCGTGGCGCGAGTCGGCGCCGGTGGTGAGCGCGGTGGCGCGCGACCTGGCCGGCACCGAGGCGCTCGCGGTGGCGACCGGGGTGTGGAGCGCGGTGCCGCTGCGCGAGGGATTCCGGGCGGCGCTGCCGGGCATCGGGTTCGGCGCGTTGCGGGCGCAGGCCGAGCTGGACGCGTGGGTGGCCCGGGCCACCGACGGGCTGATCGAGCGCATACCCGTCGAACTCGACGCGTGGACGCGTGTGGTCCTGGTCAACGCGCTCGCGCTGCGGGCCCGCTGGCACGAGGAGTTCGACGTCGCGCGCACGCACGACCGGCACTTCCACGCCGCCGACGGCACCCGTACCCCGGTGCCGACGATGCACCGCGAGGTGCCGGCTTCCCAGGTGTGGACGATTTCCGGCCGGGACGGCGAGGTCACCGTGGTCGAGTTGGTGTGCGCGGGGGAGCAGCCCGCCCGGGTGCGGTTCGCGCTCGGCCCGGAGCACGCGCCGCCGGCGTCGGTGATCACCGCCGCGTGGGCGCCGCGCGACACGGGAAAGGCGTACGAGGGCGAGGACGTCGAGGTGCGGCTGCCGCGCTTCGAGCTGCGTACCCGGCTGGAGGTGCTGCCGCACCTGATCGACCTGGGGGTGCGGACCGCGTCGACCGACGACGCGGACTTCGGCGGCATGACGGACGAGCCGGTGCGGATCGACCAGGTGGTCCAGGAGTCGCTGTTGCGGATCGCCGAGGAGGGCGTCGAGGCCACCGCGCTGACCACGGTCACGCTGGACTGGATGAGCCACGAGCCCGAACCGGTGCGGCGGCTGGTGGCCTTCGATCGGCCGTTCGCGTGCGTGGTGATGGACGCGTCCGGCTACGTACCGCTGTTCGCGGCCTTCCAGGCCACGGCGCCGCGGGACGCGCCCGATCAGGGGTTGTGACGGCGGATCGAGGTGATCGGCCCGCTCGTCAGGCCCAGTGCCGTGCCACCGCCGCCCGCGCGGTGCGTGCGTACGGTGCGGCGCCGAGCCCGACCAGCCCAGGATTGATCACCTCGACGCTGACCAGCCCGTCGTACCCCTTGGTCAGCAGCGCGTCCCGGAACGTGCCGAGCTCGAACACCCCTTCGCCGGGAAAGACCCGTCGCGACATGCACTCGGTGTAGAAATCCGCGCCCGGCGGCAGCAGTTCGGGGTGGTCGTCGATCTGCACGTAGGCGATCTCGGCGACCGGCAACGCGTCGAGTGTGGCCCAGGTGTCCGCGCCCTGGAAGAAGTGCCACGCGTCGACCAGGACACCGGAGTTCGCGGTCCCCGCGTGCGCCACCAGGGTGCGGGCGTCGGCGATCGTGGCGACCGGGGTGAACGGCAGGAACTCGACCGCCGCGCGCGCCCCGGCCTGCGCGATGATCTCGGCGCAGCGGGCGAACAGGTCCGCGCAGCGCGCGTCGGGCGCGAGCATGACCATCCCGAGCGCGAAGTCGGCGCCGAACGCCGCGCACGCCTCGGCCACCTGCCGCGCCCCGGCCAACGCGGCGGCCTCGTCCGCGTCGACCACGAAGCCCAGCATCTCCGGGCAGCGCAGCCCGGCCGCCGCCACCTCGGCGGCGAGTTCGGCGAGCGGCCGACCGTAGCCGAGCACGGAGAACACGTCGAGGCCGATCGCGGTGAACCCGGCGTCGTGCACCGCCGCCAACAGCTCGGGCAGGGACGGGGGTTCCTTCGTCCCGGCGAACGGCGAGAAGGCGAACGTGTTGAGGCACAGGGTCGACATGGCATCTGACGGTACATCAGGTATTCGGCCGGTTGTGGTAGTCCTGATCAACCATCAGGACCGCGGAGGAGCACGCATGAGCCAGTCCCGATACGGCATCACCGTTCCGCTGAACGCGCCGCTCGCCGACCAGCCGCGATTGTTGCGCGAACTGTGCGCGGCCGGTTACACGGACTTCTGGTCGGCCGAAGTGGACGGCCCGGACGGCTTCACCCCGCTCACCGTGGCCGCCCTGGCCGATCCGAACGTGCGCCTGGGCACCGCGATCGTCTCGCCGTACACCCGCGGCCCCGCGACGCTGGCGATGACCGCGGCGGCGCTCGCCGAGGTGGCTCCGGGGCGCTTCCACCTGGGGATCGGCGCCGGGTCCGCGCCGATCGTCGAGGGCTGGAACGGGGCGAGGTTCGACCGGCCGTACCAGCGGGTGCGCGACACCGTGCGGTTCCTGCGCGCGGCGTTCGCGGGGGAGAAGGTGAGTCGGGACTACGAGACGTTCTCGGTGCGCGGCTTCCGGCTGTCCCGGCCGCCGCAGAGCCCGCCGCCGATCCTGGTCGCGGCGCTGCGCCCGGGGATGTTGCGGCTGGCCGGGCGGGAGGCGGACGGCGCGATCCTGAACTGGCTCTCCGCCGCGGACGTCGAGCGGGTGGTGCCGTACGTGCACGAGGGCGGGCCGGACAAGGAGATCGTCGCGCGGATCTTCGTGGTGCCGATCGAGGACCGGGACACCGTGCGGGCGATCGCCCGGCGGATGATTACGAGCTACCTGACCGTGCCGGTCTACGCCGAGTTCCACCGCTGGCTGGGCCGCGCCGAGGAACTGGCGCCGATGTGGGCGGCCTGGGCCGAGGGCGACCGCAAACGGGCCCTCGACCTGGTCCCCGACGCGGTCCTGGACGACCTGATCGTGCACGGCGGCCCCGACCGCTGCCGGGCCGGGATCGCCCGCTACGTCGAGGCGGGCGTCACGGTGCCGGTCCTGGCGATCGTCGACCCACGCCCCGGCGCCGACCCGATCCGGGCGGCACTGGCGCTGGCGCCCCGGGCGCGATGACCGGCCCGGCCCGCCCGGTCACAACCCCAGGACCCGCAGCGCGTTGGTGCGCAGGAACCTCGGCCACACCTCGTCCTTGAACCCGACCCCGGGCAACTCGGCGAAGATGCGATCCAGGGTCAGGCCGTACGGGAAGTAGCCCGCGTACAGGATCTTGTCGGCCCCGCGGGTGTTCGCGTAGTCGACGATCGCGCGCGGGTAGTGCTTGGGCGCGAAGGCCGACGAGGACCAGTGCAGCCCGGGCCACTTGAGCATCAGCTTGACCGCCAGGTCGCACCACGGCTCGCCGCCGTGCCGCATCACCACGGTGAGCTCGGGGAAGTCGTAGCAGACCCGGTCGAAGCGCATCACCTCCTGCGCGGCGGCCGGCACCCGGGGGCCGGGGATGCCCGCGTTCACGAACACCGGCAGGCCCAGCTCGACGCAGGTCGCGTAGAGCGGATAGGCCAACCGGTCGTCGATGGGCACCGGCGGTGTGCACCCGCACGGGAAGAAGGTCGCGGCCACCACCCCCGCCTCCTCGCGCGCCCGGCGCAGACCGCGCACGCCCGCCATCACGTCGGTGGGGTCGACCTGGAAGCTGCCGAGCAGCCGATCCGGGTGCCGGCGGACCGCCTCCAGGGTGTCCGGGTCCTCGAACGAGACCGGGATCAGCGCCTTCTCGACGCCGAACCGGTCCATCTCGCGCAGCAGGTCCTCGGCCGAGGAGTCGGTGCGCTCCATCTCGGGCAGGTCCTTGAACATGTACCCGGCCGGGTGGGTCATCCCGGTCCGGCTGTCCTGGTCCCGCAACGTGCCCGCCATCGCGGTGGCCCACCAGCGCCGATCGCGGTTCGGCAGGCCCATCAGCAGGTCGACCACGCCGATACCGTCCGCAAATCCCATACAAACCCTCCGCTGAAACGGAAACGATCCCGGAGTCGAGGGGGATCGGCAGTGCCGAGAACCCCGCCGACCCCGGGACCGTTTCGATGGATCCGAGTGCGCTCTACCGGGTGACGATGATCGACGAACCGTGCCCGAACAGGCCCTGGTTGGCGGTGATGCCCACCGTCGCGCCGGGCACCTGGCGCTCGCCCGCCTCGCCGCGCAACTGCCAGGTGAGCTCGCAGACCTGGGCGATCGCCTGGGCCGGCACCGCCTCGCCGAACGAACCCAGGCCGCCGGAGGCGTTGACCGGGATGCGGCCGGTGATCTCGGTCGCGCCGTCGCGCAGCAGCTTCTCCGCCTCGCCGCGCGCGCAGATGCCCAGGTCCTCGATCCAGTCCAGTTCCAGCGCGGTGGACAGGTCGTAGACCTCGGCCAGGCTCAGGTCCTCCGGGCCGATGCCCGCCTCCTGATAGGCCGCGTGGGCCAGCGACGCCCGGAAGGACAACTCGTTCGGCGCGACCGCCACCGAGGAGTCGGTGGCGATGTCGGGCAGCTCGATCAGCGCGCTCGGGAAGGTCGGGGTGACCGTGGAGACCGCCGAGATCCGCACCGGGGACGTGGTGTGCCGGGCGGCGAACTCCTTGCTGCACAACACCACCGCAGCCGCGCCGTCGGAGGTGGCGCAGATGTCCATCAGCCGCAGCGGGTCGCACACGATCGGCGAGGCCGCGACGTCCTCCAGGGTGAACGCCTTGCGGTAGCGCGCGTTCGGGTTGGCCAGCCCGTTGCGCGCGTTCTTGACCTTGACCCGGGCGAAGTCCTCGACCGAGGCGCCGTACAGGTCGATCCGGCGCCGCGCGTACATCCCGAAGTAGGCCGGGTTGGTGGCGCCGAGCACGTGGAAGCGCACCCAGTCCGGGTCGTCCGGGCGGTCGCCGCCGACCGGCGCGAAGAAGCCCTTGGGGGCCGCGTCCGCGCCGACCACGAGCGCGACGTCGCACAGGCCCGCGAGGATCTGCGCGCGGGCGCTCGCGATCGCGTGCGAGCCGGACGCGCAGGCCGCGTAGGAGCTGGAGATGCGCGCGCCGGTCCAGCCGAGCGCCTGGGCGAAGGTGGCGCCCGCGACGAAGCCCGGGTAGCCGTTGCGGATGGTGTCCGCGCCGGCCACGAACTGGATGTCCTGCCAGGCCAGCCCGGCGTCCTTCAGCGCGTCCTGGGCGGCCTTGACGCCGTACTCGACGAAGTTGCGGCCCCACTTGCCCCACGGGTGCATGCCCGCGCCCAGGACGACGATCTCGCGGTCGGTGCTCATGCCTTGACCTCCACGGGCCGCACGTTCCACGTCGTGTAGACGTGCTCGTCGTTCTCGTACAGCACGCCGGGCACGATCTCGACCTCGACGCCCACCTTCAGGTCGTCCACGCCGACCCCGGGCGCGCCCTGGCCGAGCACGATCAGGCCCTCGGCCTCCAGGCGCACCGCGACGATGGTGAACGGCTGCCACTCGGTGTCCGGGTCGGATACGAACGGGGCCGGCGGGCGGTAGCCGGCGTTGGTGTAGGACCAGACCGTGCCGCGCCGGGACAGCGGCACCTCGGCGAACTCGGTGCCGGCGCACGCCGGGTTGCTGCAGAACGTCTCCTGGCGCGGGAAGAACACGGTCCCACAGGCGGTACACCGGGTGCCGAGGAGGGAGAAGTCCTCCCCGGACGTGGTGAACCAACCGGGGACCACGGGCTTGTGGTCCTTCGTCACGGGGCCCTCCAACTCGTCTGGCCGTCTCGTCCGATGTGTGTACGGACCACAGTCTGACGGATCGTCAGTTCCGGGCGCCAACCCGACCGGGGTATTTACGGTCACATCCGCGCGGCGGATGCGCACTCGGCCGCTATATCCGACGCCCCATCAGTCCCGAGGCCCGCCACAGCCGTTGCCCCGGCCCGCCGAGCAGACCGTGCTCGTCGTAGAACGCGATCAGCCGCCGCGACCAGTGGCCCAGGGCGTCCAGCCGATACGGATTCGCCCGCGCCGCCCGCTGCGCCGCGGCCGGGTCCAGGCCCACCGCCGCGTATACCCCCGGATGCACCAGACGGGTGGCGATGATGTGCGCGGCCCGGGCCAGCGCGAGGCGGGTGATCGCCCGCTCGGCCCCGGACATGTGCGGCGCGCCCCGGGCCACCTCGTCACGGGCGTAGCGCACGTGCCGGGCCTCCTCGATCACGTGGATGCGCGCGGTCTGCCGGGTGATCGGCTGGAGCGACTCGTCGGCCGTCATCTCGCGCTGCATCGTGTCCAGCACCTCTTCCGCGATCAACGCCATCGCGAACGCCTGCACGCCCGAACCGAACGTCTTCATCGCCCGCGCGGCCGCGTGCGCGTACGGGCCGGGCCCGTACTCGGGGCAGTCCAATTTCTCGATCAACCGGCCGAACATGGTCGAGTGCCGGCACTCCTCGGCGATCTCCATGAACGCGTACTGCACGTGTCGCGAGGTCAGCGGACGGTCGTAGACGTGCCGGATGAGCAACTGCATCAGCACCACCTCGAACCAGATGCCGACACTGGCCATCGAGGCCACCTCGTGCCGGGACAGGTCGATGCGCTGCCGCTCGCTCATCCGCTCCCAGATCGGCGTGCCGTACAGGCTGACCCGGTGCGCGGGCAGGAAGAACGCGCCGTCGACCAGCGGCGCGTCCCAGTCGATGTCGGTGATCGGGTCGAAAGCGTGCGCGTGTGACGCGGCGAGCAGCCGCTCCGCGACGCGCTCGCGGTCGGTGCCGATGCCGTGCGTGCCGGGCATGCGGGGCCTCCTCTGCCGGACTTGTTTCCCGTCGGTAACATCCCGCGTCCGGCGCGGCGCGTCCAGAGTGGCCACGAAGATCCTTTCGCGACCCGCCCGGGGGATGCGCGCCGGGGCGGGAGATGGCAGGGTCGGGGGGCACATCGCGCGGAGGGGACTTACGACATGACGGAATCGAGCGAGCAGGCCGAGCTGCTGTGGCAGCCCTCGGCCGAACGGGTCGCCGCCGCAGCGGTCACCCGGTATCGCGAGTGGCTCGGCGCCGAACGCGGCGTCCGGGCCGAGGACTACGCACAACTGTGGGCCTGGTCGACCACCGAGCCCGAGGCGTTCTGGGCCTCGCTGTGCGACTGGTTCGAGCTGGACCTGGGTGACCGGGAGGTGGTGCTGGCCGATCGGAGCATGCCCGGCGCCCGCTGGTTCCCCGACGCCCGCCTCAACTACGCGCAGCAGGTGCTGCGGCACGTCGAGGACGGCGACCCCGAGCGGGCCGCGATCGTCCACCTGGACGAGGAACTGCTCCCCCGCGAGATCTCCTGGGCCGAGCTGCGCCGTCAGGTCGCCTCCTGCGCGGCCACCCTGCGCGAGCTGGGCGTGCGACCGGGCGACCGGGTGGCGGCCTACGTGCCCAACACCCCGCACGCGGTGATCGGGCTGCTCGCGTGCGCGTGCATCGGCGCGGTCTGGTCGGCCTGCGCCCCCGACTTCGGGGCCCGCAGCGTGCTCGACCGGTTCCAGCAGATCGAGCCGGTCGTGCTGATCGCGGTGGACGGCTACCGCTACGGCGGCAAGGAGGTCCGCCGCGCCGACGTGGTCGCCGATCTGCGCGCCGGTCTGCCGACCGTGCGACACGTGTTGCATGTGCCGCTGCTCGACGAGCCGGCCCCGGCCGACGTGCTGACCTGGGCCGAGGCGATCGGCCGGGACGTGTCCGCCGCCGACCTCGACTTCGAGCAGGTCGGCTTCGAGTACCCGCTGTGGATCCTGTACTCCTCCGGCACCACCGGCCTGCCCAAGGCGATCGTCCAGGGCCACGGCGGCATCGTGCTCGAACACCTCAAGCAGGCCGCGTTCCAGCTCGACCTGGGCCCGGGCGACCGCTTCTTCTGGTACACCTCCACCGGCTGGATGATGTGGAACATGCTGGTCGGCGGCCTGCTCGCGGGCAGCACGATCGTGCTCTACGACGGCAGCCCCGGCTACCCCGGCCCCGAGGCGCAGTGGACCGTGGTCGAGCGGGCCGAGGTGACCTGGTTCGGCACCTCCGCCGCGTACGTGATGGCCTGCCGCAAGAAGGAACTGACCCCGCGCCTCACGCACGACCTGAGCCGGCTGCGCGGCATCGGCACCACCGGTTCGCCGCTCCCGCCGGACGGCTTCCGCTGGATCTACGAGGCGGTGGACACGGACATGTGGCTGGCCTCGGTCAGCGGCGGCACCGACGTGTGCAGCGCCTTCGTCGGCGGCAGCCCCGACCTGCCGGTGTACCTGGGCGAGATCCAGTGCCGCGCGCTGGGCTGCGCGGTCGAGGCGTGGGACGAGGACGGCCGGCCGGTGGTCGAGGAGGTGGGCGAGCTGGTGCTCACCCAACCGATGCCCTCGATGCCGGTGTACTTCTGGAACGACCCGAACGACGAGCGCTACCGGGCCAGCTACTTCGACACCTACCCGGGCGTGTGGCGACACGGCGACTGGATCACGCTCACCGAGCGCGGCACGATCGTCGTGCACGGCCGCTCCGACTCGACGCTGAACCGGCAGGGCGTGCGGATGGGCTCCAGCGACATCTACGAGGCGGTCGAACGCCTGCCCGAGGTGCGCGAGTCGCTCGTGGTGGGCCTGGAACTGCCCGACGGCGGCTACTGGATGCCGCTGTTCGTGGTCACCGCGCCCGGACACACGCTCGACGACACACTGCGGAACCGGATCCGCACGGTGATCCGCGAGGAGGTCTCGCCGCGACACGTGCCGGACGAGATCATCGCCGCGCCCGGCGTGCCGCACACCCTCACCGGCAAGCGCATCGAGATCCCGGTCAAGAAGCTGCTCCAGGGCCGCCGCCTGGAGGACGCGGTCAACCCCGGCTCGGTGGACGACCTCGACGTGCTCCGCTTCTACGCCGAGGTGGGTCGGTCGCGGGCCCGCGCACAGGAGGACAAGCAGGAGGCGAAGCCGGGGGAGAAGCGGGCGTAGACGGCCGAACCGCACCAACACCCGGTAATCATCGGAAAAGCACAACGATATGACGCACATGAAGTAGTGCGGAGTAATCGGGCGCGTCCGATGGCGCGATCAGGTCCATGCCCAAGACGTCACGGCGCACCCGGCGTTCGCCCGGACGTCTCCCGGCACCGGCCGCGGACCTGATCGCGACATCGGTCGCCGCTCGCCTCGCGCTCGCGCCGACCCGACCGGCGACCTGTGCCGGCTCGGCGACCCACGGGTCCGCCGGGCCGGCGGGCGCACGATCGTGGACGTGCGATCCGCTTCACCCACCGGTTGCCCCGCCCGGCCCGGTGTGGCCGGCCCTCGCCATCGGGTGCTCGCCGACGCGTACACTCTCGCCGGGCTCCTCGCGCCGATCACGATCGTGGTGGGAGCGCCGGCGAGCCGACGAAAATGGGCGAGTCGCACCACCGAAGCCGTTACGCTCGATCCGCCGGAACCGCAGGGCCGAACGGCCCCGGGCCGCACCACCCCGGCTCCGGCCGGGGTCCGGGCCGCGTCCGGGAGCATTCGCCGGTTCCCGCAACCAGGCACCGGGCGGGGCCGATCCACCGTGTGGATATCCTGACCCGGCGCCACCCCGGCCAGGCGCCCATTGAACCGTGCAGTTGTGGAGTCCCCGACCGACATGTCCTTCCCCCACGTGCTCGTGACCTCCTGCCGCGAGCTCCTGACGCTCGCGCCCCGCGTCCCGTTCGGGCAAGAGCGCAGCCGGGAAGCCCGTCGGCCCGGTCGCGTCGCCCTGATCGGCGGCCTGCTGATGGTGCTGTCGCTCGGCCTGTGGGTGTTGTGGACCTACCTCGGCCGCCGCGACATGTGGCACATGCTCGACCTGAGCGTCTACCACGACGCCGCACACGAGTTCCGCCACGGCGACGACATCTACACCGAGAACTACGGCTCTTGGACCAACAAGCTGCCGTTCATCTATCCGCCGATCTCCGGACTGCTCTTCTACGTCCTGCTGCCGCTGGGCTTCGCCGGACTCAAGTGGTTCATGGCGATCGTGAACCTGTTGTCCCTGTTCGCGGTGGTCTGGTCCGCGTGGGGGATGCTCGGCTACCGCCGCGGAGCGGGTCGGTTCGGGGTCAGCGCCGCCACCTTCGCCGTGGTGTTGTGGCTGGAGCCGGTCGAGTGGACGCTCGTCTGGGGGCAGGTCAACCTGCTGCTCCTGGCGTTGATCGTGCTCGACCTCGGGCTCCCGGACAGCCGCCGATACAAGGGCATCGGGGTCGGCATCGCGGCCGGACTCAAGCTCACGCCCGCGATCTTCATCGTCTACCTGCTGATCACCCGCAGGTTCCGCGCCGCCGCGGTGGCCGGCGGCGCGTTCCTGGCCACCATCGTGGTGGGCCTGGTCGCCGCACCGTCCGCGTCCGTCTACTACTGGGCACACCTCGTGTCGATCAGCGGCAAGGTCAACAGCAAACTCAGCGTGGGCACCCTCAACAACCAGTCCGTACAAGGCATGTTCACCCGAATGCTCGGCGACGGCGGGGCGGCCTCGGCGCTGTGGTTCCTGCTCTGCGTCCTGCTCTGCGCACTCGGCCTGGTGGCCGCGGCACGTGCCTCGTTGCGCGGGGACGAACTGGTCGGCGTGGTGATCACCGGCGGGCTGTCGCTGTTCGTGTCGCCCATCTCGTGGTCGCACCACTGGGTCTGGGTGGTGCCCGCGTTCGTCCTGCTCGCGCACACCGCGCGGACCCGCGCCCGGCCGCTGTGGTGGTGGCTGACCGGTACCTTCTTCGTGTTCTTCGCCGCCTGGCCGATGCGGCTGGATCTGTTCGGGAACTGGGACGGATCGCGGACCCTGCAACCCTGGGGCCTGATCTGGCTCGCCCCCCGGGACGACGACCGGGAACGCACCTGGACACCGATCGAGTTCCTGCTCGGCAACGGCTACCTCTTCGCGGGCATCGCCCTCACCCTGATCCTGACCTGGCGCATCCTGCGCGACCGCACCCCGCTGCCCACCCTCGCCGAGCCGATCCCCCCGCCCGTCGCCGCGGATCCGGACCCGGTGAGCAGCGGATCCGCGCGTCACTAGGCTGGATACCGCATACCGAACGAGCTGGACCCAGAACGAGCTGGACCCAGAACGAGCAGGCCCACCGGCAGAAAGCAGAGGTCCCGTGGAGGCCCACGTGGACGCGGCACCGCCGCACCCCCGGGAGGGCGGCGTGGACGCTCCCAGCGACCGGGTCCTGACCATCCCCAACGCACTGAGCTTCGCCCGCCTACTGGGCGTCCCGGTCTTCCTGTGGCTCATCCTGGCGCCCGAGTTCGGCGGCCCCAAGCACGACCTGTGGGCGCTCGCGCTGCTCATGCTCAGCGGGATCAGCGACTACCTCGACGGCAAACTGGCCCGCCGGTGGAACCAGGTCAGCAAGGTCGGCGCGATCCTGGACCCGGCCGCCGACCGGCTCTACATCCTGGCCACCCTGGTCGGCCTGACCTGGCGCGAGATCCTGCCGATCTGGCTGACCGCGATCATCCTGGGCCGCGAGCTGTTCATGGGCGTGGTGTTGTTGATCCTGCGCCGACACCGCTACGGCGCGCTCTCGGTCAGCTTCGTCGGCAAGGCCGCCACCTTCAATCTGATGTACGCGTTTCCGCTACTGCTGCTCAGTGACGGCACCGGACGTGTCGCAACTCTCGCCGCCATCTTCGGATGGGCGTTCGCCTGGTGGGGTACCGCTCTGTACTGGTGGGCAGGAGTCCTCTACGCAGCCCAGGCCAAGCGCCTCGTGGCCGCGGACAAGGCGAGTCGCAGGGCGACCGCCGGGTAAGCGCAGGGATCGCCGGAGACCCGGGCGATCACCACGTACAGAAGGCACGCCACCCGGCCCCGGCAGTTCAGCCGTGGGTGCGGGTGGTGTGACGCGATAGGAGGACGAGACCGATGAAGGCCGTCGTCATGGCCGGAGGCGAGGGCACCCGCCTGCGCCCGATGACCTCCAGCATGCCCAAGCCGCTTCTGCCGGTGGTGAACCGGCCGATCATGGAGCACGTGCTACGGCTCCTGAAGCGGCACGGGCTTTCCGAGACCGTGGTCACCGTCCAGTTCCTCGCGTCGCTGGTTCGCAACTACTTCGGCGACGGCGAAGAACTCGGCATGACCCTGACGTACGCGAACGAGGAAACCCCGCTCGGCACCGCGGGCAGCGTCAAGAACGCCGAGGAGGCGCTCAAGGACGACACGTTCCTGGTCATCTCCGGCGACGCGCTCACCGACTTCGACCTCACCGCCCTCGTGGAGTACCACCGGGCCAAGGGCGCGATGGTCACCGTATGCCTGACCCGGGTGCCCGACCCACTCGAATTCGGCATCACGATCATCGACGACGAGGGCCGGGTGGATCGGTTCCTGGAGAAGCCGACCTGGGGCCAGGTCTTCTCGGACACCGTCAACACCGGCATCTACGTGATGGAACCCGAGGTCTTCGACTACGTCGCCGCGGGCGTGTCGGTGGACTGGTCGGGCGACGTGTTCCCCAAGCTGCTCAAGGAGGGCAAGCCGATCTACGGCTATGTCGCCGAGGGCTATTGGGAGGACGTGGGCACGCACGAGAGCTACCTCAAGGCCCAGGCCGACGTGCTCACCGGCAAGGTCGACGTGGACATCGACGGCTTCGAGCTCTCCCCGGGCGTATGGGTGGCCGAGGGCGCCGAGGTGGACCGGGACGCGGTCCTCAAGGGCCCGCTGTACATCGGCGACTACGCCAAGGTCGAGGGCGGCGTGGAGATCCGCGAGCACACCGTGCTCGGCTCCAACGTGGTGGTCAAGCGCGGCGCCTTCCTGCACAAGGCGGTCGTGCACGACAACGTCTACGTCGGCCCGCAGACCAATCTGCGCGGCTGCGTGATCGGCAAGAACACCGACGTCATGCGCGCCGCCCGGATCGAAGAGGGCGCGGTGGTCGGCGACGAGTGCCTGATCGAGGAGGAGTCCCTGGTCGCCGGGGACGTGCGGATCTACCCGTTCAAGACGATCGAGGCCGGCGCGGTCGTCAACACGTCGGTGATCTGGGAGTCGCGCGGGCAGAAGTACCTGTTCGGCCCGCGCGGGGTCTCCGGCATCCTCAACGTCGAGATCACCCCGGAACTGGCCGTGCGCCTGGCCGGCGCGTACGCCACCACGCTCAAGAAGGGCGCCACCGTCACCACCGCGCGCGACCACTCGCGCGGCGCCCGGGCGCTCAAGCGGGCGGTCATCTCCGCGCTCCAGACGTCCGCGATCAACGTGCGAGACCTGGAGAACGTGCCGATGCCGGTGGCGCGTCAGGAAACCGCCCGCGGCTCGGCCGGCGGGATCATGATCCGCACCACGCCCGGGGTGCCGGACTCGGTGGACATCATGTTCTTCGACGAGCGCGGAGCGGACCTGTCCCAGGCCGCGCAGCGCAAGCTCGACCGGGTCTTCTCGCGCCAGGAGTATCGCCGCGCGTTCCCCGGCGAGATCGGCGAACTGACCTTCCCCGCACGACCGTTCGACAGTTATTCGGGGTCGCTGCTGAAGGCGCTGGACATCACCGGCGTGCCCGAGTCCGGGCTCAAGGTGGTGGTGGACGCCGCGCACGGCAACGCCGCCCTGCTGCTGCCCAGCATCCTGGGCCGGCTGGGCATCGACGCGCTCACCGTCAACTCCGGCCTGGACGACGCCCGGCCCACCGAGACCGCGGACGAACGGCAGGACGGGCTCACCCGGCTGGGCGAGATCGTGGCCTCCTCCAAGTCCGGTTTCGGCGTGCGCTTCGACCCGGTCGGCGAGCGCATGTCGCTGGTGGACGAGCGGGGCCGGATCATCGACGACCACCGCGCGCTGCTGGTACTGCTGGACTGCGTCGCGGCCGAGCGCGGCGGCGGGAAGATCGCGCTGCCGGTGACCACGACCCGGATCGCCGAGCAGGTCGCCGCCTATCACGGGGTCCAGGTGCAGTGGACCACCACGTCGCCGGACGACCTCGCGCGGGTGGCCATGGCCGACGACACCATCTTCGGCGGCGACGGCCGCGGCGGCTTCGTGATCCCCGAGTTCAGCACCGTCTTCGACGGCACGGCCGCGTTCGTCCGGCTGATCGGCCTGGTCGCCCGAACCCAACTCACGCTGAGCCAGATCGACGCGCGGATCCCACGTGCGCACGTGCGCCGGCGGGACGTGCCGACCCCGTGGGCGGCCAAGGGCATGGTCATGCGCCGGGTCGTCGAGGCGGCGGGCGAACGGGAGATCGACACCACCGACGGCGTCCGGGTCGTGGAGGCCGACGGCCGGTGGGCGCTGGTGTTGCCGGACCCGGCCGAGGCGGTCACCCACGTGTGGGCCGAGGGCCCGGACGACGACGCCGCGGACGAACTCCTGGACGAGTGGAGCCGGGTCGTGGAGCACGCGGGCGACTGACCGCGGGCCTTCGGGCAGCCGGGCCCGAGCGGGCCCGGTAACGGTCTTGTAGGGTCTTCTCCGGCCGTGGATCGCCTGCCGTGATCCGCGGCCGGAACCGGTGTCGGACCCTGCATCGAGCACTCCGTCGGGCATGGAACGATGGGGCGCATGTCATCGCGGGAGACACCAGGCACGAGCCGGTACAGGCGACCGGACGCCTCGATGTCCCTGCTCGTGGACATGATGACGAACAGCCTCGACGCGGGCTACGCGGAGGCCACCGCGCGCCGTGCGGTGCGCGGCGACACGGGGATGAACAAGGGCCCGCTGGCCCGCGTGCTGGCCGTGGTCGGCGTCGCGCTGATCGCGATGATCCTGATGGTGGCCGCGATGAAGGTGCACGCGGCCGCTCCGCAGGCCGAGCGCGAGCGCCATCAACTGGTGGACCGGATCCACACCGACGAGACCGAGGTGGATACGCTCACGGCCACCGTCGAGCGGTTGCGCGACGAGGTCGACGCGATCCAGGAGGTCTCGCTGCCCAAGGCCGCCAAGGACCGGGTACAACTGCTCGCGCTGCTCACCGGATCCGACCCGGTCGAGGGACCGGGCCTGAAGGTGATCGCGGACGACGCCAAGGGGTCGGACAATTCGGACGGCTCGAGCGATCCGCGCCAGGCCGAGGCGGCCGCGAACGGCCGGATCCTGGACCGCGACCTCCAGCGACTGGTCAACGGCCTGTGGAAGGCCGGCGCCGAGGCCATCTCGATCAACAACCAGCGGCTGACCGCGCTGTCCGCGATCCGCGCCGCGGGCGCTTCGATCCTGGTCGACAACCGGCCGCTGGCGCCGCCCTATACGATCCTGGCGATCGGCAACGCCAAGCCGATGCAGGTCGAGTTCATGGTCGGTGCGGACGGGCGCGCGCTGCGTCGGCTCGAAGACGACTACGGGATCCGGATCAACATCAGCGCGCAGAAGAAGATGAAGCTGCCCGCCGCGCTGGGCACTTCGCTGCGCTACGCGGGGGTGCCGGGCGCCGCGCCCGGGAGTCCGCCGCCGAGCACGCCGGCGCAGCCGACCCCCGGCACCCCGCCCGCCACACCCACGGGTCGCGGCGGGTCGCCGAGCGCCTCGGCCCCGCCGGCCGCCTCATCGACAGCGTCGCACAAGCCGACCGAACGAAAGGGTAAACCGTGATCGCCGTCCTCGGCCTGGTCCTCGGGGTCGTGGTCGGGTATCTCGCCCGACCCGTGATCCCGCACGAGCTGGAGCCGTACCTGCCGATCGCGGTGGTGGCCGCGCTGGACGCGGTCTTCGGCGGCCTGCGCGCCCTGCTCGACGGCATCTTCGACGACAAGGTCTTCGTGGTCTCGTTCCTGTCGAACGTGGTCGTCGCCGCGCTGATCGTCTTCCTCGGCGACAAACTGGGCGTCGGCGCGCAGTTGTCCACCGGCGTGGTGGTCGTGCTCGGCATCCGGATCTTCTCCAACGCGGCGGCCATCCGCCGACACGTCTTCCGGGCCTGACGGGGAGTCACACATGGCCGACGAAACGGACGAGACGCGCGGGCGGCACGCCCGCCACGACGAGGACCCCCGCGAGCTGGGGATTCCGCGCACCGCCGAGGAGCCCGAACGCGAGCCCGAGCCGGAACCCGAGCCGGTGCCGGAACCCGAACCCGGACCCGGGCCCGCGGCGGAGCCCGAGGCGCCGTCCACGCGCAAGCCCACGGTCGAGACCCGGCGCCCGGTCGACCTCTACCACGAGGGCCGGCACATCCGGGAACGCATCCGCGAGCAGGCTGCCGAGGTGACCTCGGAGATCCCGCCGATCACCGCGCCGGTGCGCGAGTCGGCGCACGAGCTGCGACAGACTCCACCGCCTACACCGCGGCCGGTCCGGCCGCAGCCGGACCCGCGGGCGCCGCGCGTGCCGATACCGCCGCTGGTGCCCGCGTCGTCCGCCGGAGTGAACCGGCCGCACGCGGCGCCCGGTCCGCATGATCCGCGCGACCCGCATGCGCCCTCGCACACGGGAGCGCATGCGGCGGCGCGCGACACGCCCGAGCCGGAAACGGATTCGAACGCGGTTTCCGAGCCGCACGCGCACGACCCGGTGGACGATCAACCGGGTCGGCGCAGGCTGCTCGACGCGTTCTGGCCGCCGCGGGTGAGCCGGGCGCAACTCGTGGGCGCGGTGCTGCTGTTCGCGCTCGGCGCGGGGCTGGCCATCCAGGTGCGTTCCAACACCGAGTCGGACCCGCTGCGCGGCGCGCGGCAGGAGGACCTGGTCCGGGTGCTGGACGAACTCGGCGAGCGCACCCGGCGGTTGGAGGACGAGAAGCACCGTCTGGAGAACAGCCGCACCCAACTCCAGAACAGCAACGACCGGGTCCAGGAGGCGCGCGAGCAGAACGCGGCCAAGGCGGACGCCCTGGGCGTGCTGGCGGGCACCGTCAAGGCCACCGGGCCCGGTATCACGCTGACCATCACCGACCCGCAGCGCACGGTCAGCGGCGACGTGCTGCTGGACACGCTCCAGGAGCTGCGCGCGGCGGGCGCCGAGGTGATCCAGATCAACGACGTGCGCGTGGTGGCGGGCACCTGGTTCAACGGCACCCCGCCCGGCGACATCGAGATCGACGGCACCAAGGTACTGCCGCCGTACGTGTTCAAGGTGATCGGCAATCCGCAGGATCTCCAGCCCGCGCTGAACATCCCCGGGGGCGTCGTGAAGACCCTGGAGAAGAAGCAGGCCGGCGCCATTGTCACACCGTCGCAGGAGGTGCTGATCGACGCCTTGCGGCCCGCGAACAAGCCTGGTTACGCTCGCTCGGCACCGGGCGCCGGTAACGGGTGAGTACACCTGACAGAATCAGTCCGCCGGTCGCCGTCGGTGCACCACTCGTCAGGCAAGAAGGGCAGGCTGTCCGCATGTACCCCGCAGATCTCGCGTACACGACGGAGCACGAATGGGTGCGCGTCATGGAAGAGATCTCCGGGACGGTGCGGATCGGTATCACCGAATTCGCGCAGGACGCGCTCGGCGACATCGCCCACGTCACGCTGCCGCCGGTCGGCACCCGCGTCGTGGCCGAAGAGCCCTGTGGCGAATTGGAATCGACCAAGAGTGTCAGCGACCTCTTCGCACCGCTCGACGGCGTCGTGACCACCGTCAACGACGCGCTCGACGGTGCACCGGAGCTGGTCAACTCCGATCCCTACGGCGACGGTTGGCTGTTCGAGGTACGCCTCGACGATCCCGCCGCACCGGCCGCGCTCTTGGACGCGGCCGCCTATCAGAACAGCCTGGGCTCCTGACGGCCCGGCGAAGCGGTAGGCAGTCCATCACCACGACCCACTCCTCCTGCCCCACGGGCGGGCCAGGTTCTCTCGGGGAGGTTCGCCCGTGAAGTTGTTCGCGAAATTGTTCGGTCGTTCCCGTCGCTCCGGCGACGCGCCGGCTGCCGATGCGGGGAGGTCCGGCAACCCGCCGGCCGCCCCGCCGACCATGCCGCCGGGCACCCCGTACGGGGCGTCCGCCGGCTCCCCTCCCGCACCCGCTCCGCAGCTCGGCGAGTCCGACGCGACCGCCGGGCATGTCGCTGTTGACCACGAACACACGGCGCGCATAAGTTTCGGGCAACTCTCGACCGAAGGTCGAGGTTCGACCGGAACGGGTCAGGAGGCCGACGTGGTGGTGTGCAGCACGTGCGGGCATCACAACCCGCCCGGTGGCCGGTTCTGCTCCAACTGCGGCTCGCGCCTGGGTGCGGGTGCCGAGCGCGCGTCCGAGCAGACCTCGACCATCTCGATCAGCGGTATCGAGGCGCTGGACGCGGAACCCGCGCCCCGCGAGATCCTCACTCCCGAGGCGCAGGCCGCGGTGGACGCGCTGCCGCCGGGCACCGCGCTGCTCGTGGTCCGCCGCGGGCCCAACTCGGGCAGTCGCTTCCTGCTCGACTCGGACCGCACCACGGCCGGCCGGCATCCGCAGAGCGACATCTTCCTCGACGACGTGACGGTCTCGCGCAAGCACGCCGAGTTCCGCCGCACGGCCGGCGGCTTCGCGGTCGCCGACGTGGGCAGCCTGAACGGCACCTACGTGGGGCGCGAGCGGATCGACGAGGTCCCGCTGACGCCGGGCGACGAGGTACAGATCGGTAAGTACCGACTGGTCTTCTTCCCCAGTCGGCAAGGGCAGATCGGGTGAGTCCGGCGGCGGCCGGATCGGTCTCCTTGAGCATCGGCGGGGTGTTGACCCTGCTGCGTCCCGAGTTTCCGGACATCAGCATCTCCAAGATCCGGTTCCTCGAGGCGGAAGGGCTCATCGAGCCGCAGCGGAGCCCTTCGGGCTATCGCAAGTTCGGCGCCGCCGACATCGAACGACTGCGTTATGTGCTGCGCGTGCAGCGCGACCGCTATCTGCCGCTTCGGGTGATCAAGGATCAGCTCGACGCGATGGATCGCGGTCTCGAACCGGCCGGCCCGACCCCGGCCGAATCCGAGCGATCCGAGGACGCCGACGGCGATCCGGGTTCGGCCGGCCGGGACGCCACCATGGTGCTGCTCGACCGGCCGGGCCTGATCGCCGCAGCCGGCATCCAGGACGTGGACCTGGCGCGGCTGGAGGAGTTCGGCCTGATCCAGTCGCACCGTCCGCGCCCCGGCGACACCGACGGCGAGCACGCGGTGGTCTACGACGGCGACGCGCTGGTGGTGGCCCGGTTGGTGGCCGCGCTGGGCCGCTACGGCGTCGAACCGCGACACCTGCGCCAGACCAAGGCCGCCGCGGACCGCGAGGCCGCGCTGGTCGAACAGATCGTCGCGCCGCTGCTGCACCGCCGGGGCGCGCGGGCCAAGGCGGGCGCCGAGGAGACCGTGCGCGACCTGCTCGCGCTCACCTCGCGGCTGCACACCGTCCTGGTCACCACCGCGCTCGCGCCCCGGCTGGGCCGCTGAACGACCCGGCGCGCGGCCGAGAGTGATTTCGCCCGCCCGGCGCACCGGGGGCGGGCACGCCGCGTCACGAAGAAAAAACGACGAATCCCCGACCTATTCGGCCCCCGGGGATCGGTGACCGACAGTCGGGCGCGCTAGTGTGGCGATGTGAACGAGCTAGAGGTTGTGGGCGTCCGGGTGGAGATGCCCTCTAACCAGCCGATCGTGCTCCTACGGGAGACGGGGGGCGATCGTTATCTCCCCATCTGGATCGGCCCGGTAGAGGCGACAGCCATCGCGTTCGCCCAACAGGGCGTGGTACCCGCGCGTCCTCTGACGCACGATCTCTTCCGGGACGTGCTGGAGGCGTTGGGACAGGAATTGACCCAGATCCGGATCACCGACCTGCGCGAGGGCGTGTTCTACGCCGAGCTGGTCTTCTCCGGCGGCGTGGAGGTCAGCGCGCGCCCGTCGGACGCGATCGCGCTCGCGCTGCGGACCGGGACGTCGATCGTCGGCAGCGACGCGGTCCTGGACGAGGCGGGCATCGTGATCCCCAACGAGCAGGAGGACGAGATCGAGAAGTTCAGGGAATTCCTGAACGACATCTCGCCCGAGGACTTCGGCACCACGAGCCAATAGCCGGCCCGCCCGGGCCCGGTGCGCGTCCGAAGCCGCCGACCGTCTCGCCCGCCGTCCCGGCGAGGGGCATGGTCGGCGGTTCTTTGCGTTCGGAGGCGCCGCGGGTCGCCCGCCGGCCGCCGCGCCGGGGACCACGACGCGCCGACGGACGAGGTCGATCCGACCCGTTCGGTTAGTGATCCGTTTCGATCGGCCGCAAAGTGGCCAGATCTACCCCTGGAACGCGGCTTCAAACCACTCGTGCGAGGAGCGTCACTCGGCGTGCCGAACGGCGCGGTCGTTGACGCGCTGTTGGTGACTGCCTACCGTCGAAAACGACAGTTCCGGGATGACCCCTGCGCGTTGCACCTCGCCGCCTGCGGCCCGGGACTGAAGAGACTCTCCGCGCCGTACCCGGGCGCGGGGAGACGAAAGGGAGGTCGGCGTGAGCAGCACCGGCGACATCACGGCGGCGGAACGCGCCCGCACGGCACGTCCTCTGCCGGCGACCGACCCCGGTGCGGGCCCCCGGCGGCAGGATGTCCCGCCCGCCGGCACCCCGTCGGAGGATGTCGGCTATCGAGGCCCGACGGCCTGCGCGGCGGCCGGCATCACCTACCGCCAACTCGACTACTGGGCGCGCACCGGTCTGGTCGAGCCCACCGTCCGCCCGGCTCACGGCTCGGGCACCCAACGCCTGTACGGCTTCCGCGACATCCTGGTGCTCAAGATCGTCAAGCGGCTCCTGGACACCGGCGTCTCGCTGCAGAACATCCGGATCGCGGTGGCCCACCTGCGCGGTCGCGGCATCGGCGACCTGGCCGGGATGACGCTGATGAGCGACGGCGCCAGCGTGTACGAGTGCACGTCGTACGACGAGGTGATCGACCTGGTGCAGGGCGGGCAGGGGGTCTTCGGGATCGCCGTGGGGGCGGTGTGGCGCGAGGTCGAGGGCTCGCTCGCGCAGCTCCAGGGCGAGCACACCGGCTCCGGGGAGTCGATCGCGCAGGTCCATCCGGGTGACGAATTGGCGCGCAGGCGGCGCGACAAGGCGGTCTGAGGCGGGTCCGAGGCGCCCGAGGCGGATGGGAACCGGTCCGCCGGGCAGGACGTCCCCATGGACGTGATCATTCGCCGGCCGACCCTGCCGCGTTCGCGGCGCGCCCAACGACGCGGTTACCAGGCCGCCGTCCTGCTCACCGTGGCCGGCCTGGCCCCGATCACGGGGCTGCACCTGTACGCCGGGGGACGGGTGCGCACGCCGGCGAACGTGCCGTATCAGGACGTCACGATGGTGCTCGGTGCGGGTGTGCACGGGGACCGGCCGTCCGATCTGCTGGCCCGCCGGCTGGACGTGGCACTCGGGTTGTACCGGACCGGCCGGACCCGGGTGATCCTGGTCAGTGGCGACGGCGGCGGCAACCGCTACGACGAGACCGGGGTGATGCGGCGCTACCTCGCGGAGCGTGGAATACCGCAACACCGGATCGTGACCGACGAATCGGGATTCTCCACCTGGGAATCCTGCATTCGCGCGAAGCGCGTCTACGGGATCGACCGGGTCATCGTGGTCACGCAGAGCTTCCATCTGCGGCGTGCGCTCGGGCTGTGCAAGGCCGCCGGAATATCCGCGTACGGCGTTCCGGACGAGTCCTTCACGTGGGGCCACGTCGGGCCCACCGTGTACGGCACCGGACGCGAGGTGCTCGCCGCGATCAAGGCGACCGGGCAGATCGTGTTCCGACCGGATCCGCGGGCACACGATCCGAGGAACGACGAGATCCGCCGCGCCTTGAGCGACTGAGCGAGCGCCCCGAGCGAGCCGACGCGGGCCGATGTCGGTCCCGTGCGTCATCATTGCCCGGTGTGAGACACGCGCCGGGCATCCTCCATCTCGACATGGACGCGTTCTACGCGTCGGTCGAGCAGGTCGCCAAGCCCAGCCTGGCCGGCAAGGCGGTGATCGTCGGCGGCATCGGCGCACGCGGTGTGGTGGCCACCGCCTCCTATCAGGCCCGGGTGTTCGGCGTGCACTCGGCGATGTCGATCGGCGAGGCCCGCCGACGCTGCCCCAACGCCGCCTTCCTCAGCCCGCGCTTCGCGCTCTACCGGCAGGTCAGCGACACCGTGATGGAGCTGCTGCACCGGCTGTCGCCGCTGGTGGAGCCACTCAGCCTGGACGAGGCGTTCGTCGACCTGGAGGCGGGCCCGCACGGCGGCACGCTGGACACCGAGCGGGTCACCGCGATCGCCGTGCGCCTGCGCGCCGACATCCACGCGGCCACCGGGCTGACCTGCTCGGTCGGCGCGGCCACCTCCAAGCTGCTGGCCAAGATCGCGTCCGAGGCGGACAAGCCGGACGGGCTGTGCGTGGTGGCTCCCGGCACCGAGCGGGCGATGCTGGACCCGCTGCCGGTGCGCGCGCTGCCCGGGGTCGGGCCGGCCACCGGCGACGTGCTGCGTCGGGCCGGCCTGGACACCGTGGCCGACCTGGCCGCCGTCGACGAGAGCGAACTGGTACGACTGCTCGGCCAGGCGCACGGACACGGCCTGCACGTGCTGGCCGCCGGACTGGACGCCCGCCCCGTGGTCGCCGACCGGGACGCCAAATCGGTGTCGGTGGAGGACACCTTCGCCACCGACCTGGTGGACCGCGAGCGCATCACCCGCGAGTTGGACCGGCTCTCGATCCGGTGCGTGGAGCGGTTGCGCGCCGCCGGGCGCTCCGGGCGCACGATCGTGCTCAAGCTGCGCCGCTACGACTTCGGCACGCTGACCCGCTCGGAGACGCTGCGCGGGCCCACCGACGATCCGGGCGTGGTGCGCGAGACGATCCGCCGACTGGCCGCCCAGGTGGACGTCACCGGCGGGGTGCGGCTGCTCGGGGTGGGGGTGAGCGGCCTGGCCGACTTCGCCCAGCAGGACCTGTTCGGCGCGGCCGGGCCCGGGCCCGGGGAAGTGGTCGAGGAGGACCCGGTGAGCGACCCGGAAGTGCCCGCGGCGGCCGAGCCGGAGCGGGTCTCCTGGTCGCCGGGCCAGGACGTGCTGCACGAGGAGTTCGGGCCCGGCTGGGTCCAGGGCAGCGGCGTCGGCCGGGTCACCGTGCGTTTCGAGGTGCCGGGCGGGCGGCCGGGTCGGGTGCGCACGTTCGCGATCACCGATCCGGCGCTGCGACCGGGGGAACCGATTCCGCTGCCCGCGCTCGACCGGGGATAGCCGCGTCGATCCGGGGCAGGCGCCGGGCAGACGACTCCTCGGGGGTGTCCCCACCATGACTGATGTCAAAGAGCGGCCGATACGAGGGCAGGGTGCCTTTCGATCGGCTCGCCGCAGGCTCGGACTGCCGGCCTTCCTGGTCACGCTGCTGGTCGGCTTCATCGTGCTGGCGCTGGTGCTGGTCGGCCTGGTCAACCTGTTACCCGGCAAATTCAATCCGTTCGGCGAGACCACCAAGGACCACAGCGGGCCGGTGATGCTCAAGGCGGTGCAGGACCTCAGCCGCTACGAGGCGGTCAGCGGCACCTTCCAGGTCGTGGTGGACCTGGAAAAGGACGCCAAGTTCCTGCCGGACGCCGTGCGCGGCCAGCGCACGCTGTTCGTCGGCGTCGGCCAGGTCGGCGGTTTCGTCGAATTCGGCGGGATCGGCCAGGACGCGATCCGGACCTCGCCGCAGGACAAGAGCGTGACCATCAGGCTCCCGCACGCGCGGCTCGCGCCCGCCGCGCTGGACCAGAAGAACAGCCACGTGATCGCCCAGGATCGGGGCCTGTTCGACCGCATGGGCGACTTCTTCTCCGGCAATCCCGGCGATCAGCAACAGTTGTACGTGCTCGCGACCAAGAAGATCGACGACGCGGCGAAAACCGCCGGACTGGTGGAGCGCGCGGAGCGGAACACCACCGGCATGCTCCAGGGCATGATGCGCTCCCTGGGCTACCCGACCACCACTGTGACCTACGCCTAGTGCGCAGGCCGCGGCCGGTGTCACGCTGATACCGTTGAGGTCGCCCATTACGTTCGCGCGGGAGAGTCCTCGTGTCGTGCACACGAGGCGCCGAAGGAGCAACTCCTCCCCGGAATCTCTCAGGCACCCGTACCGCGTGGTCGTGGGCACTCTGGAAAGCAGGATCCGTACGTGGCTCGCCGAGTCGGGTCGGGTCCTCGCCGACGGTGCAAATCGCGCCCGCGGGAACCGGTTCGACCGGTGCTCCGGGCGCGGTGAAGCTCTCAGGTACCGATGACAGAGGGGGAGGCCGGTGGACGCGCGACCCGCGTGTCCGTCCAGGAGCGATCCAGGAGGCCTTTCGCGATGACCCCGCGCACCCCTGCCCCGACGCGTGCTCACGCCGTACTCCCCTCCGGTCCCGGCTCGTTGACCGGCCTGGAGGCCGCGTCGCCGTTCACCGGCCGGCACATCGGTCCGGACACCGACGAGCAGGCGAAGATGCTCGCCGCGATCGGCTACGGATCCCTGGACGAGCTGACCGACGCGGCGGTGCCCGCCGCGATCCGCGCGCTGGAGGGCTTCGAACTGCCCGCCGCGCGTTCCGAGGCCGAGGTGCTCGCCGAACTGCGCGAGCTGGCCTCCCGCAACAGCGTGCTGACCTCGATGATCGGGCTCGGCTACCACGGCACCTTCACTCCGCCGGTGATCACCCGCAACGTGCTGGAGAACCCCGCCTGGTACACCGCCTACACGCCCTACCAGCCGGAGATCTCGCAGGGCCGGTTGGAGGCGCTGCTCAACTTCCAGACCGTGGTCACCGACCTGACCGGGCTGGACGTGGCCGGTGCCTCGCTGCTCGACGAGGCCACCGCCGCCGCCGAGGCGATGACCCTGGCCCGGCGGGCCGGCCGGGCCAAGAGCGACGTGTTCGTCGTGGACGCGGCCACGCTGCCGCAGACCATCGCGGTGGTGCGCACCCGGGCCCGGGCGCTGGGTATCGAGGTCGTGGTCGCCGACACCACCGACGGGCTGCCCGAGGGCGGCTGCTTCGGCGTGTTGCTGCAGTACCCCGGCGCCGACGGTCGGGTCCGCGACCTGACCCCGGTGATCGAGGCGGCACACGCCCAGGGCGCGCTGGTGGCGGTCGCCGCCGACCTGCTCGCGCTCACCGTGCTGCGCGCGCCGGGCGTGCTGGGCGCCGACATCGCGGTCGGCACCACGCAGCGATTCGGCGTGCCGATGGCCTTCGGCGGTCCGCACGCGGGCTACCTGGCGGTCCGCGAGAAGCTCACCCGCAGCATGCCGGGCCGGCTGGTCGGGGTGTCCGTGGACGCCGACGGCGCGCCCGCCTACCGGCTCGCGCTGCAGACCCGCGAACAGCACATCCGCCGGGAGAAGGCGACCAGCAACATCTGCACGGCGCAGGTCCTGCTGGCCGTGATGGCCGGCATGTACGCGGTCTACCACGGGCCGGACGGGCTCACCTCGATCGCGCGGCGCACCCACCGGTACGCGGCCGTACTCGCGGCCGGGCTGCGGGCGGGCGGCGTCGAGGTCGTGCACGGCGACTTCTTCGACACCGTCACGGCGCGGGTGCCGGGTCGGGCCGAGGAGGTGCTCGCGGCGGCCCGTGCGGCCGGGATCAACCTGCGCCCGGTGGATGCCGACCACGTGGGGATCACCTGCGACGAGACCACCCTGCGGGCGCATGTCGAGGCCGTCTGGGGCGCGTTCGGGGTCACCGGCGACGTGGCCGCGCTGGACGCGGACACCGTCGACGCGCTGCCCACCGCGCTGCTGCGCGACACCGGCTTCCTGACCCACCCGGTCTTCCACACGCACCGTTCCGAGACCGACATGCTGCGTTACCTCAAGCGGCTCGCGGACAAGGACTACGCGCTCGACCGGGGCATGATCCCGCTCGGCTCGTGCACGATGAAGCTCAACGCCACGGTCGAGATGGAACCGATCACCTGGCCCGAGTTCGCCGACCTGCACCCCTTCGCACCGGTGGATCAGGCCGCCGGATACCTGGAGCTGATCGACGGTCTGGCCGAATCGCTGGCCCGGATCACCGGCTACGCCAAGGTCTCGCTCCAGCCCAACGCCGGTTCGCAGGGCGAGTTGGCGGGCCTGCTCGCGGTGCGCGCCTACCACCACGCCAACGGTGACACCGCCCGCGACGTGTGCCTGATCCCCTCCTCCGCGCACGGCACCAACGCGGCCAGCGCGGTGATGGCGGGCATGCGCGTCGTGGTGGTCAAGACCGGCGAGAACGGCGACGTGGACCTGGCCGACCTGCACGCGAAAATCGACCTGCACCGGGACACGCTCGCGGTGCTGATGGTGACCTACCCGTCCACGCACGGCGTGTTCGAGGAGGGCATCGAGGAGGTCTGTGCGGCCGTGCACGAGGCCGGCGGCCAGGTCTACGTGGACGGCGCGAACCTCAACGCGCTGGTCGGGCTGGCCCAGCCGGGCGGTGCGATCGGCGCCGACGTGTCGCACCTGAACCTGCACAAGACGTTCTGCATCCCGCACGGCGGCGGCGGTCCGGGGGTCGGCCCGGTCGCGGTGCGCGCGCATCTGGCGCCGTACCTGCCCAATCACCCGCTCCAGCCCACCGCCGGCCCGGAGACCGGCGTGGGGCCGATCTCGGCGGCTCCGTGGGGCTCGGCGGCGATCCTGCCGATTCCGTGGACGTACCTGCGGCTGATGGGCCCGGACGGGCTCAAGGAGGCCACCCAGGTCGCGGTGCTGGGCGCCAACTACATCGCCAAGCGGCTCGCACCGCACTTCCCGGTGCTCTACACCGGCCCGAACGGCCTGGTGGCGCACGAGTGCATCATCGACGTGCGCGGGATCACCAAGACCACCGGGGTCAGCGTCGACGACGTCGCCAAGCGGCTGATCGACTACGGCTTCCACGCGCCGACCATGTCGTTCCCGGTGCCCGGCACGCTGATGATCGAGCCGACGGAAAGCGAGAACCTGCACGAGATCGACCGGTTCTGCGACGCGATGATCGCGATCAAGGGCGAGATCGACCGGGTCGCGTCGGGTGAGCTGCCCGCCGACGACAACCCGCTCGCCAACGCGCCGCACACCGCCGCGCTGCTCGCCGGCGAGTGGGCGCACGCCTACACCCGCGAGGAGGCGGTCTTCCCGGCCGGTGTGGTGCCGGCCGAGAAGTACTGGCCGCCGGTGCGCCGGATCGACGGCGCCCAGGGCGACCGCAACCTGGTCTGCTCGTGCCCGCCGATCGAGGCGTACGGCAACAACTGATCCGAGCGGCGTGCGGTCCGCTCCCGATCAGGGGCGGGCCGCGCCGTGGGTCAGCAGGTGCGCCACCGAGGCGGCGAACCCCGGCTTGGCGGCCAGATCGCTGCCCAGGACACCGAACATCAACGCGCCGCTGAGCGATTCGAAGAGCAGATCGGCGTCCACGTCCGGGCGGGCCTGGCCGCGGGCCACCGCGTCCGCCACGAAGGCCCGGAAGATCGCCCGGACCGGATCCATCCGGGCCACCAGCAGTTCCTTGAGCTCGGGCTGGTCGCGGTACTCGGCGAGCAGCCCGGGCACCGCGGCCGCGGTCTCCGGGCGACGGAACGATTCGAGCGCGGCCTCGGCGAAGCGCAGCACGCCGGTCGCGAAGTCCTCGTGCGGCAGCGGCCGAAAGCTCATCTCGCGAGCCGGGTAGACCGCCTCGTGCACCAGGTGCGCCTTCGAGGGCCAGCGGCGGTACACGGTCGGCCTGGTCACGCCCGCCCGACGGGCGACGGCGTCGATGCTGACCCGGTTGTAGCCCTGCGCGGCGACCAGTTCGCGGGCCGCGGCCAGGATCAGTTCGTCGGTGCGTGGATCACGCGGGCGGCCGGGCCGAGGGGTGCCGCCAGTGCCCATGGGGATGGAACTCCCAGTCGTCGTCGCGCTCGACCTCGTGTCGTCGCGGTACGGCTTGTCGCCGCTCGGACTGTACCGGGAAGGCGGCGCGCCCGGCTCGGGGCAGGCGAGAGCCGGAGGCCCTTCCGAGGAGACCTCCGGCTCGATGGGGCCGTGCGAACGGATCAGGCCGCCGAAACCAACCCCACACGGGGGCGGTGCGGGGCGATGGTGCGTCCGTCCGGCAGCAGTTCGCCCGTGTCCTCGAACAGGACGACGCCGTTGCAGAGCAGGCTCCATCCCTGTTCGAAATGGGCGGCCACAACGGCGGCGGCCTCACGATCGGGACTGTCCGCCGGTGGGCAATGCGGTCGGTGCTGGCACATCCTCGTACCTTCTCGGTGTCTGCGCGGAGCGCGTCGGGCAGCCTTGCCCGGCAGCTCACAGTGTCCGCCTCGAAAGGCCCGCGCGCAGGACTTCTCGCAGTTCTCACCCGACTGCGCCCAAGATGTGACCACACGTGTGAACGGCGGGGTGTGATCAGCTTTCCGGAGCCCCCACGGCGGCCGGCCGGCGGGTGCGCACGGCCAGTACGCCGGCCAGTTCGGCCGCGGTGTAGCAGCGCAGCGCCTGCACTCCGCACGGCGCCGGCGCGAGCGGGATCAGCAGGTCCACACCGCCCGCCTCGTCGGCCAACCACAGCGCGACCATGTACATCCCGGGCACGTTCAGCAGGCGCGCCTCGTCGCGGCGGAGCACCGTCTGCGGGAGCGCCCGAGCCGCCGCGGCGGCCGGCGCGGTGGCGACGGTGAACGGTCCCTCGACGAATCGGCCGACGCCGTGACCGGTCGGGTCGGGGCGGACCTCGATGCCGCCGACGACCGTGTCGTCGGACCACATGAGCCAGCGCCAACCCACCGGGCGGGCGCTGCGTACGCCCTGATCGGCGACCAGGTCGTGCAGGTCGATCTCGAAGACGCGGTGCGGGAATCCGGCCGTGAGCGCGGCTTGATCGGCGCGGCAGTCGGCCGGGAGCAGGGTGCGGGATTCGAGCACGGCTCGGGCCGCTCGACGGGCCGACTCGGGAGCCTCGGGCACACGCAGGACCATGAGACCGCCTCATTTCGATGCAGGAGTCCAAAAACCCGGAGAATCCGGGGAGGGGAAAGCGGCGCTGTGCAGTGGGGAACCGGGTATCCGGCCGGGGGACGACCCGGCGGCGTACAGAGGGACCCGGCAGGGCCGGTCAGCGCATTGTACCGAAACGGCTTCGAAAAGTAACGGTGTATTGCGAACTGACACCCGTTTGAAGACCTTTTGGAACGATCTCGATCAGGGGAGCAACGAGGACATCACGTCGTCGAGCGTGACCAGGCCCAGCGGCACCGCGCCCGGCTCGCCGACCAGGGCCAGGTGGGTACGGGAACCGCGCATGCGGGCCAACAGGCTGGTCAGCATGGCGTCCGGGCCGACCGTGACGAGGGGATAGATCGGCACCGAACCGTCCGCCTCGGGGGCCAGCACGTCGAGCACGTGCACGTAGCCCACCGGCCGGGCGGCCGGGTCCAGGACCGGGAAGCGGGACAGGCCGGTGCGCACCGCGACCTCCTCCAGGGCCGTCGCCGAGACCGGCCGGGGCAGTGCCACCACGTCGGTCCACGGCCGCATCACCGAGGCGGCGGGGCTGGAGTGCAGCGCCAGGGCGCCGGCGAGCCGGTCGTGCTCGCGCACGTCGAGCAGGTCGTGCTCGCGCGACTCGGCCAGCAGCGCGGGGAGTTCCTCGGCCGTGTACACGCTGCGCACCTCGTCCACCGGCCGCACCCGAAAGGCGCGCAGGAACAGGTTGGCCGCGTGGTTGAGCAGCCACAGGATCGGCGCGGTCAGCCGGGCGATCAGCAGCAGCGGCGGGGTCAGCCACAACGCGCATTCCTCCGGCCCGGCCAGGGCGATGTTCTTGGGCACCATCTCGCCGAGCACCATGTGGCAGAACACCACCACCGCCAGGGCGAGCACGAACGCGATCGCGTGTACCGCTTTGCCGGGCAGTCCGCTCGCCCGGATCGGGCCGGCCAGGGCGTGCGCCAGCGCGGGTTCGGCGACCGCGCCCAGGCCCAGCGAGGCCACGGTGATGCCGAGCTGGGCGGCGGCGAGCATGGTGGACAACCGGCCCATCGCGGTGAGTACCATCGCGGCCCGGCGCGAGCCCGCCTCGGCCTGGGGTGCGATCCGGGTGCGGCGGGCCGAGATCACCGAGAACTCGGCGCCGACGAAGAAGGCGTTGGCCGCGAGCAGGACCAGGGAGAGCAGCAGGTCGCCGATCACGAGTCGACCTCCGTGCGCAGCTCGACCTCGTCGATCCGGTGCCGGTCCATCGCCACCACAGTCAGCCGTCGGCCGTCCACGTCCACGTGGTCGCCGACCTCGGGCAGTCGACCCAGCCGGGCCAGGATCAACCCGGCCAGGGTGCTGTAGTCGCCCTCCGGCAACCGCCAGCCGCTGGCCTCCTCGACCTCGTCCGTGCGCAGCAGGCCGGACAACCGCAACACGCGCGAGCTGGGCACCCGTTGCGGCGGCGCGTCCGGCTCGTCCGCCGGGTCGTGCTCGTCGGCGAGGTCGCCCACCAGCTCCTCGGCGAGGTCCTCGGCGGTGAGCACGCCGGCCGTGCCGCCGTACTCGTCCACCACGATCGCCAACTGGGTCCGACCCTCGCGCAGCCGTTCGACCGCCCGCTTGAGGTCGAGCGAGGTCGGCACCAGGACCGGGGCGCGGGCGATCCGGGCGAGCGGGGTGTCCGCCCGATCGGCGGCCGGGACCCGCAACGCGTCGCGCAGCACCGCCACGCCGACGATCTCGTCCAGGTCCTGACCGCGGACCGGGATCCGGCTGTGGCCGCACGCGCGGGCGGTGTCCAGCAGTTCGCCCACCGACGCGTCGGCCGGCAGGGTGACCAGCTCGGTGCGCGGGGTCATCGCCTCGGCGGCCTGCTTGTCGGCGAAGCGCAGCGTCCGGTGCAGCACCCGGGCGGTATTCACGGGCAACACCCCGGCGCGGGCCGAGTGCCGGACCAGTTGGCCCAGTTCGTCGGGCGAGCGGGCCGAGCCCAGCTCCTCCTGCGGCTCGATGCCGAGCCGGCGCACGAAGAAGTTGGCCGAGCCGTTGAGGAACACGATCAGCGGGCGGCACAGCCGGGAGAAGCCGACCTGGAACGGGCCCGCGACCCGGGCGACGCCGAGCGGGCGGGCGATCGCGGCGTTCTTGGGCACGAGTTCGCCGAGCAGCATCTGCAACCCGGAGGCCAGGACCAGGGCGGTGAACCTGGGCAGTCGAAAGGCCGCCTCGGCGAGGTAGCCGGCGATCAGCGAGGTGAGCGTGATGCCCAACTGGGCGCCGGACAGTTGGAAGGACAGGGTGCGCAGTGCGCCCAGCACCCGGCCCGCACCTCGATCGCCGGCCTCGGCCCGGGCCGCCACGTCGCCGCGCTCGACGGTGACCAGGGAGAACTCGGCGGCGACGAACATGCCGTTGCCGGCGATCAGCAGCACGAGCAGCACGAGGGCCAAGGCGGCGTCGATCGGGCGGCCTCCCGGGGTGCGGGGTGTGCGGGCCTGGCACACATGCCCGGTGGGCGCCCGGACACACGTGCCCGATGGGCGCGGTTGGGCCGGACGGGGGTCGGCGCGGGTGCGGGTTTCCTCGAACGCCTTACGGGCCGGGGCGGTTGGGGGCGTGCGGTTGCCCTCGGGTGGTGTCTTCGCACGCCGGACGGGCCGGAGCGGGTCGGGGAGCGTGAGGGTTGCCGTCGGGCGGTGTCCGCAAACGCCGGAGCGGGTCGGTGGGTCCGGGCTTGTCGTCGGGTGGTGGCCGCACGCCGGCCGGGCCGGCGTTGGGGGGCTACGGGATGACGAAGGTGTAACCGGCGGACTTGAGTTCGGGGAGGAGGCGTTCCAGCATGGCCATCGTCTGGCTGCGTTCGCCGCCGCCGTCGTGGCACAGGATTATGCCGCGCGGGCCCAGTTGGCTGTGGACGTTCTGCAGCATCTTGTCCACGCCGGCCTTCTGCCAGTCGTTGGTGTCCACCGTCCAGTGCAACGAGCCCATGCCCAGCGACGCGGCGGTCTGGCGCACCTCGTCGGACCAGTTGCCGCCCGGCGCGCGGAACCAGCGCACAGGGGTGCCCGGGGACGCCTTGTGGATCCAGTCCAGGGTCTGTTGCATCTGGCCGCGAATCTCGTCCGGCGTGCGCTTCTTCAGGTTGATGTCGTGCGTCATGCTGTGGTTGCACAGCCCGTGGCCGGCGGCGACCACCTTGCGGACCAGGTCGGGGTGGTCCTTGGCCTGCTGGCCCACCATGCAGAAGGTGGCCTTGATGTCGTACTGGGCCAGCAGCGAGAGGGCCCGGTCGGTCCACTCCGGCCACGGCCCGTCGTCCAGGGTCAGCGCGACCAGCTTGCCCTCGCCCTTGACCTTGGAGACCAGGGTGGAATCCACCGGGGGCGGCGGAGCGGCGGGCGGGGTGGCCGGCTCCAGGGCGTTCGGGTTGCCCGGCGGCAGCGGCGGGGCCTGTATCTCCTTGGGCGCATTCGCGGCCCGAGGTGAGGCGGCGGCCTCCGACCACCGGCCGGCATTGCCGACATTCCAGATGAGGGCACCGCAGACGAGTATCGAGATCATCGTGATCACGACCTGGAAACGCAGTCCCTGTATCGGCAGTGCCCGAACCGACTCCCGCACGGCAACCCCCAAGATCTCGCTACGCCCGCCACGGCAAGAGGACACCCTAGGTGATCACCGGCAAGCGGTGAAGATCGACCGGTGGGTGCTTCCTCGATGTGATCAGTGACGTGATTGCCGGCCCTGCGGTTCCCCTGTGATTCGTCACGGTCGATCGGTAATGTTCCCAATGTCGGCCCGATGCATCGGTTTGGGAGAACGTCGGCGGGAACGATCAGGTCGTCCCGATCCGGCAGGTACCGGATTGCGATCACTCGACCGGCTCCGCGGGAGTCGGGTACACGGGGGAGGGGCATTCATGGGCGAAAAGGTCGAGGTCACCGAGTTCAGCCGATCCGATCGGCAGCGATACCGGCACAAGTTGCGCCGCTGTCTGGAAACACTGCAGCGCATGCTGGACGAGGACCGGTTCGAGAGCGCTCGCAAACTCATGGGCGTCGAGATCGAACTCAACCTGGCCGACGCCGCCGGCCGGCCCCGGATGAGCAATGCCGAGGTGTTGCGCCGGATCGCCAGCCCGGATTTCCAGACCGAGCTGGGTCTGTTCAACATCGAGGTCAACATTCCGCCGCACCGGCTTACCGGACCGGTGTTCTCCGAATTGGTGGAGGAACTGCGGACGAGTCTGGACTACGCCGACCGCAAGGCCGCGGAACTCGATGCGCGAATCGTGATGATCGGTATTCTGCCGACCCTGACCGATGCCCACATGGCGTTCGAGACGATATCCGACAACGCCCGCTATACCCTGCTCAACGATCAGATCCTCAATGCCCGCGGGGAGGACATACGGCTGCATATCGGAGGTGTCGAGCGGCTCGACACGACGTCCTCCACGATTGTGTCCGAGGCCGCCTGTACGTCCGTGCAGTTCCACCTCCAGGTCACCCCGAAAAATTTCGGTGCGCTGTGGAACGCGGCGCAATCCATCACCGGGGTGCAGTGCGGAATCGGGGCGAATTCACCGTTCCTGTTCGGCCGCGAGTTGTGGCGCGAGACCCGTCCGATCCTGTTCGAGCAGGCGTGCGACACCCGCCCCGAGGAACTGATCGCGCAGGGTGTGCGACCGCTGACCTGGTTCGGCGAACGCTGGATCGATTCGGTGGTGGACCTGTTCGAGGAAAACCTCAAATACTTCCCGTCGTTGTTGCCGATCTGCGACGACGAGGACCCGATCGAGGCGCTGGACCGCGGCGACGTCCCGCACCTGCGCGAACTCAAGTTGCACAACGGCACGATCTATCGCTGGAATCGCCCGGTCTACGACGTGGCCCGCGGCAAACCGCATCTGCGGGTGGAGAACCGGGTGTTGCCGGCCGGGCCGACCGTGGTCGACATCATGGCCAACGCGGCGTTCTACTACGGCGTGGTGCGTTCGCTGGTGGACGACGAGCATCCGGTCTGGGAACGCATGCCGTTCGAGGTCGCCACCGAGAACTTCCACGCCGGTGCCCGGTACGGAATCGACGCGCGGCTGAACTGGCCGGGCCACGGCACCGTCCCGGTCACCGAACTGGTGCTGGAGGACCTTTTGCCGCGTGCCTACGAGGGCCTGGACCGGTGGGGGATCGATCCGCGTGAGCGGGACGAGTACCTGGGCATCATCGAACAGCGCTGCCGACTGCGCACCAACGGGGCGACCTGGCAGAGCGCGCAGTACCACCACTATCGCGACACCAAGGGCATGGACCGGTTGGAGGCGCTGCGCGCGATGACCCTGCGCTACGCCGAACACATGCGCGGCGGGGACGCCGTGCACACGTGGCCCGTGGGCTGACGGCGGGCTTATCCGCGCTCGGTAACGTGTGCGGGTGATCACCGAGCCCGAGTCCGTCGAGACCCCCACCGTGCCCCGGCGCCGAGTGCTGCGCTCGGAAGTGGTGCTGGTGCTCGCCCTGTCCCTGGGCGCCTCCGGGGTCTCCTCGCTGATCTCCTTCCTCGGCTCGTTGACCGCGCCGGGCGGCCTGGGGCACAAGGCCGCGGTGCTCAACGGCTCCCGGGCGCTCGATCGGCCGTGGCTGGACCTGGCCTGGCAACTGTTCGGGATCGCCACCGCGCTGGTGCCGGTGTTCCTGGTCGCGCACCTGCTGATGCGCGAGGGCCGCTCGCTGCGGGTGCTCGGGGTCGACCGGACCCGGCCGTGGTGGGACCTGGGTCGCGGCGCGGGGGTCGCGGCGGCGATCGGCGGATCGGGGCTGGCGCTGTACCTGGGCGCGCACGCGGCGGGGGCGAATCTGACCGTGGTGCCCACCACGCTGCCGGACGTGTGGTGGCGGATTCCGGTGCTGGTGTTGTCCGCGATCCAGAACGCGGCCCTGGAGGAGGTGATCGTCCTCGGCTATCTGCTGCGCCGGCTCGGCCAGTTGGAGGTGCCGTGGGTCAAGGCGGTGGCGATCAGCGCGGTGGTTCGCGGCTCGTACCACCTGTATCAGGGCATCGGCGGGTTCTTCGGCAACGTCGTGATGGGCGTCGTGTTCTGCCTGCTGTACAAGCGTTGGGGTCGGGTGATGCCGTTGCTGGTGGCGCACGCGCTGATCGACATCGTGGCGTTCGTGGGCTACGTGCTGCTCGCGGGCCGGGTGGACTGGGTCCCGACGCCGTAGCGGTCGATTTATGCGCTCGTTAAGACGTCTGGCGCGCGTCGTTGGTGTCTGATGGTCATTGTGGGCATACCTCTCTCGTCCGAGAGGGGTTCGTCCCGACACGTGCATATCGGGCGACACGGGGACGCAGGGGGTCGTATGGACAACCGGAGGCGGGTGGAGTTCTTCTCCACCCCGACGCCCATCGGCGGGCCGCCGCGTGGACGGTTCGGATTGAACGCGCTGAGTCGGCATCCGGTCCGGATCCTGATGGTGGTCGGCGGACTGATCCTGTTGGTGATCGTCTTCTTCGTGGCACTGCTCACGGTGGACGGCGGCGGTTCGGGCGACAAGAAGACCAAGACGGCCGGTACCGGTTCGAGCAAGAGCTCGTCGGCCACGCCGAGCCCGGGCAAGTCCGGCACCGGCAAGGCCACTTCCGGTACCGGGCAGAGCGCGGCCGGGCCCAGGCCCGGTTCCGTGGCGGCGACCGTGCACACCGGCGGCCGGCTGGTGATGTACAAGGGCACGTCGTACCAGTCGGACAAGGTCGTGCAGATCAAGACCGGCACCCAGGTCCGGGCGAACTGCCATGCGGAGGGCTCGATCGCCTACTACGCGGGCTCCTCCAGCCGCACCTGGGCGCAGATCGACGTGGAGGGCAAGACCGGTTACGTGCCCGCGATATATCTGGAGAGCGGCGGTGACCTGAGCAAACAGGTTCCCGCGTGCACGAGTTGACGGATCGGGTGGGACGGCGCCGGAAGTGACTCCATCGGGTCGGTTGGATCACTAACGTACGGCGGGCAAGGGCGGATCGACTTCGTATCCGGGGGAGCCCATGACCACGATTGTTTTCGTGCACGGAACCGGCGTGCGGGAAATCGCCGACTCGGCGGCGGTGCGCACCGTCACCGCGAAGGTCGCCGAGCGGCTGCCGGGCGTAGCGGTGGAAGCGGTCGACTGGGGCGCGGCGTGCGGCGTCGAGGTGTCGCCGACGCTGCGCACCCTGATCGGCATCGCCGACCCCGAGGAACCCGGCCGGGCCGTGGAGGTCGATCCGGAGGAGGCCGACCTGCGCCTGGGAGCGACCCTGGAGGTCGACCCCCTGCACGAGTTGCGCGCCGTGGCCGAGGCGCGGGCCCAGGCCGGCGCCCTGCGGCGCTCCGAGGCCGGCGACGACCTGCGCTGGGCCGTGCGGCACGCGGTGGTGGAGACCGCGCTCGCGGACGTGTTGCCCGGTGGGCCGGCCGAGTGGGGCGAGTCGTTCACGACGGCGGCCCGGCGGGTCGCCGAGTCGGTCGAGTTCGAGGCGGCGGCGGACGTGCTCGCCGCGTCCGCCGACTACGACGTGATCGGGCGGGCCGTGGTGGGGGCGTTCGGCCAGGCCCTGGGCGGTCGGGCGGACGGACCGGGTCCGTGGCCGGTGGAGTGGCGCGGCCTGCTCGTCGCGGGGGTGCGGGACGCCTGCGGTGGCGACGCGGCGGGCGGGCGGATCTCCGGCGCGCTCAAAGGCAGCCTGATGTACGCGAGTTGGCCGCTGCAGAGCCTGTTGCGCGGGGGCACCCTGGGCGGCAGCGTGCCCGCGATCGGCGACATCCTGTACTACCAGGCCCACGGGGAGAACCTGCGCGCCTACCTCGCGGCGCGGATCGCCCGGATTCGGGGACCGGTCGTGGTGCTCGCACACTCGCTCGGCGGCATCGCCTCGTTCGAGACGCTGACCCAGGCGCGGTCGGCGAGCGAACCGGACCAACCCCGATACCCGTTGCCCCAGGTGCGCGCACTGATCACCGCCGGCTCCCAGATCGGCTACTTCGGCGCCCTCGGCGCGCTGGCCACGCAACCCGCGTCGAGCGGCCCGCCCAGGTCCCCGTCGATTCCGTGGATCAACCTTTGGAACGCGCGCGACTGGTTGTCCTTCCGGGCCCACCCGGTCTTCGCCGACGCGGTGCACGATGTCGAGGTACGGGTACGGCGCCCGTTTCCGCAGGCGCACGGTGTCTACTGGAAGTGCGACGAGCTGTACACGGAGATCGAACGTGTGGTGCGGGGCGGCCGGTGACGACGCACGCCCTGTTGGTCTGCGTCGAGCACTATCCCGAGCATGCCGGGAGCCCGGGCGACCTGCCCGGTGCACCGGCCCAGACGCTGGAACTCGTGCAGTGGCTGACCGAGACCGGTGCGGCGGAGCGCGAGCACATCACCGTGCTCGCCTCGATCGCCGCGGCGTCCGAGCCGGTCGCCGAACGGTTGGCCGAACTGGTAGGCGAGCACTCGGTGTTGCTCGGTCCAGGCGGCTCGCCCGGCGAGTTGACGTCCATGCACTTCGAAGCGGCGATCGACCGGGCGCCCGTCGACTGGCGCGACGGCGACCGCTTCCTGCTGCACTGGGCGGGCCACGGCTATCGCAACGCGGGCAGACGGCGGCTCGAACTGCCCGCCTATCACATGCCCGGCTTCCCGCAACCGTGGCAGCGGGCGATCGACGTCGACGATCTGCTGTCCCGATTCACCTCGGTGGCCTGTCGGATCGACCAGTTCGCGGTGTTCGAGGTGTGCGCCGACGACCGGGCCGACGCGCAGGGCACGGTGGTGAACGTGCTCAAGGAGGAGCCGGTCAAAAAGTCGGGCAAGGCACGTCTTTCCGCGGCCTTCGCGGCGGGCGAGGGGCAATTCGCGCGCCGCATGGCGGACGAGGCGATCTTCACCCGAGCCCTGATCGAGGAGTTGCGGGCCGAAGGCCCGGACGCACTGACCGAGCGCCGGTTCCGGATCATGTCGGAGACGATCGACACCAGGCTCGTACGGTCCGTTCCCGGCGGCCGGCGCCTGACCCAGTCGATGCTGTATCGCGGACCGAACACGACCGACTGGCGCGCGGTCGAACGAGACCCGGACCGGCGGTTCGAGGCGGACGGCAGCCGCCTGCTCTCCGCGTTGCGGGGCGCCCGGATCGGCGCGGACGAGCAGAAACTGCTGCGCACCTACCTCCGCGAGCAAGGGGTTCCCCCGGGCGTCTTCGTCGAGGAGGATCCCGTCGAGTGGGCGACGGCACTGATGGCGCTCGCGGCTCCGACGGGCGAACATCCGATTCGGTACCTGCTGGAGTGGCTGTACGTGCGGTCCGAGCAGACGTGGGTGGCGGAATGGGCGGAGCGACTCAAGGGCCGCGACATCGAAGACTTCCGGCCCGCCGACGTAGCCGAACGTCAACCGTTGACCCTGGTGGTGTTCATCCGGGAGAACGACCAGTCGCCCGACGACCCGACGCTGGTCCGATACGACGCGGAGCCGCTGTTCTACGTCGGCGCCGACCGCTTCGCGCTGCCCGAGGGCCTGCCGTCCGGGGCGGACCTGCCCCGCGATCGACTGGTGCCCTACCTGGTCGAGTTCTATCGGGCGGTGTGGGCCCAATGGACCTCGGTCGCCCAGGCGCGACTCCAGGTCGTGCTGCCGACCGAACTGTTCAACGAGCCCTTCGAGTTGGCCGATGCCGGTGACGGCGAGCAGGTCTTCGTGCTCGGCGAGCACCACGAACTCGTGCTCAGGCCGATCCTGCGACACGGGGTCGCCCGGCCGATGCACTACGCCACGTGGACCGAATCGTTGCACCTGCGCTCGGGGCCCGCACTGGCGCACCTGAACCGACACCACTGCGGTGACCGCCTGGAGCGTTGCCCCGGGGAGGCCGCGGGCTTTTTCCAGGACTACCGATGGGAGCACCACCCGGATCGGCGCGGGCGGGTCGAGTACCAGCTCGATCGCGGAAAATGGGCGCTGGTGTGGACACACGGGACGACGTGCACCGGCGACTGCACCGGCACGAACGGCGCGAACGCCCCCTGTCCCGGCGCCGATGTGGGAAACCTCCTGCACCGAACGCTGGAGGCGGAGAAGCAAACGCTCGGCGGATTGCCTTCCGCTGTGATGCGCCTGCGGCACACCCTTAATGACGATGGACCGTCATCGCAACGAGTCGTGCTCCTGTTCGACGACCCGGGCTGGTGTCCATGGGCCGGTACGGGACGGCTGAACAGCGTCTTGGTGGAAAAGGGGACACGGCATGGTTGAGTCGGTACCGGACGCGAACGCCGCGAGTGTCGTCGGCGCGGACGGCCCGCCCGCGCCGTGGTGGGTCTATCGCGGCGACAACGGCCACGACGCCCGGTCGGCCGGCGCGACCGATCCGATCCCGCTTCCCGACCCGCCACCCTGGCGCAGCTTCGGCACGAACGACACCGGGCCGGAGGTCGCGGCCGACGCGAAGCTCCCCGGTGATCGACCCGGTGAGCCGTATTCGGGCGAGTTCTACGGCGACCCGACGGTCTACAACCTCGTCAACGCCGCGATCTATCTGCGCCGCCCGCTCCTGGTGACCGGGAACCCCGGTACCGGCAAGACCACGTTGGCCAAGAGCATCGCCACCCGGCTGGCTCTGGGGCCGGTGCTCCGCTGGGGGATCACCAGTCGTTCCACGCTGCGCGAGGGACTGTACGAGTACGACGTGCTCGGTCGGCTGCACGATATGAATCTGCGCCTGAACGCCGCGCGGGGCGGCGGCACCGCCGGCGAACTCGACGCACGCGATGCCCGGGAGCAGGGGCGGGACGCCGGCGCGGACGCCGGCCGCGATGCCGGCGACGACATCGGCAGCTACATCAGACTCGGCCCGCTCGGCGACGCCCTGCTGCGCCGGCCCCGACCGCGCGTGTTGTTGATCGACGAGATCGACAAGGGCGACGTCGACCTGCCCAACGACCTGCTGCACGTCTTCGAGACGGGTGCCTTCGAGATACCCGAATTGCGCCGGGCCCGACTGAATACCGCGAAAGTGACGCCGTACGACGGCGACTTCGGCGATTCGGTCGAGGTGCGCAACGGTCTGGTGCAATGCGCCGCCTTTCCGATCGTGGTCCTCACCAGCAACGGCGAGCGGGCGTTCTCGGCGGCGTTTCGACGGCGCTGCGTGCCCCTGCATCTCAAGCTGCCGCAACGGGACGTGCTGCTGCGGATCGCCCGGAGCCGGCTGGACGACCGCGTGCGGATCGACGAACGCCTGCTGGACGACTACCTGAACCGGGCCCAACGCAACGACGGATGCCTCTTTCCACCCGATCAACTGCTCAACGCCCTCCAGTTCCGCGCCCAGGTCGAGGATCAACCGGATTGCGCCGGGCAGTCGTTGGACAACGATCTCCTGGCCACTCTCCTGTTCCATGACCTGAACGAGGGGTGAGCGATGGCCGAAGCGGACCCCGACGGGGTCACGGTCGACTCGATCCTGGACTGGGCCTGGATGCGCGCGGTCGTCGGCGCGCCGAACGAGCGCCACCGGGCGGACCGGGCCGAGCCGCCCCCGGTCGTCCCCGTGCCCACCTCCGCGCCCGAGCCCGGCCCGCCCCCGGAGATACCGAGCGGGCCGCCGGTCGGCATCCCGCCACCACGGGTGCCGGGGCCGGAGACGGCGGCCGGCTCGGCCGCGGATGCCTCCGGCCCGGACACCCATTCCGGCTACACCGTGAAATCCGGCACCGACGAGGCGCCCGACGGCATCGGCAGCGGCTCGCGCGCGGCCGGGTTGCGGCTGCCGGAGTGGCTCGGCGAAGCGCCCGCGCCGGCCGCGTTCGTGCTCCCCGATCGGCTCGAACTGGCCCGACTGCTGCGCCGATTGAGACAGTTCGGTGCCGCGCCGAACTCGGTGGTGGTGGACGAGGACGCGACCGCCGAACACGCCGCGCTGACCGACCTGATCGTGCCGGTCCTCGCGCCGGCCCGGGAGCGCTGGTTCGAACTCGCGCTGGTCGTGGACAGCGCGGCCTCGCTCGACCCGTGGCGCCGGCTGCTCGCCGAGTTCGCCCGACTGCTGGACGGGAACGGCACCTTTCGCGCGGTACGGACCTGGTCGCTGGACACCGAGGTGGACGGCCGCGCGGTGTTGCGAACGCCGATCGGGACCACCAGTCGCAGCGCCGCGCCCGTGGGTGTCGCCGGGCGGCGGATCATCATGGTGATCAGCGACGGCGTCGGTCGCGCGTGGTCGGATCCGGGCACCGCGGCGATGCTCGCGACGTGGGCCAAGCAGGGGCCGGTCGTGTTCTTGAACCTGCTGCCCCGTCGGTGGTGGGAACGCTCGCGGATTCCGCTGACCCCGGTCGTCTTTCGCAGCCAGGGCACCGGCCCGGCACGCCGGTCGGCCTTTCGGGTCCGGCACGGCAAGCGCTGGACGTATTCGCACGAACGGGTCGCGATCCCGGTGATCGGCGTGCATCCGGACGGCCTGCGCCCGGGCGACCCGCCGGACCGGCGGTCCGGCCGGTGGAGCGAATTGTCCCGGTGGACGCGGATGATCACCGACGAGCGCGGCAGCGAGTTCGCCAACCCCGCGTGGGTGCTCGATCCGCGGCGTCGGCCCGAGGCCGCGGAACCGGCGTTCGTACCTCCCGAGGACACACGCACCCCGGCGGCGCGGCTCGCCGACTTCCGGGCCGGTGCGTCCGCCACCGCCGTCGAACTGCTCGGCAAGCTGGCCGCCGCGCCGATCAGTCTCGCGACCGTACGCGTGGTGCAGTCCTCGGTGTTGGCGGCGGAGGATCCGGCGTTCGCGGCCGAGGTGTTCCTCAGCGGTCTGCTCGTCGCCTCCCGCGACCGGGTGACCGAGGCGAGAGCGGACGACGAGCTGTACGACCTGGACGTGGGCGTGCGCGAGACGCTGCTGAGCGGGATGAGCCGGAAATCGGCCCTGGAGGTCTACTTTCGGGTCGCGCAGTTCATCGACGATCGGTTCGGCCGGGTCGAATTCGACTTCCACGACCTGCTCACCGCGCGCGAGCCGCTCCCGGTCGGTCTGATCGGCCCGCACAGTCGCCCGTTGGCCCGGGTCGGCGCGGCGCTGCTGCACGGGTTGGGACCCGACTACCAACAGGCCGCGAGCCGCCTGGCGGCCCGGGCCGACGGGCCGATGTTGTGGCGACGCAAGGACATCACCCACTGGTGGACCCACTCGATGGATCAGTGGATCCGAGCACGTCCGCTCCTGGTGAACGGGCTGGTCGTGGTGGTCGACACGGCGGGTGGGGTGGCCCTGATCGACTCGTTGACGGGCGTGTTCCGACACCGCACCACGGTGGGTGAACCGGTGTGGTGTGCCCCCACCGTCACCCCCGGGCTCGTGTGGGTGGGCGGGGGATCGGGCCATGTGCGCAGGTTCGACCTGGCGACCGGAGCGTGGCGCGGGGTCGCGATCCGGGCCGGGACGGGCGCCGTCGCGGCGCTGGCACCGGTCGGCGCGGATGCCGTCTTCGCGGCCACCCTGGACGGCGCGGTCACCGTGCTCGGCGACCCGGAGTCGGGCGTGCGCACCCGGATGTCGGCGGGAGCGAGTGAACCGGTGGGGGTGTGCACCGCCGGCGATCGGCTCGCGGTGCTCGAACGCAGCGGGCGGGTGCGCGCCTGGCAAGCGGGGCGCGAGCACGAGGAGGGCTGGATCGCCCAACCGTCCGGAGCCGTGCACGGCGCTCCCGCGGCGGACCGGGAACGCATCTATGTTCCGCTCGCGCTGCGCGGTGTCACCGCCCTGCACTGGGAGACGGGGGAGGCGGCGTGGACCGCCGAGCTCGCCGGTGGGGTGTTGACCGCGCCCGAACTCGCGGACGGGCGGGTGTTGGTCGCGACCGCGGAGGGGTTCGTGTACGCGCTCGACGCGGCGACCGGCGCGGTGCTCTGGCGCGCCGTCGACGAGCCGCAACCCGAGTTGCGGGTGACCGCCGTCGGCCCGCTCGTGCATGTCGCAGGCGCTGCCGGGGGGATTCGCACCTACGACGCGGACACCGGCCGACGGCTGGCCGAAATTCGTTCCGCCACGGGGGTGTCGGTGGCCGGCGGCGCGCACGGGCAACTGATCCTGGCCGGCTTCGACGGGAAGGTGACCGCGCTGGAAGGGCCGGTGACGGCGCTGGAAGTGCCGGTGACGGTCGACTGAGCGACGCCCGGATCACGCGTGCGCGGAGGTCTGATCACAACCCGACGGAAACGCCACGACTCGGCCACGCACGGGACTACGATCGGCCACTGCGGGTAAGTGGTCGTCACTGCGAGCCGGCCTGCCCGGCCGGCGCCGCGGGCGGCCACGAGCGTGGTTCCACTGTCGGCGAGCCTTGGGACGGGCCTGCCGGATGGGACGAACAGGGGGATTCGTGCCGGGAGTCCAGCGACGGATGTGCGGATCGGGGCGGGCCGTCCGACGGGTTCGGATGCGGTGAGCGACCAGGACCGAGTCGTGGATGTGGTGTGCCCCGTCTGCTGGGATCTGCTGCAACCCGCCGGGTGGTGTGCCGGCTGCGGCTGGCCGCCGTCGGCGCCCGGGCCCACCGCCTATCGGGACGCGGCGCGGGCGTTCGATCACGCGGCGGCGATCCGGGTGGCGCACGCGCGCGGCTACGGCCGGGTGCCCGAGCCCCTGGCCGAGTTGGTGCGATTCGGGCCCGTGCCGAGCGATGCCGAGTTCCCGGCGGCCGAATCCGCCGCGCCGTCCGGTCGGGCGGCGGCGCTGACCCTGCTCACCGCGTTGAGTGCGGGTGAACTGGACCTGGTGTTGTTCCTGGAGATCGGGACACGGCACCTGACCACCCAGTGGGTGCTGCCCGACCACCACGGCTTCATCCGGGCCCCCGCGGAGAACCGGGTCCGTCAGGAGTGGCGCAGTGTGGTGCCGTGGTTGCCCGAGGACGTCGCGGTCCGGGAGTTGACCCTGGCCGGCGGGGTGGGCCGCAGGCCGGCCGTGGGCACGGCACAGGCCCCGGAGGCGCTGCGGCGGCGGGCTCGGCGCACGCTGCGCGAGGACTGGGGCCGGAAACTGGCCGAGGTACGGTCGGGCAGCGCCGATCTCGCGGGCCGGGCCTGGGCCTTCGTACTGGTCGAGCGGTGCCCGCAATGGAGCTGGTGTGCCCTCGCGGCCGAGATCGTGCACGAGGTCCTGCCGCCGGCCGCCGTGCTGCGGGGCGGCCCGTTCGCCGTCGAGGGGACCGAACTCGCGGTCTTGGTGGAGCAGTTGGCTCTGGACGCGCCGGTTCGGCACGCCCTGCACCTGGTCAGCGGCGATCCGCGGGCGAACGAGCCGGCCCGGGAGCGCCACGACGTGTTGCTCGAACGCGGCGCCATTCCCGGTACCGAGGCCGCGCCGCTCGCCGAGATCACCCTCGGGTTGCGCGGGGAATCGGCGGACGGGCACGAGGTGTCGGTGTTGGTCGCCGACGCGGCGGACGCGCGCGAATGGTCGGAACTGGCGCGGGTCAAGGTGATCGCGCCGCCGGGCGAGGTCTGCCTGGCGGTACGGATGCCCACCCCCGGCCGGTTGCTCTTCGACTCCGGCCACGGCGCAGCCTGGGAGGTGGCCGAGGAGCCCGCCGAGGTCCGCCCGCTCGCGCCCCTCACCCGGGGGCCGGCGACGCAGCGGCCGTGGTGGGCGCGCGAGCAGGTCACCTGCGATCTGTTGTGCGCGGTCGAACTCGGCGGCGAGCCCGACCGGACCCAGGCCCGACTGGACCTGGTCCGGGCGCTGTTGGCACTGGCGGCGGCGGCACCCACGGCCGGCGCCGCGCGGTGGGGCCGGGCCGGTGTGGTGGGCTACCACGATCACCCGCAACCCTGGCGGGCCGGCCACGATCCGCTGCGCCGGGTGGACTTCACCGACCCGACCGCGGCCCGGGCGGCGATCGCGGACTGGACCGGCTCGCCGATCGTGGATCCGTATGCCGCGCCCCTGGAGCGGCTGTGCGCGCTGTTGCGCGGGAACGCGCTGGCCTGGTCGCCGCAGCGGCCCACCGTGGTGATCACCGTCGGTCGACGCGGCCCGCATCCCTATGTCGCGGGCCGGGACCCCGCTCGCGCGCACGGCGGCTACCGCTGGGACGTGGACCTGATGGCACATCAGGCCGCCCGGCGGGTACGACACATGCTGGTCACCGACGACCTCGAATACCCGCGCGCGCTGGACTCCTGGGCCCGGCGGCGCACCCTGCAGGCCTGGCGTCTGCTGGGCGCGAGCGGGTGCTTCACGCTGGGCCGGAGCAGGCCCGAGGACCTGCTGCGATTCGGCCTGGGCGCGGCCACCGACGCGGGCGGTCCGCCGCTGCTGCTCGAGCTGCTCGCCCGGCCGGGGGCGGACCCGGCCGGCTCGAAGGAGGATCGCCGATGACCGACCCGATCGCGCCCGCGGCCGACCCGGCCGAGGATCCGCCGGTGGCCACCCTCCCGGAGAAGCGCATAGCCCTGTGGGGCGCGCCGGGCTCGGGTCGCACCACCTTTCTCGCGATGATCGAGGAGGCCGCCAAGGAATCCTGCCGCCGAGTCGAACAGGGACCGGACTCGGGCCACCACGCGCCGGGCTGGCGGGCGCTGCCCCACAGCCCGGGCACCCTGGCGTTCCAGGAAAGGGCTCGGGCCATGTTGTTCGAGCCCTACGCGTTCCCGACCGGGTTGCCCGAGCCGGCGGAGTACCGCTTCCTGTTCCGCCGCCTCCCGCGTGTGCGGTTGCTTCGCGGGCTCGCCGATTCCACCCGGTTCGTGGCCGACGTGCGCGAACTGCCGATCCTGACCGACGCCAACCAGCAGGCGGTGCAGGACGATCTGAACACCCGCACCGGCCTGATCCTGCTGTTCGATCCGACCTGCGAGGACGAGCACTGGCTGGAGAACCTGGGACGTCTGCTCCGCGGCGCGATCGCCCATCAGCAGGACCGGGCCCCGGATGTCGACCTGTTGCCGCTCGAACTGGCCGTGTGCGTCTCGAAGATCGACGCCCCGAAGGTGTTCCGCGAGGCCAGGTCGGGTGCGTGGGCGAAGCTGGATCGACACGGCCGGGTCCGGGTGCGCGACCCGCAGGCGTTCTTCGGCTGGTTGTGCGATGGCCGCAGCACCTTCGGGAGGGCGGCCGTCGGCCTGCCGCCGTTGCTGGCCCAGTACTTCGACCGGATCCGCTACTACGCGACCAGCTCGGCCGGCTTCCGCAGTCCGGAGAATCAGCGGATCGATCCGGAGGCGTGCCACAACGTCATCTCGAGCCTGGGGCGCCTGGAAGGTCGCCCGCGACCCCAAGGGATCATCGAGCCCATCCTGGCGATGCGTGCCACGCGTACGACCAAGGAGGGATGACCTTTGTCCGCAGCCACATCCTCGTCGATACCCCGGCCCGCGTCGAGCCACGCCGTTCGAACCGAGGGTCGGGCCCGACCGTCCCGGCCCGGTCCGCTCGCCCTCGTGCTCGCCCTCCTGCTCGTGCTGCTGTGCGCGCCCGCCACACCCGCGGCCCGCCGGGCCGACGATCCGCGGACCGCCGACCCGGTGGTGGCCACCGGCCGCCTGCTCGACGAGTTGGGCGCGGACAGCCAACCGGCCGATTTCTACGTCGTGCTCGACGTCTCCACCTCGATGCTCGACGACGGCAACTACGACGCGGCCAAGGCGGCCCTGAAGGACTTCCTGCTGGCGATGCCCGCCCACGACCGGATCTCGGTGATCAGGTTCGGCGCGAAGACGACGACCCATCTGCCGCTGACCACGGCCCCCCAGGGCGCCGCCGCGATCGCCGACTTCCTGGCCAAACTGCCCAAGCCGAACGACACGGAGAGCGACTTCGGCGCCGCGATGGTGTCGGTGTCCGAGATCATCGCCGCCGACAAGCGACGCACGGCCGGATACCTGCCGCCCACCGCGATCGTGGTGCTCACCGACGCCCAGTTGTACGCGCCGGGCAATCCGGACTTCGCGAACGCCAAGTCCCCCGGCTGGACCACCCTGCGGCAGGAGTACGCGAAGGCGGTCGAGGAGCGCGGTCCGATCGCCGCCTACGCGCTGCCGCTCGGCGAGAACGCCCGCGGCGTCGACCTGATCGCCGAGGTGTTGCCCAAGGCGCAGACGCTCAGCGGCACGGTCAGCCAACAGGCCGCCCGACTGCGCGACCTCGAACACGACGCGCGCAAGCGCAAGGGCGTCGCGCTGATCAGGGTGGATCAGGGCGCGACGGTCCGGGCCGAGTTCGGACCCGGGCCGGTACCCGTGCGCGGCGTGCGTCCCGATGCGGCCGCCTGTGCGGGTGCCGCTCCCGCCCCGGTGCAACGGGTCGATCTGTCCCGGCCCACCACGCTGTGTCTGACCCTGACGTCGAGCGCGCTGCACATCCGGGTGACCGTCTCCGGTCTGCAGATCGACGACCCGGCCCTGAACAGCGGACTGCCGACCTCGATCACGTTGGAACCGGGCATCCCGGCCCATGTCCCGGTCACACTCCGAGCCCACGATCGCACCCGATCCGATGCGTTCGCCACCTCGACCGGATACGAGGCCGAGGCCACTTTGCTCGGCACCGTGTCGGCCACGCAGGCCGCCGAGTTCGCCGATCTCCTGCAGGCCGACGGTCCGTACGTGGTGTCCCGACTGCGCGGTGGCGGGCTCGCCTACACCGGCGCCGTGCGTGGTTCGGTCGACTGGTCGATCTGGGTCTGGCTCGCGGTGGGGCTCGCGCTCACCGCCGCGGCGGCGACCACGTTCTGGCGGCTGTTCCCCAAGGACGTGTCCATCGAACTGACCCTGGACTACAAGGAGTCGTATCGGTTCCCCGAGGCCGCCACGCGCCGGCTCCGCGGCATGCGCCACGAGTGGCGACACAACCACCCACTGCTCCAGGGCGCGACCACGTCCTTCGTGGCCCGAGGACGCCGGCCCCGAGCCGGTCGCGGGGTGACGATCACCGCACGACACGAACACGAGGGCCGAACGAGCACGTCCCGGCGCCGGCTGCGGATCGGCGAGAGCACCATGCTGTACGGCGTGTGCGTTCGGGTGCGCAGCCGACCGAGGCCGGTGGAGCACACGGATCCGCTGCTTTACGAAACGGCCGGCGCAGGCATCCGGACCGGGGACGACGTGCCGACCGAGCCGACGTCCGTCCGCCGGGCCGAGTCGGGTCCGTACGGCGCGGAGCCGGAGCCCTCGGCCCGGGCCGAGGACGACTCGCCGACCCCGGAGCCGCAGGGTTGTGCCCGGGCCGAGGATCCGCAGAACGGGGAACGCGAGAGGATCACGACGACCATTCCCGGGGAACAACCGAAACCGGACCGGCAAGCGATCCACCGACCGCCCCGCCCGCCCGGCTGAACCCCCGGCGGGCGGACCGACTCCCGATCCCGACCGGCACCCCGCGCACAGAAGGGCCCACGTGGACGCGACCGACCGACACGACCGCCCCCGCGAGACCGCGGGCACGCTGCGGGCGCATTGGGCCTGGTACCACGACGGTCGGGTGCCGGCGTGCAGCGCGGGGCCGGAACGGCGGGCACACTTCGAGCGGCTGGTGCGACCCACCCTCGACGAATACGCGCCGCCCGGGTGGGTGGGCCTGACCAGTACCGGACGCGAGGACCCGTTCGTCGCGATGACCCTGCGCGATACGGACGGGGTTCGCTACTTCACCGCGCCGTACGCCGAGATCGCCGCCGCCGCGGCCGGCTACACCACACTGTGGCTCGCCTTTCGCGGCATCGAACTGCCCACCGACCGGGAGCGACCGCTGCGGGTGCGGCTGCCCGGTTCGCCGGCCGAGGTCGGCGTCCGGGCGGGCGACTTCGAATGGCTCGCGGGTGTCGCGGCCGCGGTCCTGGCCGGCCCGGTGGTGATCACCGGCGCGGAGCGCCTGGACACCCGGGGTCGGCTGGAACTCCTGGACCGGGTGGCCGCGTTGTTGCCGTACGGCTGCCGCGCCGGGCTGCGCTTCGCGACCTCGATGGGCGCCACCGGGCGACTGCGACCCCGATTGGCCTTCGGCCGGGTGCCCGCGCCCGGCACCGTGCGGGTCGCCCTGGACGGCATGCCCGACCTGCCCGACCTGCCCGCGGCCCGTGCCTACCTGGGCGAACTGACCACGCTGCGCCGCCGGGTGGGGCTCGACCCGCTGATCGCCGCGCTCGCGACGCTGCACGAACCCGGCACGCCCGCCGCCGGGGACCACCTGCTCGGGTTGCTCGCCGAGGCGGGTGCCCGGGCCGCCGGGGACGGCGAGGGCGCCGACGGGCGGCGCTCGGCCGCGGAGTTCGTGGGTGCCGCCGCGGCGCGGGCACCGGCGGTGGCGGTCCGCCCCGCGTCGATCCTGGACCGGTTGTTGAGCGGGGACACCACGTTGGCCGCGCCGATCGCCGAGCGTTGGCGGGCGGAGGACGGCGACGAGGTGACCCGGGACATGGCCGCCGCGCTGCGGGCCCGGCCGGCGGGATTGGCGGTCGGCTGGAACACGGCCGTGGCGGCGGGCCGGGGGGATCGGCTGGTGCACGTCCTGCTCGGCCCGGTCCCACCGCTACTGGCCGGTGCGACCCCGCCCGCCGGCACCGCGCTGCGGGCCTCGCGGGGCCCGGACTCGCGGGGCCCGGACCCGGCGACGGACGGCGCCGGCCGGGCCGATGCCGATTCGGTCTCGCCGGAGGCGCTGGTCGCCGACCTGTGCCGACTGCTGGGCCCGACGCCGACCACGGACGTGCCCGCGCTCTACGACGCGCTGTGGAACCACCCGGTGGTGTTGCGCCGACTCCTGGACACCTCGGGCACGGATCTGCGCGCGTGGCTGGAGGTGATCCGGCCGTGGGACGACCGCGCGCCCGAATGGCTCGCGCCGTACGCGCTGTTGGCGGGCGAGCGGTTGCGGACGGCCGAGATACCCAGTGCCGAGGCGGTGTTCACCCTGCGGGTGGCCGGGCATACCGACCCCGCCACGATCGCCGCCGTCCTGCACGACCTGTGGCCGACGCTGGTCCCGCTCACCGACCGCCGTGCGGATTCGGCCGCCCAGGGCCTGGCCGCACTCCTGGAGACCCCGTTGGGTGCCGGAGCCCCGGTCGCGGCCCGGGTACGCGCCGACGTGCTGCGGCTCGCGCTGGGCGGCCCGCCCGCGGACGGGCCGTACGTCGCGGCGGACCTGCTGGCGCTGCGGCACGAGCCGGTCGCCCGGGGGCGGTTCGCCGGCTGGATCGCCGCGTTGCTGCGTGCCGTGCCGGTCACCGCCGAACTGCTCGGCGAACTGGTCCGGGCCGGCGATCCGGCGGTCACCGCCGCGGTCGCGGACGCGGTGCTCGCGGACGCCCGCCTCGCCGAACTGCCCGGGCTGGACAACGCGTGGTGGGCGGCGGTCGCCCGGGCCCGCCCGGAACTGGCCGCGCGCGCCGCGAGCGGCTGGTTCCGCGACGCGCTGCGCGGGGCGGACGCCGACGCGGCGGCCCGGGTATGGGCGGGCGAGATCGTCGACGGCCCGGCCCGGGCGCGCCGTGACCTGTACGTGCACGAGGTCGGTCGCTGGTGGCAGGGCGCGAGCGACCGCGAACGCGACCTGCTGCTGCCCCACCTGGAACGCGAACTGACCGCCCGCGGACCGACCTCGGCCCGGGCCCGCGAGGAACTGCGGGCGATCCGGGTGCTGATCGCCGCGCACAGTTGGGGGCCGGAGGCCGCACTGCTGATCGTCGAGCGCGAACAGGACGAGTTCGACGCGTTCCGCCGCCACCTGAAACAACTGCGGGCCGCGCTCAAACACGGCGAGGGGCCGCGCGCGCTCGCCGTCGCGGTGGTGTTGACCCTGCTCGCGCTGTGGGCCGCGGCCCCCGCGCACGACGCCGCGGCGGTCGGCCGGCCGGCCTCGGCGATCGCCGCCGAACCACCCGATCCGTACGGCGCCGAGCGGCTGATCGCGAGCCTGGGCGCCGATCGGGAGGGGGCGAACTACGTGATCCTGGTGGATGCCTCGGAGTCGATGAGGCGCACCGGCCGCTACGCCGCGGTCAAGAGCGCGACGACCACGTTCCTGGGCCGGCTCTCCCCCTCCGATCGGGTCTCGCTGATCAGCTTCGACACCACCGCGACCGAGTACGGCAACGGCCTCGAACCGGTCGCCGATCCGGTCGCGATGGCTGCCCGGTTGCCCGCCCCGCAGGCCGGTGCCGCGTCGGAGGGCGACCCGGCGGGCGCCCCGCCGGCGAATCGGGCGCCGGAACCCGCCGATCTGCACGCGGCGCTCGACCGGGCGCTGACCGTGCTGCGCACGTCCGCGCCGAACTCGGTGAACGGGGTACTGCTGCTCTCGGACGCGGCCCGCGACGCGGTCGGCCCGGACCTGCGCAAGGACTTCGACCGGCTCGGCGAGGAGGGCCGCACGGTCGCGGGCTTCGCGATTCCGTTGGCGAGCGACAGCAGCGCGGGACCGGCCCTGCAGCGGGTGTTGCCGGACACGCGTGTCCTGCGCGACAACCCGGCCGACCCGGGCGCCGGCCTGGCCCAGGCCCGTACCGGCCTGCAACTGCGCAGCGCCGCCCGGATCGTGGCGGCGGACAAGGATCGGGGCGTGCAGGCGACCTGGTTGCGGCCGCCGGCCGAGCAGCCGGACGCGCTGGACTGCCGGACGTTCCAACCGGTGCCGCCGAACACCCGGCTCGACCTGTCCTCGGGCCGCGAGTTGTGCCTGCGGCTGGTGGCGACCACGGCCCGGGTCCCGCTCCAGGTCACCCGGTTGCGGGTGGACGGGGTGGGGGTGGTCGGCCTCAAGGACGGTGCGCCGCTGTTGGCGCCGGGCGTACCCGTCTACTTCTCGGTCAACCTCGCCGCGCGCACACATCGCACCGACGGCATGTGGGCGGACGCGGGCCACTACGAGGCCAGGGCGCGGGTGGTCGGCGAGGTGCACTCGCCGCTGGCCGAGTCGTTCAAGGAGCACCTCCCGAACACCCGGCTCGAACTGCGGCCGGAGGTGTCCGGCGAGGATCTGCTCTATCGGGGCGACGAACGGGTGGACGTGAGCTGGTGGCCGTGGCTGTTGGTGGGCCTGGGCACGCTCGCGTTCGGTGGCGTCGTGTGGTTCGGGTGGTCGTGGGTTCGCCCTCGTGTTCGTCGCCGCCCGGTAGCGTGAGCGTCATGCGGATCTTCATCGTGGACGCGTTCACCGATCGACCGTTCCGCGGCAATCCGGCGGGCGTGTGTCTGCCCGATTCCGCGCATGCCGACGACGTCGCCTGGATGCAGTCGGTCGCGGCCGAGCTGCGGCATTCCGAGACCGCGTTCGCGGTGCCGGCGGCGGGTGTGGACGCGGACTTCGCGCTGCGCTGGTTCACCCCGCTGACCGAGGTGGACCTGTGTGGGCACGCGACGCTGGCGACCGCGCACGTGTTGTTCGGCCAGGGCCCGGCGAGTACTTCACGGATCCGCTTCGCGACCCGCAGCGGGGTGCTCACCGCGACCCTGGACAGCGACGGCGTGCTCCTGGACTTCCCCGCGCTGCCGCCGCGCGAGGTGCCGGTGCCGGCCGAACTGGGCCTGGCGCTGGGGGTCGAGCCGGTCCGGGTGGCCGCCGGCGGTGACGATCTGCTGGTGGAGGTGGCGTCCGAGGCGGTGGTGCGGGCGGTGGACCCCGACCTGGAGCTGGTCGCCACGCTGCCGTACCGGGCACTGATCGTCACCGCCGCGGGGGAGGGCCGGGCCGACTTCGTCTCGCGGGTGTTCGCGCCCTCGGTGGGCATCGCCGAGGACCCGGTCACCGGGTCGGCGCACTGTGTGCTCGGACCGTACTGGGCGCCGCGGCTGGACCGCAGGCGGCTGACCGGCGCGCAACTGTCGGCGCGCGGCGGCACGGTCGGCGTGGAGTTGGTCGGCGACCGGGTGCGGTTGTCCGGACGGGCGGTCACGGTGCTGGAGGGCGACCTGGTCGCCGACTGAGTCGGGCGCGGGTCGGGGTCGGGGTCGGGTCCGGGCGGGTCGGCGGCGCGGCTCGGCGCCGCGTGGGTCGGTGGAAAACGGCGGTGGATCATTGGGCCCGCCGTTGCTAGCGTGCGGACACCAACCGATCTGACGCGCCGTCAGTAGAGCCGGGAGTCGCACCATGTCCGAGGCCATCAGCTACAACGCGTCCCACCTGGGTCTGTGCGTCACCGATCTGGACCGGTCCCTGCGGTTCTACTGCGACGGCCTGGGCTTCGCCCCGGTGACGCGCTACGACGTGGGCAACGAGGTCGCCCACACCCTGGAGGTCGAGGGGGATGTGCGCCTGGTGTCGCAGATGATCGCCAAGGCGGGCATGGTCGTGGAATTGCTGCACTACGCCTCGCCGGACCCGCTGGGCGCGCCGTCGCGGCGACGCAATCAGCTCGGGCTGACCCACCTGTCCTTCATCGTCGAGGACGTGGACGCCGCCGCGGCTCGCCTGGTCGAGCACGGCGGCACGCTGCTGCCCGACACGCGGGCCAGTCTGCCCGGCGAAACCGGCTCGACCGAGCTGGTCTTCCTGGCCGACCCGGACGGGACCCGGGTGGAACTGATGAAGCTCGAAGGCTGACCCGTACCGGCCGCGGCCGGCGCCGGTGAAGCTTGCCGGCCGACCCGCACGGGGCCGCACGTTCACCCGGCCGGCCGCGTCATCACGTCGCGCATACACTCGCGCAGCCACGCGTGCCCGGGATCGGCGTTGTTGCGCGGATGCCAGGCCAGGCCCATCGGCAGCGGCGGCAGGTCCAGCGGCACCTCGAAGGTGCGCAGCCCCACCTCCTCGACCATCGTGGCGAGTTGGCCCGCGATCAGGCCGACCAGGTCGCCGGCGCGCAGCACGAACAGCGAGGACGGGAAGGTCGGTACGGTGCCCACCACCCGGCGGGTCAGCCCCAGTTCGGCGAGCGCGGCGTCGATCGGTCCGTGCAGCTTGCCCCGGCGCGAGACGATCAGGTGCTCGGCGGCGGCGAACCGCTCGGGGGTGCACCGACCGTTCAGCAGCGGGTGACCGACCCGGACGCACGCGACCATGCGGTCGTCGAAGAGGTGCTCGGTATGCACCTCCGGCGAGACGGTGTCGATCACGCCCACCTCCAGGTCGGCGACCCCCTCGCGCAGCGCCGGGGTGTCCACGTGGCTCTCCGCGAGGAACTTCAGTCGCACCCCGGGTGCCTCCCGGGCCGCTCGCGCGAACAGCAGCGCGCCGCGCGCCGCGGTGAAGGCGTCGTGCGAGAGCACGGTGAAGGTGCGGGACAGGGTGCGCAGATCCACCTCGCGGGCGGTGGTGAACAGGGTCCGGGCGCGCTCCACGATGATGCGCACCTCGGCCCGGATGGCCAGCGCGTGGGGAGTGGGCACCATCGAGCGGCCGGCCCGGACCAGGATCGGATCGCCCAGCGCCTTGCGGATCCGGCCGAGGGTACGGCTCATCGCGGGTTCGGACAGGTGCATGCGCTGCGCCGCGCCGGAGACGCTGCACTCCTCCAGGAGCGCGTCCAGCGCGGTGAGCAGGTTGAGATCCAGCCCCGATTGCGTCACGCGCATCCTTCCCATGCAAAACATGCACTGGAGTCAATCGACGCTCCACCCTACGGTGAAGAGGTCCGGACACGCAGTCCCCGCATCACCTCTCTTCCTCGTCAGTCGGCTCCTCCTGGGGGGACCCATGTCCACGACCGTCCCGGCCACGTCGGCGCCTCGCGCCGACCGCGCCGAACCCGACCGCGCCGGCGCGTCGCGCGCCGTACTGATCGCGATGTGCGCCTGCGTGCTGGTCGCGCAGAGCATGGTCGCCGCGATCAACCTGGCCATCCCGCAACTGGCCGCGTCCGGGCTGCATCCGTCCGCCGACAACATCCTGTGGATCGTCGACGCGTACGTGATCGTCTTCGCCGGACTGCTCATTCCCGCCGGCGCGCTGGGCGACCGCTACGGCCGCAAGGGCGCGCTGCTCGCCGGGCTCGGTGTGTTCGCCGCCGGCGCCGTGGTCAGCGCGCTCGCCACGAACTCGGCCACGCTGATCGTCGGTCGCGGTGTCTCCGGCGCGGGCGCCGCGCTGATCATGCCCGCGACCATGTCCATCCTGATGCACGTCTTCCCCGCCGAACGCCGGCCGCAGGCGATGGCGTCCTGGACCCTGGCGGTCGGCCTGGGTGGTCTGCTCGGCAACGTGGGCGGCGGCCTGGTCCAGGAATACCTGCCCTGGCAGGGCCTGTTCTGGATCATGGTCCCGCTCGCCGCGGTGCTCGCCGTGCTCGTGCAGTGGGTGACCCCGCGGACCGCGACCCACCCGGCCGCGCTCGACCCGATCGGATCCGCACTGCTGGTCACCGGCCTGGTCGCGGTGTTGTACGGGATCATCGAGGGCCCGGAGTTCGGCTGGGGTTCCGCTCATGTGCTCGGCGGCTTCGCGCTCGGCGGCCTGCTGCTGGCCGGCTTCGTGCTGCACGCGTTGCGCGCGGAACACCCGCTGCTCGACCCGCGCGTGTTCAAGTCCGCCAAGTTGCGTGCCGGTGTGCTCGGGATCGGCGCGAGCTTCTTCGGGCTGTTCTCGCTGTTCTTCATCAACGCCCAGTACCTGCAATACGTGAAGGGCTTCTCGGCGCTGCGCACCGGCTTCGCCATCGTTCCGCTGACGATCGGCATGGCGCTCGCGCCCAAGGTCGCGGTCAAGGCCCAACAGCGCTACGGCACACGTGCGTTGGTGGTGTTCGGGTTGAGTCTGATCGGGATCGGGCTGTTGTGCATGGCGAGTGTGGACGCACACACCCCGTACGCGGTGTACGCCGGGTACCTGTTGATCCTGTCCGCCGGCATGGGGCTGTGCGCGCCCGCGCTCTCCTTCGGGGTGGTCTCCGAACTCCCGCCTCATCAGGCCGGGTTGGGCTCGGGACTGAACACTGCCGCGCGCGAGATCGGCGCCGCGTTGGGGGTCGCGGTGTTCGGCACCGTTTTGGCCGTGCGATTCTCCGGCCGACCGGCCGCGGCACTGTCCGGCACCCGGGGCGCGGAGCACGCCCGCGTCGTGGACTCGTTCACCGACGCGATGTCGGTGGGCTTCCTGGTCGTCGGCGGCCTGCTGCTGGTGGCCACGGCGGTGGTCGCCAGGGGCTATCGGGACCGAGCGGGTGCCCTCGCCACCCCGGCGGGCTCGGGCGGTGCGGCGTGAGTGGGGTGACGAGTCGGCGGCGCGGGCCGGTGGGCCGACTGCTGGACCGGGTGTTCCTGACCGGCACGATCGTGGAGACCGAGGAGATCGCGGCCCGGATGCGGCGGATCCGGATCGGCGACGACGCGCTGCGCGGACTGACCTGCCGGCCCGGGCAACAGGTCCGGGTGCATGTGAACGACGTGCTCACGATGGCCGGTTGGCGGCAGGGCGCGGGCAATCTGCTGCGCACCTACTCGGTGTGGGGCAACGACTCGACGGCCGGGACGCTGGACCTGTGCGTGCTGGACCACGACGGCGGCCCCGGGCCGGGAGCCGCGTGGGGTCGGGCGGCGCGGCCCGGCGACCGGGTGCGGTTCGGCCGGCCCGAGGGCGGCTTCGTGCTGCGGCCGGACGCGCCGTACCACGTGTTCGTCGGTGAGGAGACCGCGTCGGTGGCCCTGGGCGCGATGATCGCGGCGGTGGGTCCGGCGGTGAACGTGTACGGGGTGATCGAGACCGCGACCGAGGCCGACCGGCTGCCGATTCCGCACGCCGAGCGGCTCACCTGGCTGACCCGAGGCACCGCGTCGGCGGCGTCCTCGGCGCCGCTGGCCGAGGCGGTCGGCCGGCTGGCGCTGCCGGCGACACCCGGCATCGCCTATGTGGCGGGGGAGGCGAAGACGGTCAAGCTGGTCCGCGACCGGCTCGTCGCCGACCACGGCTGGGACCGCCGCTCGGTGCTCACCAAGCCCTTCTGGTCCCCGGGTCGAACCGGGATGGACTGACGGCGGCCCGGGCACCGGTCGAGTCGACGTCGACTCGACCGGCACCCGGTCCTGTCACAGCGTGAGCAACGCGCGGATCGGGCGGGTCGGATCGGTCAGCGGCCGCATCGCCAGCCGGATCAGCGCGAGCGGGTTGTCGTCGCCCGCGATCCGGTTCGCGCCCAGCACCCCGCAGGACTGGCACTGGTGGATCAGCTGCCACTCGCCGTCCGCCCGAACGGACATGCTGAGCACGCTCATGCGACCCCGGCAGTCGGCCGCCCGATCGCCCGGGACGCGGCGATCGAGGTGCAGGCTGGTGAGGCAGTGCGGACAGTGGTTGCGATGCGCCGTGCCGGGCGCGAGCAACGGTACGTCGAGCCGACAACCCACGCAGCGGAAGGCGTCGCCGCGCCCGGTCCGCCGGTGCGTGACGTCCTTGTACCGCTGCGGGCGCCGACCCGCCGGTTTGCGTCGGGCCATCGTCACCACTCCCCGAACACTTCGAGCGGGAACGGGGGGTGGGCCAGTGGCCGGACGGCCATCCGGATCAGGATGAGCTGATTGTCGTCCGGCGCGATCGCGTTCGAGGTCAGTTCGTCGCACAGGATGCACCGATGCACGACCATCCAGTCGCCGCTGCGCAACACCGCGATCGAGATCGGCGACATCCGCGCCAGGCATTCGGACGGGCCGCCCTCCACCCGGTCGAGGACGTGCCGCGAGTGCAGGCAGCTCGGGCAGTGGTTGCGCCGGCCGCCGGCGGGGTCGACCGTGGTCACGGTGAGGCCGCAGCGGACACAGTCGAAGGTGTCGGTACGCGGTGGGACGGTGTGCTGTCTACCGGAGTTGTGGTTGGCGGTGGACACTCGGAAATCTCCTTGCCGGAGGCGGAAGCAAAGGCAGCAAGGAAGCGCCGAGCGCTCTCGGGAGGGGCCGTGCACACGGCCCGCCGCAGTAAACGCGGACGGGTCGGTGGGCCCACCGGGGGATCAGCGGCGGTCGGGAGGATTCCCGACGCCGGATCCGGCCGCGGTCGGATGAGGCGCGCTCGGCGCGGTCACGGGCATCAACACCTGATTTCGGAAAGGGGTGGACGTCCGCGCTGAGCGGACGTGACCCGTCGAACGTAACAGCGGGTGCGGCGACCCGGCCAACGCTTTTCGCCCGGTCCCGGGCGGCGCTGCGAGGTGCGGCCCGCACCGTCCGGTCGCGCGATCGGCACTGCCAGACTGCTCCGATGATCGTCGCACTCGCACACGAGGCCGACCGGCCCGGCTTCCTGACCCTGGCCGCCGAGGTGGAGCACTGGTTCGGGCCGATGGTGGACGAGCCCGGCTTCCACGCCGCACTGGACGCACACATCGCGGCCGGCCTGGCACTCGTGGTCCGGGAGGACGCGGGGCGGCCCGGGTTGCTCGGCGGCCTGCTCTTCGGCGTCGAACCGCCGGTGCATCACGTGCACTGGCTGGTGGTCTCCGCGGCCGCCCGGGGCCGCGGTGTGGGCCGGGCGCTGATGGCGCAGGCCACGCGGCGCTATGTGCGCGGGCCGGGCAGCATCGAGTTGATCACCTTCGGGGCGGACCACCCCGGTGCGATCGAGGGTGGTTCCCGCGCGTTCTACGCGTCGCTCGGTTTCGTCGCCGCCGAACCGGCCGAGCCGGGTCCGGAGGGCGGCTCGCGCCAGGTGTTCCGCCGCACGGTCGGCGCGGAGCCCTCGCCCGACCGGCACTGACCGTCGAGCGAGGGCAACGAAGCGGGGACTACCCGGTCACACCACGCCGAAGGCGGTCATCGCCTCGGTGACCCGCAGGAAGCCGGCCACGTTGGCGCCCAACACGTAGTCGCCCTCGTGGCCGTGCTCGGCGGCCGTCTCCAGGCACGTGGCGTGGATGTCGCGCATGATCGCGCCCAGTCGGGCGTCGGTGTCGGCGAAGCTCCACGACGTGCGCGCGGCGTTCTGCGCCATCTCCAGCGCCGAGGTGGCCACGCCGCCCGCGTTCGCCGCCTTGCCCGGGGCGAACGGCACGCCCGCCGCCTGGAAGACGTGCACCGCGTCCGGTGTGCACGGCATGTTGGCACCCTCGGCGACCGCCATCAGACCGTGCTTGACCAGGTGCGTGGCAGCCGCACCGGAGAGCTCGTTCTGCGTCGCACAGGGCAGCGCGACGTCACACGGGACCTCCCAGACCGAGCCGCCGGACACGTAGCGCGCGTGCGGCACCCGGTCCGCGTATTCCGCGATCCGCCCGCGCCGCTCCAGCTTGATCTCCTTGAGCAGGTCCAGGTCGATGCCCTTGTCGTCGACGATGTAGCCGGCCGAGTCGGACGCCGCCACGACCCGGGCGCCGAGTTCGCGGGCCTTCTCGATGGCGAAGATCGACACGTTGCCCGAACCGGAGACCACCGCACGGCGATCGACCAGGTCGTCGCCGCGCACCCGCAACATCTCGGCCAGGAAGTACACGCAGCCGTAGCCGGTCGCCTCGGTGCGCACCTGCGACCCGCCCCAGCCCAGGCCCTTGCCGGTGAGCACGCCGGACTCGTACCGGTTGGTGATCCGCCGGTACTGGCCGAACAGGTAGCCGATCTCCCGCCCGCCGACCCCGATGTCGCCCGCCGGCACGTCGGTGTGCTCGCCCAGGTGCCGGTACAGCTCGGTCATGAACGACTGGCAAAAGCGCATCACCTCGGCGTCCGAGCGGCCCTTCGGATCGAAGTCCGAACCGCCCTTGCCGCCGCCGATGCCCAGCCCGGTGAGGGCGTTCTTGAAGATCTGTTCGAAGCCGAGGAACTTGACCACGCTCAGGTTGACCGAGGGATGGAAGCGCAGCCCACCCTTGTACGGCCCGAGCGCGCCGTTGAACTCGATCCGAAAGCCGCGGTTGACCCGCACCCGTCCGGAGTCGTCGGTCCACGGCACCCGGAACAACACCTGGCGTTCGGGCTCCACGAGCCGCTCCAGGAGCGCCGCGTCGGCGAGTTCGGGACGCCTGGTCAGCGCCGCGGCGAGGCTCTCCAACACCTCGTGCACCGCCTGGTGGAACTCGGGCTCGCCGGGGTTGCGGCGCAGCACCTCGTCGAAGGTCCTTGCCGCCGGGCCGGTCAGCTCGGCGAATGTCTGGGGACTCATGGGTGGTTGTCCTTCCGTCGACGGGCGCGTCGCGGGCGATCGCGTGCGGGGTCACGCTATCCGCCCCGCGGCCCCGGACGGTCGCAGCCGGCCCCGCGCGTCGGGATGAGGGAACGCCCTCATTCCTGCGGAACCCCCACCTGCGATGCTGCATCCCGTGTGGCCCAAAAGATTTGATGCAGCGTCACGTCGAGTGGCGGCCCTGACCCTCGTGCTCCTGACGGCCGCGTGCGGGATGGGGGGCTCGGCCGGGACCGACCCGCGGTCCGAGCCGCCGGCCCGATACAGCCCGATCGAGGTGGGTGTGCCCGATCCGGTGCTCGCGCCCCCGGTCCCGGCGCCGCCGTGCGACCCCAGTCGGAGCCTGACGCCGACCACGCCGGGCCGGGCGGGCGCGATGCCGGCCGGTTCGACGATGCGGGCGATCCAGGACCGGGGTCGGCTGGTGGTCGGCGTGGACCAGAACACCCGGATGTTCGCCGCACGCAACCCGAGCACCGGGGCGCTGGAGGGCTTCGACATAGACCTGGCCCGAGAGGTGGCCAAGGCGATCTTCGGCGACGCCGACCGGATTCGGTTCGTGACCATCCCGCCGGGCCGCCGGATCGACGTCCTGGTCGGCGGCGAGGTGGACATGGTCGTGGACGCGATGACCATCACCTGCGAGCGCCGCCAACAGGTGGAATTCTCCGGCGTGTACCTGGACGACGCGCTGCGTTTCCTGGTGCCCAAGGGCACGAAGGTGACGAGCCTGGCCGATCTGGCCGGCAAGTACGTGTGTGTGTCCTCGAACACCACGCCCGAGCGTCGGGTGGCCGAGTCCAAGGCCCGGGTGTACGCGGTCGCGGACCGCACCGACTGCCTGGTCGCGCTCCAGGAGGGCCGGGTGGCGGCGGCGTACACCAACGCGTCGCTCCTGGAGAGCCTGCGCGAGCAGGACCCGTGGCTGGAGGTGGTCGGGCCGACCGCGGTGGAGGAGGTCAAGGGCATCGCGATACCCAAGGGGCAGACCGATTTCCTGCGCTTCCTCAACGGCGTGCTGGAGCAGGTGAAGAGCAACGGTCAGTGGCAGGCGCTCTACGACAAGTGGCTGCGCGCGGCCCTGGGCGCGGCCAAGCCGCCGACCACCAGCTACGGCGGATGACCTTTGTGGCAGCGGTTACTGACGATGCGTCAGGTCGCTGCTACGTTGCCGCCATGTTCCTTTCGCTCGGACTGCCCACACACCTGGTGGAGGCCGGCGCCGATCTGATCAGCGCCGAGGCCGTGATGGAGATGTCCCGCGCGGCCGAGTCCGCCGGGTTCGACGCGGTCTTCACCACCGACCATCCGTTCCCCGGCGACCAGTGGCTCGCCCACGGCGGCCATCACACGCTCGACCCGATGGTCACGCTGTCCTTCGCGGCGGCGGCCACCACCCGGCTGCGGCTGCACACCAACCTGTTCGTACCGGCGTACCGCAATCCGTACCTGTCCGCGAAAATGATCTCCTCGCTGGACGCGCTGTCCGGCGGCCGGGTGATCCTGGGCGTGGGTGCGGGCTACCTGGAGCCGGAGTTCGCCGCGCTGGGCGCCGACTACGCGAACCGCAACGACGTGCTGGACGACGCGCTGCGGGCGATGCGCGCGGCGTGGACCGGGGAGAGCGTGGGCGGCAACACCATGCGCCCGCGCCCGGCGCAGCCGCGGATCCCGATCTGGGTGGGCGGCAACAGCAAGCGGGCGATCCGCCGGGTGGTGGACCTGTGCGACGGCTGGCTGCCGATGCCGGCCCCGGCGGGCGCGTCCAAGTACCTCAAGACCCCGGGTCTGGAGACGCTGGCCGACCTGGCGGCGCGGCTGGACTACGCCCGCGAGTACGCGGCCTCGGTGGGCCGTACCGATCCGATCGACGTCACCTTCATGCCGCGCGGGATGAGCATGTTCGACGGCGACGGCATCGATCACGAGGCGATCGTCGCCGACCTGACCGAGCAGGCCGCGGCCGGGGTGACCGGGGTGACGCTGACGTTGCCGGCCACGTCGCGGGCGCGGTACCTGGAGCAGACCGCCGCGTTCGGCGAGCTGGTCGTGCCGCACGTCAGGAAGTTGGCCGTGCGCCCGCTCCTGGGCTGAGCGGGCGGGCCCGGCGCCGATGCGACGCCGGGCCCGTGCGGGGGCGGGAAACGCCCCGCGGCTCACTGGCTGTAGGAGCCGATGAAGTCGCCGATCCGGGTGATCGCGTCGGTCAGGTCCTCGACCTGGGGGAGCGTCACCACCCGGAAGTGGTCCGGCTGGTGCCAGTTGAATCCGGTGCCCTGCACGACCAGGATCCGCCGGCTCTGGAGCAGGTCGAAGACGAACTTCTCGTCGTCGACGATCTTGCACACGTCCGGGTCGATCCGCGGGAACGCGTACAACGCCCCCTTGGGCTTGACGCAGGTCACCCCCGGGATCGAGATCAGCGCCTCGTACGCGGCGTCGCGCTGGGCGTGCAACCGGCCGCCGGGCAGGATCAGGTCGTTGATGCTCTGGTAGCCGCCCAGCGCGGTGGCGATCGCGTGCTGCGAGGGCACGTTCGCGCACAGGCGCATGTTGGCCAGGATGTTCAGGCCCTCGATGTAACTGGCCGCGTGCCGCTTGGGACCGGACAGCAGCAGCCAGCCGGAGCGGAAGCCGGCCACCCGGTATGCCTTGGACAGGCCGTTGAAGGTCAGGCACAGCAGGTCCGGCGCGAGCGAGGCCAGCGGGATGTGCACGGCGTCGTCGTAGAGGATCTTGTCGTAGATCTCGTCGGCGAGGAGGAGGAGTCCGTGCCGGCGGGCGAGATCGACGATGCCTTCCAGGATCGGCTTCGGGTAGACCGAGCCGGTCGGGTTGTTCGGATTGATCACCACGATCGCGCGGGTGCGGTCGGTGATCTTGGCCGCGATGTCGTCGAGGTCGGGGTACCACTCCGCACCCTCGTCGCACAGATAGTGCACCGGCGAACCGCCGGACAGGCTCACCGCGGCCGTCCACAGCGGGTAGTCCGGCATCGGCACGAGCACCTCGTCGCCGTTGTTCAACAGCGCCTGCAGAGCCATCACGATCAGCTCGGACACGCCGTTGCCCAGGTAGACGTCGTCGACGTCGACACCCTCGATGCCGCGGGTCTGATAGTGCTGCACCACCGCTCGGCGGGCGGACAACACGCCCTTGGAGTCCGAGTAACCCTGCGCGGTCGGCAGGTTGCGGATCATGTCGTGCAGGATCTCGTCGGGTGCCTCGAAGCCGAACGGGGCCGGGTTGCCGATGTTCAGCTTGAGGATCCGGTGCCCCTCGTCCTCCAGGCGTTTCGCCTCGTCGAGGACCGGGCCGCGGATGTCGTAACAGACGTCCGCGAGCTTCCCCGATTGGCGCACCTCGGGCAACGGACGATGTTGTGGCTGCGACAACTCTTCGACGCTCACCTGGATATCTCCTCCTCGCAGGGCAATCGCCCGCGCGATCCTCGGGTGCACGGTGTGGGCGGGCGACCCCGCGAGTCTTCCACGCCCGGGGGCCGTGACGCAGTGGGATATTTGCCACGTGGATCACCCGGTACCCGTTCGGGACGGGGCCGGCACCGGCTCGGGACGCTGCCGGTTGGACGACAAGAGTTCATCCGCGCGTTGCCCGCGTGGCAGATCCAAATCACCCGACGGCGCGCTCGCGGTGCCACCCTGCCGCATATGGACGTGTCGTACTTCTACGGAACTGCGGGCGAAATCGACGCCGCGAGTCTGTATCGGCTGTTGTCGCTGCGCAGCCGGGTATTCGTGGTCGCACGCCGGCAGCCCTGGCTCGATCCCGACGGCCGTGACATCGAACCCGGTACCGCGCACCTGTGGGCGGAACAGGACGGGGTGGCGGTGTCCACGCTGCGCCTGACCGAGGAGGGGGACGGCCTGTTGCGGATGGGTCGCGTGTGCACGTTGTTGTCGCACCGCAGACAGGGACACGCCACCGTCCTGGTGCGACACGCCCTGGTCCTGGCGGGCCCGCGCCCGGTGATCTCCGACGTGTACGCGCGCAGCGCGGACTGGTTCACCCGGCGCGGCTTCGAACCGCGCGGCGGGCGCACCGTCGTGGACGGCGAGCCGCACACGTCCATTCGACACGTTCCCGCGGCACGCCGTGTACCGGCGCCGTCCGGCGGGTCCGGGTCCGGACAACGAGGCGGTGGGTACGTGCCGGCGTGGGCGTCGACCTGACCACGAGCCGCACCCACCGCCGCACCCACCGCCTCGCCCGCGCGTGACGAGCCGCGCCGCCGGCCGGAAACCGCCGGCCTCGCGGGCCCCACGGCGCTGCCGGGACGTGTTTGGATGGCCTCTCGTGTCGGGGAGGGATCGGCCATGCGATTTGTAGTCCTGGGGGCCGGGGCAATCGGCAGCGTCCTCGGTGCTCGCCTCGCGCAGGCGGGGCACGACGTGCACCTGGTGGGCCGACGCGCCCACGTCGACGCCATCCGCGCGCACGGGCTGCGGGTCCAGTCCCCGGACCGCGAGGACGTGGTGCGGCTCGACGCGGTGACCGACATCGCCACGTTGGATTCGCTCGTGGACTGGGCCCGGGTGCACGCGGTGGTGTTGTGCGTGAAGTCCCAGGACACCGCCGGCGCGCTGCGCGAGCTGGCCCGATACGCCGATTCGCGAGTGCCGATCCTGTGCGCCCAGAACGGGGTGAGCAACGAGGACACCGCGCTGCGCCTGTTCGCGAACGTGTACGGCGTGCTGGTCGCGTGCCCGACCGCCTTCCTCGAACCGGGCGTGGTGCGCACCTACTCGTCGCCGGTGACGGGGGTGCTCGACATCGGCCGCCATCCGCGCGGTCGGGACGCGTTCGCGGCCCAGGTGTCACGTGTCCTGTCCGGCGCCGGCTACGGCTCCGAGGTGTACGAGGACATCACCGCGTACAAGTACGGCAAGCTGGTGACCAACCTGGGCAACGCGGTCGAGGCGCTGTGCGGCCCGAACGCGCGCGGCGGGAACCTGGACCGACTGGCCATGGACGAGGCCCGTACGGTGCTCTTCTCGGCCGGCATCCACGCCGAGTTCGCGCCGGTGAGCGCGCTCGTGCAGGTGCGCCCGGTGCGCGGCGAACGGCGGCCGGGCGGCTCGTCCTGGCAGAGCCTGTACCGCCACACCGGCGGCATCGAGACCGACTACCTCAACGGCGAGATCGTTCGGCTCGGCCGGCTGCACGGCGTGCCGACCCCGGTCAACGCGGAGCTGCAACGCGCCGCGAACCGACTGGTGGCGGTCGGCGGCGAACCCGGCTCGGTGTCCGAACTCGACCTGCTGCGCGCCGTCGTGGACGGTCGGGACCAGCCCCGTCGGGAAGCCTGAGCGCGGCCGGGGAGCGCGGGAGCGCGGGGAAAAGCCGGTGACCGCCGGGTCGGCCGCTCGCTAACCTGACGATCCGTCGGCGAACCGCCGACGTGCCGACCCGACGCTTCGTCGGCAGCGCGCCCATGATCCGCCCGCGAAGGGAGTACACCGATGGGAGCCGCAAGTGCACCCGGTTGACGCCCGCTTCGCGGATCCCGCGGAGCCATAGGGCCGGCCGCCGGATCCGCCGCACGTCCCTCGGGGGAACCTCATGAACGACCCGGACACCCGCGCCGACTCGCCATCCCTCGAGGACTGCCTCGCCGTCCTCGGCGCGCTGTCGGACCTGGCTCCGGAGGCACCCGAGCGGCGACGGATCGAGCAGGCGCTCGCGTCCTTCGTGCGTTCCGGGCGCCATCGCCGCCGGGCCGAGCAGCGCGCGCTGCGCACCCGGGAGCGCACCGAGGTGACCGAGCGCACCGCGCTGGGCGCCGCCGACCGGATCGAGGACCGTGCGCTGGACGACACCGGACTGCCCTCGTGCGTGGGCGTGGTCGAGATGGGCCTGCGCTGCTACGTCTGCAAGCAGCCCTACCGGCGGGTCGACGGTTTCTACCACCGGCTGTGCCCCGCGTGCGCGGTGGAGAATCGGCAACGACGCCACGCGCGCACCGACCTGATCGGGCGACGGGCGCTGGTCACCGGCGGCCGGGTCAAGATCGGCCACGAGCTGGTGCTCAAACTGCTGCGCGACGGCGCGGAGGTGATCGTGACGTCGCGCTTCCCGCACGACACGCACGAGCGGTTCGCCGCCGCGCCGGACCACGACGCGTGGGCGCATCGACTGCACGTGCACGCGATCGACCTGCGCGACCTCGGCGGCCTGGTGGCGTGGTGCGATCGACTGGTGGCCGAGGGGCGCCCGCTCGACATCCTGGTCAACAACGCGGCGCAGACGATCCGTCGACCGGCGTCGGCGTACGCGCCGTTGTTGGCGGCGGAGCGGGCCGCGCTGGGGCCGGGCGCGTTCGAGTTCGCGTCCGGGGCCGGGTCGTTCGCGCTCGACCGGTGGCCCGCCGACGGGTGGGACCCGGCCGGGACGCCGCCGGGCGCGGAGCCGGCTCGGGTCGAGCCGGACGCGGCGGGGCTGATTCCCGACCGGGCCGTCGCCAACTCGTGGTCCAAACGGGTCGACGAGGTGGATCCGGTGGAACTGCTGGAAGTGCAACTCGTCAACGTCACGGCGCCGTTCGTGCTGGTCGGCCGGCTGCTGCCGCTGCTGCGCGCGAGTGCGCGCGAGCGGCGCTACATCGTCAACGTGTCGGCGGTGGAGGGCCAGTTCGGGCGGGCGTACAAGTCGCCCGGGCATCCGCACACGAACATGGCCAAGGCCGCGTTGAACATGCTGACCCGAACCAGCGCCGAGGATCTGGCCGCCCACGGCGTGTACCTGAGCAGCGTGGACACGGGCTGGATCACCGACGAGAAGCCGCTCCCGGGCAAGGCGCGGGTCGCGGCCGCCGGGTTCCGCACGCCGTTGGACATCGTCGACGGCGCGGCCCGGGTGTACGACCCCATCGTGCGCGGGGAGCGGGGCGAGCCGGTGTTCGGGTGCTTCCTCAAGGACTATCGGGTCGCGCCCTGGTGATCGGGGGAGTTGCCACGGTCGGGTTCGACGGTGGCGGGAGGGTGCCCCGGTGGTCGGTCTCGACTACCGGGGCACCTGCTGCGGCACCGGCCTGCGGCTCGGCACGGAGGTGCCGAACCGCAGCCGGTGGTCGGTGATCCGGGCGACCCACATCAGTCGGCCTCGGCCAGGATCAGGTAGAGCCGCTTGCGGGTGTCGTTGACGACCTCCAGGGCCTTGGCCCGCTGCGCCTCGGTGCCGTTCATCATGAGCTGGCGCAGCGCGTCGCCGATGCCGTGCATCGCCGAGCGCAGGTCGTGGACCGCCTCGAAGTCGACGCCCCGGCTGGCCTCGTCCCAGGGCTTGGTGCCCTCGGGGAGTGCGGCGGCCTCCTCGCGACCGGCGTCGGTGAGGGTGAACAGCTTGCGGCCGCTGCCCTCGACGCCCTCGATCACGCCCTCGTCCTCCAGGAGCTGGAGGGTCGGGTAGACCGAACCGGGGCTGGGCTTCCACACGCCACCGGTGCGCTCGCCGATCTCCTGGATCATTTCGTAGCCGTGCATCGGCCGTTCGGTGAGCAGAGCCAGGATCGAGGCTCGTACGTCGCCGCGTCGGGCGCGACCGCGCCCGCGGCCGCGACCGCGTCCCTCCGGTCCGCCGCGGCCGTGCCCGCGTCCCCACGGGCCGGGGCCGGGCGGGCCCCACGGGCCGAAGGCCGGGCGGTCTCGTCCTTCCGCGCCCCACGGGGGGCGTCCCTTGCTGCGGTGCATGAGTTTCTCCTTGTTGATCTTGTGTGTGTATCGCGATCGTTCGCGATGGCTCAACGATATATCGGGAGTGCTTCTTTCGCAAGCAAGCGAGGTGCGGTGCGTTCGGCCGGGCCGGCGGTGGCGTGAACGGCGATCTGCGCGGGTTCTCCACGGAACCCGCACGAGGCGGACGCACGAGACGCGTTGGGCGGGCCTTGCCTACGGGTAGATTTCGGTTGATAGCTCTTGGTGATCGACTGGCGTGGGGAGAGGGCTGTGTGGACCTGGTTGGTGGTGGGCGCGGTCGCATACCTGCTGTTCCTCGCGGGCGTGATCGTGGTGCTGCGGGCGGCCAAGGCGCGGGCGCGGGCGGAGCGGGCCGCCGACGCCCGGGCGGTCGGGGCGCCGACGGTGGCGCAGGCATCGGAAGGGGACCCGATTCCGCCGCTGCGCGGGGGTGAGCGGCCGGCGGCCGAGCCGGCCGCCGAGGACGACGAGGCGCGTGCGCACCCGCTGCCCGACGAGCACACCCCGCCGGTGCGCGAGTGCGATCCGGGGCCGTCCGGACCGTCCGCTCCGCCCGCCTCGCGGGCCCGGGGCTGACCCCCCGGCGGTTTTCCGGCTTCCGCGCCGGGTAGGCGCGGCGCATGGTTGATCCGATTGTCACCACCACCCACGACGGGGACGACCGGCGTCCACTCGGCGAACTCGTGCCGGCGCCCGACCGCGTGATGCGCGTCGCCGAGATGATTCGCCACCTTCTGGAGGAACTGCGGGACGCGCCGCTGGACGAGTCCGGCCGAGGCCGGGTGCGCACCGTCTACGAGCGCTCGCTGCCCGAGCTGCGGCGATCGCTCGCGCCCGACCTGTACGAGGAACTGGCGCGCCTGACCCGGCCGTTCGCCGACGGCGACGCGCCGAGCGTGGGGGAACTACGGATCGTGCACGCGCAGTTGATCGGCTGGTTGGAAGGGTTGTGGGGCGGCATCCGGTTGACCCTGATGTTGCGGAACAACGCCGAGGTGGGGCCACCGCACGGGTTTCCGGGCGGGGAGGACGACGGCTCGTATCTGTGAGCGGGGCCGGTCCGAGCGCGCGGTCGCCGGCCGGTGGACGCGCCGGCCGGCCGGATCCATGACTGTGCCAAGCTGATTGTTCGTCAGTCGAGCACCCGTGGAGTCGTCACCATGACCGAACAGGCATCCGCCGAGACCGGGCCGGTCGCCGCGCCGCTCCATGAACTCGATCGGGACACCAGGTGCGTTCCGCGCCCGGACGCGTCGGGCGTCTACGACACCACGCTCTCGCCGGACTGGGCGTTCGGCATGGGCCTCAACGGCGGTTACCTGCTCGCCCTCGCCGGCCGCGCGCTCGGCGCGGCCCTGCCGCATCCGGACCCGTTCACGATCACCGCGCACTACCTGACCACGTCGCATCCGGGGCCCGCCGAGGTGCGTACGGAGGTATTGCGCACCGGACGCACGCTCAGCACCGGCACCGCCCGGATCGTGCAGGACGGCGAGAGCCGGGTCCAGGTGACCGCCACCTACGGCGATCTGGCCGGGTTGGATCCGCAGGTGCACACCACCGCCCGGCCGCCGGAACTGCCCTCGCCCGAGCAGTGCGCCGCGAGCTTTTCCGATGTGGCGCCGATCCGGCGCAGCACGTTCATGGACCGCACCGAGCAACTGCTCGATCCGGCGGCGGCCGGCTGGCTGACCGGGAAGCCGTCCGGACGCGGTGAGGTGCGCGCCTGGTGGCGGCTCGCGGACGGCCGCGACCCGGACCCGCTCGCGTTGTTGCTCGCGGTCGACGCGCTGCCGCCGACCGCGTTCGATCTGGGCCTGCGCGGCTGGGTGCCGACCGTGGAGTTGACCGTGCATGTGCGGGCCCGGCCGGTGCCGGGGTGGCTGCGGGTGTCGCTGACCACGCGCAACCTGGCCGGCGGCTACCTGGAGGAGGACGGCGAGGTGTGGGATTCGGCGGACCGACTGGTCGCGCAGTCGCGGCAGTTGGCGCGGGCGCCTCGGCCGCGGGCGCGGTAGGAGGGGTGGGCCGGGTGCCCGCCGACGCGGGGCCCGGCCGACGCCTGGGCGCAGGGATCAGCGGGGTGGGCCGTACGGCCCGGGCGGACCGTACGGGCCCTGGGGGCCGGGGCCGTAGGGGCCGGGGCCGCCGTATGGCCCACCCGGGCCGGGCGGCGGGGGCGGTGCGCCGTGCGGGCCGCCGGGGCCGGCCCAGGTGTTGTTCTGGAAGCCGTCCCGACCCATGCCCACGAAGCGGTTCCCGTCCATCGCGGTCAGGTTCACCGGCAGGATCTCGCTGGGCTGGACCACCACGTAGCCCTCGCCGGTGAAGGCCATCGTCCAGCCTTCGCCGGTCTGTCGGCGCCGGCGCCAGATCCGCGAGGACGTGGCCTGCGCCTGAAGGCTGGTCTGCAGGCCGGCGGTCCAGGCGATCACCGCGTCGGCGTCCGCGAACACCTCGCGATCGTGGGACGCGCGCAGGACCAGCGGCGCGCCGGACGTGGTGATCACGATCTTGCCGGTGCCGCCGATCTGCATCGAATAGGCGCCCATGCCGCCCACGTTGTAGCCCGCGTCGATCTGTACGACGCTCCAGTTCAGCGTGTTGTCCAGGGCCAGGACGTTCTCGTCCTCGACGATCAGCGACTCGTTGTGCAGATTCAGGATGTGGATGCTCTGTGCCTGATTGGCCAGGTAGACCGTGCCGTGTCCGTGGCAGCGCATCAGGTCCAGCATGTCGCCGGTCAGCGCGCCGGTGCGGATCTCGGCGGCGGTCTGGAACGCCCCCTCGAATTGCACGCTTCCCTGGTAGGCCACCATCGCGCCCTTGCGGGCGAGTACCTCGGTGCCCACCTCCGGGGCCAGCAGTACCCGGAGCATGTGCGCGTTCTGCAGGCTGTAGCGCTCTGCGGACTGGCGCAGCGTGTGGTTGAACAACGGACTCTGCACGAGGTCTCCGACGGATCCGGCAACGGCATGGGTGCGGTTGGCACCTGGTACGTGTGACCAGACCATGATTCCGCGTCCATGGTTCCCTCGGAACCAAGGGTGGCCCATGTCGACCGGTATGGTGCGGGAGAATCTGTCTGTTACAGCGTTACAGGACGCCAGGATCTCGGGAGCGCGCCATGACCACACCGCCGTCGACACCGGCACCCGCACCCTCGTCGATACCGACCACCACCGGGCCTCGGTCCGCGCCGGGGCTCGCGGGAGGGTCCGGTCCGGACCTGGGCCGGATCGGGCTGTGGACTGCGGCGCTCGACTTCCTGCCCGTGCCGAAACTGCGCGAGACCGTGGCCGAGTTCGACGAACTCGGCTACGGCGCACTGTGGTGGGGCGAGACGGTGGGCCGCGAGGCGTTCACCCAGGCGCTGCTGATGCTGGGCGCCGCGCCGCGGATCGCCGCCGCGACCGGGATCGCGAATGTGTGGGCCCGGGACGCGATGGCCGCCAACGCGGCGGCGCGCACGGTGCACGAGGCCCACCCGGGGCGCTTCCTGACCGGGCTGGGGATCAGTCACGGCGGGCTGGTCGAGGGCCTGCGGCCGGGCGGGCGCAGGTACGAGAAGCCGCTCGCGCACATGCGCGAGTACCTGGACGCGATGGACTCCTCGCTGTACTTCGCGGCCGGCGGCGACGCCCCGCGCCCGCCGCGGGTGCTCGCGGCGCTCGGCCCGCGGATGCTGGACCTGGCCCGGGAGCGGGCCGACGGCGCACACACCTATCTGGTCACGCCCGAGCACACCGCCCAGGCGCGTGCGGCGCTGGGACCGGATCGGCTGCTCGCGGTGGAGCAGGCCGTGGTGGTCGCGACCGACCGCGAGACGGTGTTGCGGCGTGCCCGCGAGCACCTGCGGATCTACCTCGAACTGCCCAACTACCGGCGCAACCTGCTGCGTCTGGGCCTGGCCGAGGAGGACTTCGCGGACGGCGGCAGCGAACGGCTGGTCGACCGACTGGTGGTCTCGGGTGACGAATCGGCGATCCACGCGGGCGTGCACGCGCAGTTCGCGGCCGGAGCCGACCACGTCTGCGTCCAGGTGCTCGGCGAGACGATGACGCAGGCGCCGATGGCGGATTGGCGGTCGCTGGCTTCGGTGCTGCTCTGAGTCGGGGAGGGGACGTGGGCCCGCCCGGTGTGTCCGGCCCGCTCGGCGTGGCCGTCGGCGGGCGGGCCCGGTGGGTCAGGCGGTGAGCGCGGCCACGGCCGCGTCCACGTCGGCGTCGGTGTTGTACACGTGGAAGGCGAGCCGGGTGCGGCCCGCGCGCGCCGAGAAGTGGATGTCGGCGGCGGCCAGGCGGGCCTGGGCGTCGGGGAGGTCGATCGCGACGATCGCGCTGTCGCCGGGCGGCAGGCCCAGGCCGGTCCGGAAGCGGTCGGCCAGGGCGATGTCGTGGGCGTGGATGTGCTCGACCCCGATCCGCTCGACCAGTTCGAGCGCGGGGTCGGCGCCCACCTGGCAGAACCACGACGGCGAGGTGTCGAACCGGCGCGCGCTGTCGGTCAGCCGCAGCGGCGGGCCGTAGTAGGGGTCGACGTCGGGCGCGCCGGCGTACCAGTTGGCGGCGTGCGGGAGGGTGCGGGCGGCCAGTTCCGGTGCGACGTAGCCGTACGCCGCGCCGCGCGGGGCCATCAGCCACTTGTAGGCGCTGACCACGAACAGGTCGTACCGGGTCGCGTCCACCGGCAGCCACCCGCAGGCCTGGGTGCCGTCCACGTAGACGCTCGCACCGTACGCGCGGGCCGCCGCGACGATGTCCGCCTCGGCCGCGATCGACCCGTCGGCGGACTGGACCAGGCTGAACGCGACGGCCGTGGTGCGTTCGTCGATCGCCTCGACGAGTTCGGCGGTCGGCACCGTGACCACCTCGACGCCGCGGGCCTCCTGGACCAGCCACGGGAACAGGTTCGAGGTGAACTCGACCTCCGGCACCACGAGTCGCCCACCGGCGGGCAGGCCGGCGGCGAACGGCGCGAGCAGTCCGGAGGTGGTGTTGCCCGCCATGATCGCCTCGGCCGGCGCGCCGACGATCCGGCCGAAGCAGGCACGCGCCCGTTCACCGGCCGCGTGGAATCCGTCCATGTCGATCCGCCCGCGCCGCCAGGTCTCCTGGGCCCGGGTCAGCGCCGCGATGGCGACATCCGGTGGCAGGCCGCTGCTCGCGGTGTTGAGCCAGCCGGGCTCCGCGCTCCAGTGCGCAAGCTCCCGGTCCGGGTCCGACGTCGGATTCGAGTCCAGTTCCGTGTCCATACCGCGAGGCTAGGCAGCTTGCGGCCTTTGAAGACAGATCCACCTGCCCACAGGTGGCCTGATTTTCCGTGCCCGCGGCCAGGCCCCACCGCGCGCCGCGCCCGCCGCGCCGTCCCGCGACGGGTCGCGTTGCGTGTTCGATCCACCAGGATCCGCCGGACCGGGCTAGGCGCCGGGGTTGCCGTCGGTGCGGGTGGCCAGCCAGTCGGGCCAGGGGACCGGGGGGTTGGGGAGGGGGGTGATGTCGCGTTCGGCGCACAGGCGGTCGAAGCCCTCGCGGTCGGCGGGGACCGCTCGGGGGTCGCCGCACATGACCTCGTACAGCGTCGCGCCCTCGGGGCCGGCGATCAGCGGGCCGAAGGCGGCGCCCTGTTCGAGGGTGATGTGGGTGCCGGCGGGGCACGGGCGGTCGCCGATCAGGACCTCGCCGGCGAGTACGAAGACGTAGTGCTCGGACATGTGGCCGTGCCGTTCGACCACGACACCCGCGTCGTAGCGGGCGTAGATCACCATGCGCTCGGGGGACCACTCCAGGAACTTCTCCCAGACCGAGGTGCGTCGGCCCCCGTGCGACTGGGCCTTGACCTCGTGCCACGGGGTCTCGGAGATGTGGGTGATGCGCAGCTCTGGTTCTCGATCCGCCACGGGGTTGCCCTCCCAGGAAGTGACGATGCGTCAGATCGATCTTGGCACAGAATCGCCCGTCGAGGTTTGGCCGTTATTTGACAGATTGTGGAAGATTGCGCAGCAAATACTTACGGGGAATTTACCCCGACGTCTCGTTGAACGGTGATCAAGTCTTCCTGCGCCGCATAAAGTCGGTTGGTACACCCAACCAAAAACCCTGTCACGGGGCGCCGTGCGTTCCTGTCGGTGGCCCGTACATGTAAGGAACCAACCTTGAAGAGCGCGCAGCAGGCGCCGTCCGCCACTGTCCCGCCCATCGCACCCGAAACCCCGGTCGAGGCCGCGCCCGCGGGCATGAGCCGGACGGGGTTCGTCCTGCTCGTCCTGATCATGGGTGCGCTGACCTACTCGCTGCTCCAGTCGATGCTGGCGCCGGCCCTCCCGCAGATCCAGACCGAGATCGGGGCCACCGCCGACGCCACCTCGTGGCTGATGACCGGCTACCTGCTGTGCGCCTCGGTGACCACGCCCATCCTGGGGCGGCTGGGCGACATGTACGGCAAGAAGCGCCTGTTCGTGTTCACCATCGGCATGCTCGCGTTCGGCTCGCTGGTGTGCGCGCTCGCCGACTCGGTCGGACTGATGATCATCGGTCGGGTGATCCAGGGCTTCGGCGGCGCGGTGTTCCCGCTCTCCTTCGGCATCGTGCGCGACGAGTTCCCGCCGGAGCGCCGCGCGGGTGCGATCGGCCTGATGTCCGCGATCATGGGCATCGGCGGCGGCATCGGCATCGTGATCACCGGTCCGATCATGGACCACCTGTCCTACCACTGGCTGTTCTGGATCCCGATGGCGACCTGCCTGGTCACCGCGATCGCCTCGTGGTTCCTGATCCCCGAATCGCCGGTCCGGGTCAAGACCCGGATCCACTGGCTCGGCGGCGCGTTGTTGTCGCTCGGTCTGGTCGGCGTGATGCTGGCGCTGAGCAAGGGCGAGTCCTGGGGCTGGGGCTCCCTGAACACCGTCGGCCTGTTCGTGGCCGGCTTCGTCTTCCTCGGACTGTGGGTGTTCGCCGAGTCGCGCACGGACGAACCGCTCGTGGACATGCGGGTGATGCGCCTGCGCGGAGTGTGGGCGACCAACCTGGGCGGCCTGCTCGTCGGCTTCTCGATGATGGCGGGCATGCTGCTCGTGCCGCGCTTCCTGCAGATGCCCGAGAGCACCGGTTACGGCTTCGGCACCACCGTGACGGTGTCCGGTCTCTACGTGTTGCCGCAGGCGTTCGCGATGTTGCTGATCGGCCCGATGGCCGGCGTGATCGACAAGCGGTTCGGCTCGAAGCCGGCGATGGTCGCCGGCTGCGTGCTGATGGCCGCGGGCTTCACGTTCCTGGCGCTCCTGCACACCAGCGGCTGGCACATCCTGGTCGCCATGTTCATCTTCGGCATCGGTATCGGGCTGGCCATGTCGGCGATGGCCAACCTGATCGTCGGCGCCGTCCCGGTCGAGCAGACCGGCATCGCCACCGGCATCAACACCATCGCCCGCACCGTCGGCATGTCCTGCGCGAGCGCGATCTCCACGACGCTGCTCACCGCCAACCCCGGCCCGGGCGGACTGCCCGCCGAACGCGGCTTCGTACTGACCTTCGTCTGCGCGGCCGTCGCCGCCGTCGTCGCCCTCGGCGTCACCTTCGTGGTGCCCAGCCGGGCCAAGCCGGGCGCCCGCCCGGTCGCCTGAGCACCCGCGGCCCCAGGCACCGCCTCGGGGCCGCCCGTCCCCACCCCCTCGACGTGTCGGGGGTGGGGTTGCCCCCACCCCCGATCCGCGTGGTCGCACCCTCGTGCCGCACAGCCCCCGATTTGTAGCGTCGAACCTGTTGGTTTCGACAGGCGTTACGAGGCACGGGAGGCAGCATGTTCGGGCGAGGCGGTCGCGGTACACGGCAGGCGAAGAAGGATGCCGCGTACACCCCGCGGTACGCGGCGCCCGCTTCGGTGGACTGCGCGGTGCGGCTGGACGCGGTGACCAAGGCGTACGGCAAGGGCGCGGCGGCGGTACACGCGCTGCGCGGCATCGATCTGGCCATCCCCCGGGGCACCTTCACCGCGGTGATGGGCCCGTCCGGATCCGGCAAGAGCACCTTCCTGCACTGCGCCGCGGGCCTGGACCGGCCGGACGGCGGCCGGGTGCTGCTGGGCACCGACGACCTGACCGCGATGAAGGAGAACGAGCTCACCCGGCTGCGCCGGACCCGGCTCGGCTTCGTCTTCCAGGCGTTCAACCTGCTGCCCTCGCTGACCGTGGAGAAGAACGTCCTGCTCCCGCTGCGCCTGGCCGGAGTGCGCGCCGATCGCCGGCGCGCCGCCGAGGTGCTCGCGACGGTCGGCCTGGACCGGCACGCGAATCGGCGACCCGCGCAACTGTCCGGCGGTCAGCAACAGCGCGTGGCGATCGCCCGCGCCCTGGTCACCCGGCCCGACGTGCTGTTCGCGGACGAACCCACCGGCGCGCTGGACACCACCACCGCCGCCGAGGTGCTCACCCTGCTGCGCCACGCGGTGGACGGGACCGGCGCCACGATCGTGATGGTCACCCACGACCCGGTCGCCGCGTCCTACGCGGACCGGGTGGTCTTCCTGGCCGAGGGCAACCTCGCGGGCGAGCTGTACCGGCCCACGCCCGAGGCGATCGCCGCCCGGATGGTCGACCTCTCGCAGGTGGGCACCCGACAGGAACAGGCCGCCTGATGTCGCTGCTTCGACCCAACGGTCTCGCGCGCACCTCGGTGCGCTTTCGGCCCGCGTCCTTCGCGGGCTCGTTCGTGGCGCTGCTGTTCGCCGCGATGCTGGTCACCATGTGCGGTGTGTTCATGGAGAGCGGCATTCGCGCGCATGCCACCCCCGAGCGGTACGCCGACACGCCGATCCTGGTCAGCGGGCCGGACAAGGTGAGCAAGCAGTTGGGCAAGGGGGAGGGCAAGTACACCGAATCGGCCCCGTTGCCCGAGCGGACCCGGATCGACGCCGGGCTCGCCGGGCGGATCGCGGCCGTGCCGGGGGTGCGCGCGGTGATCCCCGACCTGACCTTCCCGGCGCAGATCGAGCGGACCACACCGGCCGGGCACGGCTGGTCCTCGGCGCCGCTGGCGGGCACCCGCGAGGGCACCGCGCCGGGCGCCGGCGAGGTGGTGTTGACCACGGCCGCGGCCGGGTCGGCCAAGGTCGGCGACACCGTGCGGGCGACCACGCCCGGCGGCGAGGTCGCGCTGCGGGTGAGCGGCGTGGTGCCGGGAGAGGGCGCGCACCTGTACGTGGCCGACGCGGACGCGCAGCGGTTGGCCGGACACCCCGGCACGGTCACCGCGATCGGGGTGCTCCCGGCGGCCGGCGCGGACACCGGCAAGGTGGCCGAGGACGTGCGGGCCGCGGTGGCGGGCACCGGTGCCAAGGTGGCCACCGGGAACGCGCGTGGGGCGGCCGAGTACAGCGATTTCGGCAACACCAAGGAGATGTTCACCGCGATCGGCGGCACCCTGGGCGGCATCGTGCTGATGGTGGCGATCTTCGTGGTCGCCGGCGCCACCGCGCTGTCGGTGGGGCAGCGCCGGCGCGACATCGCGCTGCTGCGCGCGGTGGGGGCCACGCCGTGGCAGATCCGCCGGATGATCGCCACCGAGACCGCTCTGGTGTCCCTGGTGGCGGGCGCCGTCGGGGTGCTGCCCGGCACGCTGCTGGCCCGCTGGTGGTTCTCGGCCATGGACGACCGGGGCCTGGTCGCGCACGGCGTCACGCTCTCGGTGGGCTGGATCCCGATGGTCGTGGCGATCGGCGCGGGCACGCTGACCGCGCTGGGCGCGGGACTGCTCGCGGCGCGGCGCAGTGCGAAGATCAAGCCGACCGAGGCGCTGGGCGACGCCGCCACCGAGCGGGTCTTCGTCGGCTGGATCCGGCTGGTGCTCGGACTGGGCACGCTCGGCGGCGGCATCGCGGTGACCCGGGTCGCGCTGAACGCCACCGGTGACGACGCGATCGCCGCGGCCGGCGGCGTGATCATGCTGTTCATGATCGCGATCGGCCTGCTCGGCCCGATTCTGGCGCACCTGCTCGTGTCGGTGTTCGGGTGGGTCGGCAGCCTGTTCGGCACCACCGGACAACTCGCCTTCGACAACGCCCGGGCCAACTCGCGGCGACTCGCGTCGGCGATCACTCCGATCGCGCTGGCGGTCGCCTTCGCGGCCACGCTGAGCTTCATGTTCGCGGCCGAGGACCACCACGCGAGCGTGCAGTCCAAGGAGGCGATCACCGCGGATCGGGTACTGGCCGGGCCGGGCTTCGCTCCGCAGACCACCGCCCGGGTGGCCGCCACCCCCGGTGTCGCGTCGGTGACGTCGGTGCTGAACACCTCGGTCGTGGTCGTTCGGGACGGCGGCCTGGCGAAGCAGAGCGCGCAGGGCGTCGGCGGCACCACGCAGGATCTGTCGACCACGTTGGATCTGGGCGTGCGTGAGGGCAGCACCGACGCGTTGCGGTCCGGTGCGCCGCAACCGCAGGGCGGCGTGGTCGCGTTGGATCGGCAGATGGCGTCGGCGCTGCACGGCAAGGTCGGCAAGCCGGTGTCGATGTGGCTGGGGGACGGGACCGCGATCAACCCCATCGTGGTGGCGATCTACGAGCGCGGCCTGGGCACCGCAGCGGTGACGCTGCCGCGGGCCGCGGTCGAGCGACACGTGGAGACGGCGCTGGACACGCGGCTGTTGGTGCGGTTCGCCGCCGGAGCGGACGTGCGGGCCGCGGACGCGGCGCTGACCGGTCTGACGCAGCGTCACCCGGGGGTGTCGGTGCAGGACCGGGCGGCGTACGCGACCCAGGTGGACAAGGACCGCGAGACGAACAAGTGGCTGAACTACATCATGCTGGTCATCCTCGCGGGCTTCGCGACGATCGCCGCGATCAACACGATGGCGGTCACCACGGCGGCCCGGAACCGGGAACTGGGCCTGCTGCGGATGATCGGCAGCACGCACGGCCAGGTCCGCGCGGTGTTGCGGCGCGAGGCGATCATGGTCGGTGCGATCGGCCTGGGGTTGGGCATGTCGGTGGCGCTGGCCACCCTGGTGCCGTTCAACAAGGGCTCGTTCGACACCACGACCCCGTACGTCCCGCTGCCGCTGTGCCTGGCGATCAGCGCGGCCGCCCTCCTGCTGGCGCCGCTGACGGTGGCCCCGGTGGCCCGCCGGTTGTTGCGGCTGGCCCCGATCGACGCGGTCGGCGCCAAGGAGTAGGGCGGTAGCGGCGGAATCGAGGAGCGGGCCGAGGAATCGGCCGCGGCGGAAGTCGCCGCGTCACGAGCGCCGGACGGGTCGAACACGGCCCGTCCGGCGCTTTGTCGGTGGTGCGGTCGGCGGGCCGTCGATCGCCTTGGTCGCCGGCCGCGCCGCTGCGCTCGGGTCGCCTGCTCAGGGGGAGGTGCGGCCCGGGGTGACCAGGCCGGTCTCGTAGGCGAAGACCACCAGTTGGGCCCGATCGCGCACGGACAGCTTGGTCATCGCCCGGCTCACGTGGGTCTTCGCGGTGAGCGGACTGAGCACCAGGTGTCCGGCGATCTCGTCGTTGGACAACCCGCGGCCGACCAGCCCGACGATCTCCCGCTCGCGCTCGGTGAGCAGGGCCAGTTCGGCGGACGGCGCGACGGCGGGCCGCGCGGCGCCGGCCGCGTACTCCTCGATCAACCGGCGCGTCACATTCGGCGACAACAGGGCATCGCCCGCCGCGACCACCCGCACCCCGCGCAGGAGTTCGGCCGGTTCGGTGTCCTTGACCAAAAAGCCGCTCGCGCCATTGCGCAGCGCCTCGAAGACGTACTCGTCCAGGTCGAACGTGGTCAGGATGACCACCCGCACGTCGGTCAGCGCCGGGTCCGCGGCGATCACCCGGGCCGCCTCCAGGCCGTCCATGCCGGGCATCCGGATGTCCATCAGCACCACGTGAGGGCGCAGTTCGCGGGTGAGCCGGACCGCCTCGCCGCCCTCGCCCGCCTCGCCCACGACCTCCATGTCCGGCTGCGCGGACAACAGGGCCCGAAAGCCCGCGCGCACCAGAGCCTGGTCGTCGGCCAGCACCAACCTGATCATGCGTCCCCCTCGATGGACTGCGTCGGACCGCCGGCGGTCGCCGCCGACGCGGTCGGCGCAGCCTTGCCGCGGTCCTGCGCGTCGGCGCGATCACCGTAGGGCAGGTGGGCCTGGACGTGAAAGCCGCGCCCCGGCACCGGTCCCGCGACACAGCGGCCGCCGAGCGCGGCGGCCCGCTGGCGCATGCCGTGCAGCCCGTTGCCGCCGGAGGTCAGCGCGTCGGCGGGGGACGAGCTCGGCTCGGGCCCGCGGCCGTTGTCGCGGATCGACACCTGCAAACCGGTCTCGCCGTAGGTCACCCCCACCACGGCCTCGCTCGCCGCCGCGTGCCGCAGGGTGTTGGTCAGCGCCTCCTGCACGATCCGGTAGGCCGCCAGGTCCACCGCCGCGGTCAGCGGGCGGACGGTGCCCGTGCGCTCGACCCGCACGGTCAGCCCGCCGGCGGAGGTGCGCGCGACCAGGTCGTCGAGCCGGTCCAGACCCGCGGTGGGCGCGCGAGGGGCACCGTCGGGACCCGAATGGTCGACCGAGTCGCCCTTGAGGATGTCCAGCACCGAACGCAACTCGCCCAGCGCCTCCCGACTCGCGTACTTGACCGCGGTCAACGCCTCGCGGGCCTGCTCCGGCGAGGTGTCCATCAACTCCAGGCCCACCGACGCCTGCACGTTCATCAGCGAGATGTGATGCGCGAGCACATCGTGCAACTCGCGGGCGATGCGCAGCCGTTCGTCGCCCGCCCGGCGGCGCTCGGCCTCGGCCAGGCCGAGCGAATGCACCCGGGCCCGCTGTGCCTCCGCGGCGTTGAACGCGCGACGCAGCCGGACCACCTCGCCGATCCCCGCGAGCACCAGCAACCACGCGGCGATGCCCAGCGCCGGCCCGAGGTCGGGCGTCGACTCGGAGGTCACCAGCGGTGATATCCAGACGAAGCCGGTGTAGCCCAGCACCAGGACCACATACGCCAACAGGCGCAGGCCGGCGGCGAAGGCGCCCCACAACGCGATGATCATCGCGAAGAAGATCGGGCCGCGCGGATAGTCGAGCATCGTGTAGACCAGCGCCGAACCGACCGTCACCACGAGCACGCCCGCGCGGTGGCGGCGGCGCACGATCAGCGCCAACGGGCCGGCGACGATCAGCAGCACCCCCCATGCGTCCAGGGCCCGGGCGGGGTCCGGTTGGCGATGGTTCGCGAAGAGCATCGTGCCCATTTGCACCGCGCAGACCAGCACCCCGAGCGCGATGTCGCGCACGACGGGTGGGACCGGGCCGAGCGTGTGCGCGAGCCAGTGTGCGCCGGGGCGGGAAACCCGCGACCACGGTGCTCGGGGCCGCGATCCCGGGCTCCGGGTCGGGGGATTCGAGGGGCTCGTCATGTGATCAACGGTAGGGGGAGCGGGGGGTCGCGCGCGTCCGCTGCGCGTGGGCTTGTCGGATGCTCCCGGGGAAGCAGACGGGCTCCTGGAGGCTGCTCCCCAGGGAGCAGGAACGTGCTGGTCGAGGGCCTCTTGGACCTGCCGGGGCAGCAGGGCCGGTGCATCCCCGGGCCGGACGCCGGCAGGGCCGCGAATCGGAAGAGTTGTTCCCGTCGACGAGGCCCCCGGAGCGAGGCCGTTTCCGCACCTCGCCGACGGGCCCGGGCCCACGCCCCGACCCGCGCTCCCGTCCGGCATTGCTTCCAGGAGGTCACCGTGAACGCGTCCCCGACGACCGGGAAACGGCGCTATTCGAGGTCGGTCCGCAGGGCGGTCAACTCCGGGCACGTGGTGTTCGCGGTCGGCCTGCTGGGCGTCGAGTGGGTCATGCTGCTGATCGGCATCGTGGCCCGCGCGACCGACGACCCCGCGCTGCGACACGGCGCGTATCAGCTGATGCGGATATTCGCGCTGGCGGGCGGGATTCCGTTCGCCGTGCTGTCGCTGATCACCGGTGTGCTGCTGTGCCTGCGGACGCCCTGGGGGCTGTGGCAGCACCTCTGGATCAAGATCAAGATCGTGCTGCTGATCGCGGTGATCGTGGCCGGCGCCGGTGTGGTCAGCCAGTTCGCGCATCGGATGATCGCCGCCTCCGCCTCCGGTGGCAACGCGGACGCGTTGCCACCGCTGCAGACCTGGCACCTGGTCGTGGTGATCTTCCAGTTGCTCGCGTTGATCGCCGCGACGGCGCTGTCCGTCTTCAAGCCCTCGGGCGACCGCGGCCGGGGTCGGACCCGGTCGAGCCGGCGCACCGACGACACACCGCGCGATCGGCGCGTCCCGGCCGGCACGGCCGACCGGGTCGACCGGGCCGACGCCGCGGCTGCGCCCGCCCGTGCGGGTCGACCGGCACCCCTTGCTTCCTCCCGTCCCCTCTCCCGAGAAGGATCGTCATGACCACCACCATCGACCCCACGAAGCACTACGCGGCGCGCGCCGAACACGTCTCGCGTGTGCACGGCGTCGGGGACACCGTCGTGCGCGCCCTGGACGACGTCACCATCGGCTTCCCCCGCGGCCGGTTCACCGCCGTGATGGGTCCCTCCGGGTCGGGCAAGTCCACGCTGCTGCACTGCCTGGCCGGCTTGGACGACGTCACCGACGGCGCGGTCTTCCTCGGTGACACCGAGCTGGGCTCGCTCACCGACCGGCAGCTCACCCGGCTGCGCCGGGACCGGATCGGATTCGTCTTCCAGGCGTTCAACCTGCTGCCCACGATGACCGCGCTGGAGAACATCGTGCTGCCCGCGTCGCTCGCGGGCCGCAAGTCGGACCCGGCCTGGCTGGACCGGGTGGTCACCGCGGTCGACTTGGCACAGCGACTGCACCACCGGCCCGGCGAGCTTTCCGGCGGGCAACAGCAGCGGGTCGCGGTGGCCCGGGCACTGGTCGGGCGACCGGAGATCGTGATGGCCGACGAGCCGACCGGCAACCTCGACTCGCGCTCGGGCGCCGAGGTGCTCGCGCTGCTGCGCGACGCCGTGAACGAACTCGATCAGACCGTGCTGATGGTCACCCACGACCCGGTCGCCGCGGGCTACGCGGACAGCGTGGTGTTCCTGGCCGACGGCCGGATAGCCGACGAGATGCAGGCGCCGACCCCGGACCGGGTGCTGGACCGGATGAAGGCATTCGACCGAGTCGCCGCGGGTGCCGGCGCCCGAGGGGAGTGACGCGCGATGCTGATTCGTCTCTCGCTCGCCAACCTGTGGGCTCGCAAACGCCGGCTCGTGGGACTCGCCCTCGCCGTGCTGCTGGGCACGGCTTTCCTCTCCGGCGCGCTCGTGCTCGCCGACACGATGAACTCCTCCATCGGCGGGCTGATCCGAGACAGCGGCGCCGGCACGGACGTGGTGGTGCGCAACGCCACCTCGGTGACCGACCGGCCCGGCAGCCAGCGGGGCGCGATCGACGGCGCACTGGTGGACCGGGTCCGGGCGGTGCCCGGCGTCGCGGGCGCCGAACCGGTGATCCAGGGCTACGGTCAGGTGATCGGCAAGGACGGCAAGGCGCTCACCGGCAACGGCCCGCGCACGGCGGGCAATTGGGTGACCGATCCGGCCCTGACGCCGTACCGGCTGGCCGCCGGCCGCGCGCCGACGGGGCCCGACGAGGTGGTCATCGACCGGGCCACCGCCAAACAGGGGCACCTGGCGCCCGGCGACCGGACCACCGTGCTCACCCCCGGGCCGGTGCCGGTGACCATCGTGGGCGTGGCCACCTTCGGTGACCTGGACGCCTTCGGCGGCGGCTCGTATACCGCCTTCGACCTCGACGGCGCGCGCCGATACGTGCTGCGCGACCCGGGCAAGGTCGGCACCATCGCGGTCCGGGCCGCGCCCGGCACCGACCAGAAGGACCTGGCCGCGCGGATCCAGCGAGCGCTGCCGGCCGACGTGCAGGCGGTGCCCGGCAACGTGGCCACCGGCGAGGCGGTGTCCGCCGTGGAGGACAGCTTCCTGAAGGTCTTCCGCACCTTCCTGACCGTCTTCGCCGCGATCGCGCTGGTCGTCGCGGCCTTCTCGATCAATCACACGTTCTCCGTGGTGGCCGCGCAGCGCACCCGCGAGGTCGCCCTGATGCGGGCGCTGGGGGCGAGCCGGGGCCAGGCGCTGCGACAGGCGCTGATCGAGGCCCTGGTGATCGGCGTGGCGGCTTCCGCGCTCGGCCTGGCGGCCGGGCTCGGGCTGGCCGCCGGGCTCAAGGAGTTGTTCGCCGGGCTCGGCTTCGAACTACCGGCCCGCGGGCTGACGTTCAAGACGTCCACCGCGCTCACGGTGTTGCCCGTCGGCATCCTGGTGACCGCGTTCGCCGCGTTGGTGCCGGCCGTGCGCGGCTCGCGGGTGGCACCGGTGACCGCGCTGCGCGGCGCGGGCGCGGAGCGCACCGAACTGCCGCGTGGGCGGCTGCTCGCGGGCCTGGTGCTGCTCGCGGCGGGCCTGGCGGTGGGCATCGCCGGCGGCGGCCTGGTGGGTCTGGCGATCGCCGCGCCGGCCCTGCTCGCGGGCGTGTTGTCGGTGGCCCCGGCGGGCATCCGGGCGGCCGGCGGTCCGCTCACCGCGCCGCTGCCGCGACTGCGGGGCGCGCCGGGCGCGTTGGCGCGCGGCAATCTGCTGCGCAGCCCGCGTCGAACCGCCGGTGCGGCGACCGCGATGTTGCTCGGGATCGCCATCGTCACCCTGTTCGCGGTGTTCGCGGCCTCGCTCAAGGAGGGTGCCGGTGAGCAGACCCGGAAGGTGATCGCCGGACAGTTGGTGATCGGCGGATCCTCGCCCGCCGGCTGGGCCGGGGGCGGCCACAGCCCCGAACTCACGCGGCGGGCCTCCGAGTTGCCCGGCGTGGTCGCGGCGACCGGGATCCGCAACGCGGGTGCGTTGGTGGACGGGCACGGTCGGCAACTGCTGGCGGTGGACTCGGGCCGGCTGGACCGGGTGTTCGATCTCGACGTGCGGCAGGGGCGGGTGACCGGGCTCGGTCCCAGTGGTCTGGCGGTGTCCGCGGACGCCGCGAAGGACCGGGGCTGGCGGCTCGGTTCGACCACCGAGGTGACCTTCCCGGACGGTGCGCGGCAGACGTTCACCGTCACCGGGCTCTACGACCGCACGGCCGTGGTCGGCGACTACCTGATCGATCGCGTCGCGTGGGAGTCGCACGCCGACGCGGCCCTGGACGCCGCGACGGTGCTGCGGCTCGCGCCGGGCGTCTCGACGCACACGGTCGAGGGCGAGGTCGAGCGGTTGGCCAAGGACTACGGCGCGCCGCCGGTACGGGACCGGGAAGGGTTCGTGGCGGCGCGGGCGGAGATGTTGCAGACGCTGGTCGCGGTGGTCTACGTGCTGCTCGCGCTCGCGTTGGTGATCGCGTTGGGCGGTATCGCGAACACGCTGTCCCTGGCGGCCTACGAACGCACGCGCGAGCTGGGCCTGTTGCGGGCGATCGGCGCGGCGCGATCCCAGGTGCGGTCGGCGCTGCGCTGGGAGTCGACGTTGGTCGCGGTGATCGGCGCGGTGAGTGGGCTCGTGGTCGGCCTGTTCCTGGGCTGGGTGGCGATTCGTGCGATCGGCGGTGTCGATACGGGGGCGGCGCTGCCGTTCTCGGTGCCCACGGTGCAACTGGCGGTGCTGGTGGGCGTGGGCGCGCTCGGTGGGCTGGCAGCCGGAGCGCGGCCTGCCGCGCGGGCCGCGCGGTTGCCTGTGCTTCGTTCGATCGCGACCGAGTAGGTTCGCTTCGTCCTCGGGGGCCGGCCGGGTTCCGTGACCCCGCCTCCGGCCGAGGTGGCCTCAAGCGCCGGCCGGGCCGAATTTCGGTCCGGCCGGCGCTTCGCCGTTGGCGTGCGCGGTGAATCGGCTCCGGTGGCCTCGAACGCCGGCCGGGTTGGTTCCGTCCGTGGCCGGCCGGCCGGGCGGGCGCCGTTGCTGCTGTGCGAGATCCGCCGCGCGTGGGTGGACGGACACCGTCACCGGGTCTCTCCGCGAAGGCCGCCGCGCGTCCGAGGCCCTGCACGTCCGGCCGCAAGCGCCGATTGCCGGCGGAGGACACCAGGTCGGCGCCATCATGAGCGGACTTCCCTTTTCTCAGCTCAGTTGCTCGGCCAGCGCGAGGACGACTCCGCTCGGCCCGCGGAGATAGCAGAGCAGGTAGCTGTCCTCGAAGCGTGTCACTTCGCCGACGAGTTCGGCGCCGTGCGGGCGGAGGCGGGCGAGGGTGTCCTCGATGTCGTCGACGGCGAACATGATGCGGTGCAGGCCCAGCGTGTTCGCCGGGGCGATCTCCGGCTCGGGGGTGATCGCCTTGGGGGTGTGGTACTTCGCCAGTTCGATCCGGCCCGGGGCGTCCGGGATCCGCAACATCGCGATCTCGCTTCGCATGTCGTCGAGCCCGACGACGTTCCCCGCCCAGCGTCCTTCGATCGGCATCCTGCCTTCCAGCTCCATGCCGAGTTCGATGAAGAAGGCGACGGCGGCGTCGAGGTCGTCGACGACGATGCCGACATTGTCCATGCGCTGAATGGTCATGTCCCCGAGGGTAGGGTCCGGGTCCGACGCCGTCGGCTCGACCGGCCGTCTCGCCGGTCACCACTCCTTTCCTTCTTGTGGTTGTCGGGGTCGAGCGGCGGGACGACGTCGACACGGCCGAAGGTCCTCCCGTCCGAGCCTTCCGGCGAATCCGGATACACGCATCGGATTTCCGGCCGAGGAAACCAGGGCCTGTCTTCGATCCCCCGCCGAGCTCCGCGACGCCCGGCACCACACCTCGCCGCCCCGGAGAAACACCGGAATGGAACCACTACGCAGGCGCTTCTCCGGCACGCCGATGCACGGCATCCGCCCTTCGGGCTCCTCGCTGCGCTCACGCCGCAGAGCCCGACGGGGGATTGCAGACACGCCCCTAGGCCGCGTGTTCCTTGGCGCCGGTGAAGGCGGCCCACAGGGAGGCGTAGGGGCCTGCCTGGGTGAGGAGTCGGGTGTGGGTGCCGAGTTCGACGAGGCGGCCTCGGTCGATGACGGCGATGCGGTCGGCGCGGGCGGCGGTGGTCAGGCGGTGGGCGACGACCAACGTGGTGCGGCGGCCGGTGAGTGCTTCGGTGGCCCGGGTGACCGCGGCCTCGGTGGCCAGGTCGAGTGCGGCGGTGGCCTCGTCGAGCAGGAGGATGTCCGGGTCGACCAGATAGGCGCGGGCGAGCGCGATCAGTTGGCGCTGGCCCGCCGACAGGTTGCGCCCCCGCTCGCCGACGTCGTGCAGATAGCCCCCGTTCAGCTCGGCGATCGCGGCATGCGCGCCGACCGCCCGGGCCGCCGCCTCGACCTCGGCGTCCGTGGCCTCCGGGCGGCCGTACGCGATCGCGTCCCGCACGCTGCCCGGAGCCAGATACGCCTCCTGCGGGACGATGCCGAGCCGGTGTCGATAGGCCGCGAGGTCGTAGTCGCGCACGTCCACGCCGTCCACCAGCACCGCGCCGCCGGTCACGTCGTAGAACCGGGCCACCAGCTTGACCAGCGTGGACTTGCCCGCGCCGGTCTGCCCCACCAGCGCGACCGTCTCGCCCGGTTCGATGTGCAGCGAGATGCCGGACACCACCTCGGGCGACTCGGCGGCGGCGGCAACGCCGGCATCGGTGACCTCGTCGTCCACGAAAGTGGGCGCGTTGTACGCGAACCGCACGTCCTCGAAGGTGATCGCCCCCTTGAGCCCGCTCGCCGGCACCGGTACCGGCACGGCCGGCGGCGGGGTCGTGGTGGGCGTGCGCAGCAGGTCGCGGATCCGGCGCAGCCCCACCGCCGCCTGCTGGTAGCCGTCGAAGACCTGGGAGAGCTGCTGGATCGGTGAGAAGAACATGTCGATGTACAGCAGGTAGGCGATCAACGCGCCCGCCGACAACGTGCCGCCGCCGACCCGATGCGCGCCGACGATCAGCGCGATGCCCGCCGCGACGCTGGACAGGAACTGCCCGAACGGGAAGTAGATCGCGATGTAGCGCTGCGCCCGCAGCCGCGATGCGCGGTAGTCGTCGCTGCGTTCGGCGAACCGCTCCGAATTACGGCCCTCACGGCGAAACGCCTGCGACACCCGCAGTCCCGCGACGTTCTCCTGCAGATCGGCGTTGACCACGCTGACCTTCTCGCGCGCCTCCGTGTACGCCTTTGACGACTTGGATCGAAACACCACGGTGGCCGCGATCAGGATCGGCAGCACACTCATCACGATCAGCCCGAGCTCCCAGTCGAGCACGAGCAGCGCGATCATGATCCCGAAGAAGGTCAGCACGCTGACCACCGCGCTGATCAACCCGGTCTGCAAGAACGTGGACAGCGCGTCCACGTCGGTGGTCATCCGGGTCATGATCCGCCCGGACAACTCGCGTTCGTAGTAGTCCAGGCCCAGTCGTTGCAGGTGGGCGAAGGTCTTCACCCGCAGTGTGTAGAGCAACCGCTCGCCGGTGCGACCCGCGATCAGTGCCTGGCCGACGTTGACGAACCAGTCGGCGGCCACGATCACGACGGCGATCAGCGACACCGTCATGATCGCGCCGGTCGCCCCGTCGTCGATGCCCCGGTCGATTCCGTCCCGGATCAGCGCCGGCAGCGCCAGTTGTGCGCCGGTGTCCAGGATCACCAGGACCAAGGCGAGCGACAACGCCCACCGGAACGGCCGCAACAACGAGCGCAGATCGAACGCCGAGTCCAAGCGTCGCGCCCGCGCGTCGTCCACGTCGGGCCGATCCGTCGCGGGCGGAAGCTTGGCCACCTGGGCGAGCAACTCCGGCGTGGCCTGGAGCATCGCCGCCCACCCACGCGGGCCACCGCCCGTCCCGGTCCCGGCGACCGCACCCGGCGCGACCGCGGGCACCGCATCGGTCGAGGCCGAACGCTCCCACAGCGCGGGCGTCACCCCACCGGCGGCCGACGGCTCGCCCGGTTCCCCGAGCACACCCGGCGCGCCCGCCCCGATCGCCTCGTGCGCGTCCACGCCCTCCGCGTCCTCGCCCGGCCCCGACAGCAGCAGCCGGTACAACGGGCAGCGCCCGCTCAGCTCGTCATGGCTGCCCACGTCCACCAGCCGACCCCGATCCAGCACCGCGATCCGGTCGGCCAGTTGCAGCGTCGAGCGGCGGTGTGCGACCAGGATCGTGGTGCGCCCGGCCATCACCCGGTGCAGCGTGGCGTGGATCTCCGCCTCGACCTTGGGGTCCACCGCCGAGGTCGCGTCGTCCAGCAACAGGATCCGCGGATCGGTGATCAACGCCCGGGCGAGCGCCACCCGTTGCCGCTGCCCGCCGGACAGCGTCAGGCCCTGTTCGCCGACCACCGTGTCGTAGCCCGCCGGCAGTTCGCGGATGAACGCGTCGGCCTCGGCCGCCCGCGCCGCCGCGAGCACCTGCTCCTCGGTCGCGTCCGGCCGGCCGTACGCGATGTTGGCCCGCACGGTGTCCGAGAACAGGAAGCTGTCCTCCATCACCAGGCCGATCGCCGAGCGCAGCGAGTCGAACGTCAGATCCCGCACATCGTGCCCGTCCACCAGGATCGCCCCGGACTGCACGTCGTAGAACCGGGGCAGCAACATCGACACGGTGGACTTGCCCGATCCGGAGGTGCCCACCAGGGCCAACGTCTCGCCCGGTTCCACCCGCAGCGACAACCCGTCCAGCACCGGCCGGGAGGCGACGTAGCCGAACCGCACATCCGCCAACTCCACCGAGGCGGCCACCACCGGCAGCACCCGGGCGTCCGGCTTCTCGGTCACGATCGGCTGGGAGTCGATCACCTCGAAGATGCGCTCCACGCTGGCCCGGGCCTGCTGCCCGAACGTCAACAGGCCGGAGAGCATGCGCACCGGCCCGACCAATTGGCCGAGGTAGGTGGAGAAGGCCAGGAACGTGCCCAGGGTGATCTCGCCGCGCACGGCCAACCAGCCGCCGAGCGCGAGCACCCCGACCTGGCCGAGTGCGGGGATCGTGGCAAGCGTCGGGGTGTACCGACTGTTCAACCGGACCGCGCGCAGCCGGGAGGCGAACAGCCTGCGGCCGGCCGTCTCCAGCCGGAGCAATTCCTGCTCCTCCTGACCGAAGCCCTTGACCACCCGGACCCCGGTCACCGCGTTGTCCACCACGCCGGCCAGCGCGGCGGCGTCCTGCTGAGCCTGCCAGGTGGCCGGGAACAGCCGCTTCCGGGACAGGTAGGCCACCGCGAACAAGCCCGGCCCCACCGCCAGCGACACCAGTGTGAGCAGCGGCGAGAGCCAGAACATCACCCCGAGCGAGATGACGAAGAGCAGCACGCTGCCGGTCATCATCGGGATCATCGACATGAAGCCCTGGACCATCGTCACGTCGGAGATGCCCCGACTGACGATCTGCCCGGTCTGCAATTCGTCCTGCCGCGCACCGTCCAGCCGGGAGAGCGCGCCGAAGATGCGGGTGCGCAGGTCGTACTGCACGTCCAGGGACAACTTGCCGCCGACGTAGCGCCGCGCGTAGGTACAGCCGAAGACGACCACGGCTGCGCCCAGCAGCAGCACCGACAGCGGCAGCAGATCGCCCAACTCGCCGGCGACCGCGTCGTCGACCACCTTGCGCTGCACCAGCGGAACCAGCGCGGTGACCGCCATCCCCACCAGGGACGCCCCGAACGCGATCAGCACGCTGCTCCGGTACCGCCACGAGGCGGCCAGCAGGCGGCGCAGCCAGCCGTGTTCGGGGCGGCCCGGCGCGGGTGTGGTTGTCATGGACAACCATTCTAATTGTCAACCGGCAAAACGATGTTCGGATGACCCGAAGACACCCTGGACCCCACACACCGCGCGGGCCATCATGGGCCGCGATCCGCCGCCCGACCGGACCGGCCCACCGGGGCGCCCGACCGCCGACGGATCACCCGAAACCGCCCGGACCGCCCGCGAACCCCACCCAGGAGCCGCCATGACGTCCCCCGCCACCCCCTGGGAGCTGCCCGCGGGCTTCTCCTGGGGCACCGCGACCGCCGCCTACCAGATCGAGGGCGCGGTGACCGAGGACGGCCGAGGCCGCTCGGTCTGGGACACCTTCTGTGCCGAACCGGGGCGGATCCGCGACGGCCACACCGGCGAGATCGCCTGCGACCACTACCACCGCTGGGCCGAGGACGTCGCGCTGATGGCCGACCTGGGCGTGGACGCCTACCGGTTCTCCATCGCCTGGCCGCGGATCCAGCCGGATGGGCGGGGCAAGCCGAATCCGGCGGGTCTGGACTTCTACGACCGCCTGGTCGACGCGCTGATCGAACGCGGCATCACGCCGACCCCGACGCTGTTCCACTGGGACCTGCCGCAGGCCCTGGAGGACGGCGGCGGCTGGCTCGCGCGCGACACCGCCGCCCGATTCGCCGACTACGCGGAACACGTCGCGGCCCGGCTCGGCGACCGGGTGCGTACCTGGATCACGCTCAACGAGCCGTTCATCCACATGGCCTGGGGCTATGCGCTCGGCGTGCACGCGCCGGGCCACGCGCTGCTCCTGGACGCGCTGCCCGCCGCGCACCACCAACTGCTCGGCCACGGTCTGGCCGCCGCCGTGCTGCGCGAGGCCGGCGCGGAACGGGTCCTGGTGTCCAACAACCTGACCCCGGTGACCGCGGCGAGCGAGAGCGCGGCCGATCGGGCCGCCGCGGCGGCGTACGACACGCTGCACAACCGGCTGTTCACCGACCCGCTGCTGCTCGGCCGCTACCCGGATCTGAGCGCGTACGGCCACGACGCCGCGGCGCTGCCCTTCGTCGAACCCGGCGATCTCGACCTGATCGGCGGCTCGGTGAGCGGCCTGGGCGTCAACTACTACAACCCGACGGTGATCGCCGAGGGTGAGCCGGGCGCGCCGCTGCCGTTCACCACGGTGGAGATCACCGGCGTGCCGCGGACCGCCTTCGACTGGCCGGTGGTCCCCGAGGGACTGAGCACCCTGCTGACCGGGCTCGGGGCGCGCTACGGCGACGCGCTGCCGCCGATCTGGATCACCGAGAACGGCTGCTCGACGGCGGAGGGGCTCGACGATCCGGAACGCATCGCGTTCCTGGACGGGCATATCGCCGCGGTGAGCGCGGTGAGCAAAGCCGGAATCGACGTCCGCGGCTATTTCGTCTGGTCCCTGCTGGACAACTTCGAATGGGCCGAGGGCTATCACCAACGGTTCGGCTTGATCCATGTCGACTTCCCGACCGGGACCCGGACACCGCGAGCTTCGTATCACTGGCTGCGTGAGCGCATCGGCGCCGGGCGGCCCGCATAACGCCCGGCACGGTACATGGACACGTGCGGGAGCGCGCAGGCGCATAATCCTCACCCTTCCGGGTGAAATTGCGTGTCCTGGACCCTGGGCCAACCGATGACGTCACCCGGGAGGGCGAACGGTGTCTTTTCCTTTGCCGACAAAACCCTAGAGTTGCCGCGCCGCCATGAAATCCCCGGGCGGCGCGGCGGAGCCGTGTCCGGAATTCCGGAGCGCGGCGGGACGCCGATTCGTTTCCCCCGACGTCCCCGGTGAAGGGCAATTCCATGGTCAAGCACGGATTTCGCAAGGCGGCCGTGATCATCACGGCGGTCATCTTCGGCTCGATGGCCTCGCTGTACATTCCCGCGGCACGCGCCGCGCAGACGCCTCGCGAGCCGCTGATGCCGGACAGCTTCCTGCCGGCCCAACTGCTGTTGCCCTTCCAGAGCGCGATCTTCAACACCCAGGGCACGGTGGTCTTCGGCTGACCGCCCACCGGCGCCGCCGCGTGGCGCCACCGGCGGCGGAGTCGACCCCGGAGTCGAGGGGCGAGGAGCGGTGCCTCGTCCCTCGACCCGGGATCGCCCGCCGCCCGAGGCCATCCCGGACGCACGGCGGCGCCCGATGCCCGAAGGCGCCCGGTACAGGGCGGCGCACGGCCGGGTCCGACGGTCGGCTACTTGAGCTGACCGGCGATCGCCTTGAGGCCCTCGGCGGCGTACTTCTCGTCCAGGTCGCCGGCGGGGGCACCGGCCACCCCGATGCCCACGATCGGGGCGCCGTCCACGGCCACCGGCACCGCGCCGGCCAGGAACAGCGTGCCGGGGATGTCCCGGAGCGACGCGCCCGGGGCGGTGACCCGCTGGGCGAGCGTCGAGGTCGGGGCGTTCCAGGACACGGCGGTGTACGCCTTGCGCCGGGCCGACTCCTCCGACTGCGGGCCGGCGCCGTCACCCTTGAGCACCACCCGGGTGGAGCCGTCCCGGGCGACCACGACCACGGTGACCCGCTGACCGTCCTTCTCGGCGGCGTCGAGCGCGGCCTGGGCCGCCTTGCTCGCGGCGTCCACGCCCAGCGTCTTGACCGACACCACGGCCGCCGCCGGGCGCTCGTCGTGCTTGGCCTCCGAGGTGCCGGGCACCTGGGCCGCCGCGACACCGGCGGTGACCGCACCGACCGCCGCGAGCGAGAAGACCCCGGTCAGCACCCGACCACGCGTCGAAAAGTTGCTCATCGTCCGTACTCCCTATTCCTGCGTCGTTCCCGGGCGTTGTCCCGATGCCTCCACACTCCCGTCGATCCGCCCGCCCGCCATCGGCAGAGTCGCCGGTCCCGGCGCGCCGGTCGGGCGGTGCGAAGATCAACCGATCGGCCGATCCGGACCCCGGCGCGCCGGCCCACGGTGGAGGGGACCGTCGATCCGCGCGCGTTCGCGCGTGGTCGAGCCGAACGGGACAGGGAACAGGTACGTCGTGCCCCGACAGCGAACAGAGCCATGGCCGGTGCGGCACGCCGGACTGGTGATCCACGCGGGTTTCCTGCTGCTGCTCGCCGCGTCGCTCGCCCGATACACGGTCCGACACGGCACCGACGGCCGGGCGCCGTGGGTGCTCGCGCTCGCGCTGCTGCTCGCCGTGCTCTACCTGGCCGGCCTGGCCCTGCCCGAGGACGCCGCACCCGCGCGAGCGGCCTGGCTGACCGCGGTGCTCGCCACGTGGCTGGCGCTGGTCACCGTCGCGCCGAGCTTCGCGTGGTGCGCCGTGCCGCTGCTCTACACCGGTCTGCGGGTCTTGTCGACGCGGGCGGCGATCGGCACGGTGGTGCTGCTCACCACCGCCGTGGTGATCGCCCAGTACCGACTCGCCGACACCATCGACCCCAGCCTGTTCCTCGGCCCGCCCGCGGTCGCCGCGATCGCCACCGCCGTGTTCACCCGGATGCGCAGCGACGAGTGCCGGCTGCGCGAGACCGTCGCCGAACTCGCGGTCAGCGAGCGCCGCGCGGGCGTGCTGGCCGAGCGCGAGCGGTTGTCCCGGGAGATCCACGACACCATCGCGCAGGGCACCTCCAGCCTGCGGATGTTGCTCCAGGCCGCGGACCGGAGCTGGGACGCCGATCCCGTCGCCGCCCGTGCGCACGTGCACCGGGCGGAGCAGGTGGCGGCGCTCGGCGTCGAGGAGATCCGCCGGTTCGTCCGCGACCTGGCCCCCGCCGAACTCGCCGACGACCCCGGGCTCGCGGGCGGCCTGGCCCGGGTCGTCGAACGTTTCCGGACCCAGGACGGGCCCGATGTCACGCTCGCCGTGGACGGCCGGATCCGCGCGCTGGCCGAGCCGGTGCAGGCCGCGCTCACCCGGACCGCGCAGGGCGCGCTGGCCAACGTGCGCGAACACGCCCGGGCCCGGGCCGTGCACGTGACCCTCACCTACCTGCCGGACCGGGTGGCACTGGACATCCGCGACGACGGCGTCGGCTTCGACCCGGGCCGGACCCGGGTGGGCGACCTGCGTGGCTACGGTCTCCCGTCGCTGCGCCGCCGACTGGCCGAGGTGGGCGGCGAACTCACCGTCGAGAGCGCCCCGGGCGAGGGCACCGCGCTCGCCGCCACCGTCCCCGACGCCGCACCGCCGCCCGCCGCGGCCGCCGCCACCGAGCCCTCCTCCCGTCCGAGCCCAGGAGCCACCCCGTGAACCCGATCCGCCTGATCGTGTGCGACGACCACGCCGTGGTCCGGGCCGGCCTGCTCGCGCTGTTCGCCGGGGAGGCGGGCATCGAGGTGGCGGGCGAGGCGGCGAGCGGCGAGGACGCGGTCCGGCAGGCCGCCGCGCTGTGCCCCGACGTGGTGCTGATGGACCTGCAACTGGTCGGCGGGATCGACGGCGTCGAGGCCACCCGGCGCCTGCTCGCGCTGCCCGAGCCGCCGCACGTGCTGGTGTTGACCATGTACGACACGGACGCGGACGTCTCCCGGGCGATCGAGGCGGGCGCGGCCGGCTACCTGCTCAAGGCGGGCAGCCCCGAGGACCTGTTCCGCGCGGTGCACGACGCCGCGGCGGGCCGGACCGTGCTGGCCCCCGAGGTGGCCGCGCGCCTGTTCAGCCGGATGCGCAAGCCCGACAGCACGCTGACCGCCCGCGAGGTGGAGATCCTGCACCTGCTCGCGCGCGGCGTCGGCAACGCGGAGATCGCCCGCGAGTTGTTCATCTCGCAGGCCACGGTGAAGACCCACCTGGGCCACATCTACGCGAAGCTCGGCGTGGACACCCGCACCGCCGCGGTGAGCGTGGCCACCGAACGGCGGCTGATCCGGCTGACCTGACGATCCGTCATTCCGGCGGCGCGAGCACTCGGACGACCTTGCAAACCCGCCACCCGCACCGCATAGTGCTAAACACAGTCAAGCATCTATCCGGCGGAGCGTGCCATGCCATTCGGACCCGACACCACCACCGACGAGGTCCTGGCGGGCCTCGACCCGACCGGCCGGGTCATCGTGATCACCGGCGGCACCTCCGGCCTGGGTCGGGAGAGCGCCCGGGCGCTCGCGGCGGCCGGCGCGCGGGTGGTGGTGACCGCGCGCGACGCGGACAAGGGTCGGGCGGCGGTCGCGGACCTGCCCGGCAAGGTGGAGTACGCCGTCCTTGACCTCACCTCGCTCGCCTCGATCCGCGCCGCCGCCGCCGAACTGCGCGAGCGATTCCCGAGGGTGGACGTCCTGGTCAACAACGCGGGAGTGATGGCGACCCCGTTCGCTCGCACCGCGGACGGCTTCGAGCTGCAATTCGGCACCAACCACGTGGGCCACTTCCTGTGGACCAACCTGCTGGTGCCCGCCCTGGGTCCCGGTGCGCGGGTGGTCAACCTCAGCTCCGCCGGGCATGTCGCCTCCGGGATCCGCTGGGCCGACCCCAACTACCGGGACGCGCCGGAGGATTACCAGCCCTGGAAGGCGTACGGCGCGTCCAAGACCGCCAACATCCTGTTCACCGTCGAATCGGACCGCCGGTTGCGCGGGCGCGGTATCCGGTCCCTCGCGGTGCACCCGGGCATGGTGGCGACCAACCTCGGTCGGTACATGACCCGGGACGCGGGACGCGATCTGCAGAAGAAGGTCACCGCCGCGAACATGCCGCCGCTCAAGCAGGTCGCGAGCGGTGCGGCGACCCAGGTCTGGGCGGCGGTGGGCGGTGAACTCGCCGACGTCGGCGGGGTCTACCTCGCGGACTGTGCGATCACCACCGAGCACGCGCCGTGGGCGCTGGACGAGGCGGACGCGGCGCGGTTGTGGACGTTGTCCGAGGGCCTGGTCGGCGAGGACTTCCCCTGGTGAGGGTCTACACGGGGATGGATCCGCGGCTGCCGCTGCGCGAGGTGGCCGCGCACGCGCGCCGAGCCGAGGCGGCCGGGTTCGACGGGTTGCACGTGGCCGAGACGGTGCACGACGCGTTCGCGGTCGCGTTGCTGGCCCTGGAGCACACCGAACGGATCGTGGTGCGCACCTCGGTGGCACTGGCCTTCGTGCGCTCGCCCCTGCTGACCGCGTACGGCGCGTGGGACCTGGCCCGCTTCTCCGGCGGCCGGTTCCAACTCGGCCTGGGCAGCCAGGTGCGGCCGAACATCGAGGAGCGGTACGGCATGCCGTGGTCGCCGCCGGTGGCCCGGATGCGCGACTACGTGGGCGCGGTGCGGGCCGCCTTCGAGGCGTTCCGGACCGGCGAACCGCCCGCGCACGAGGGGCCGCACCACCGACTCACCCGGATGCAGCCGTACTTCAACCCCGGCCCGGACCCGGACACCGTCGCCCCGCGCATCCTGCTGGGCGGGGTCGGCCGGGCGATGTGCACACTCGCGGGCGAACTCGCGGACGGCCTGGTCACCCACCCCACCAACTCCGGGCCGCGCTGGTTGCACACCGTCGCCCGCCCCGCGGTCGCCGAGGGCCGATCCCGCGCCGCTGTCCCGCGCACGTTCGAACTGATCGCCGGCACCCAACTGATCGCGGGCGCGGACCGTGCCGGGCTGGACGCCGAACGCGAGCGGCAGCGGCGGCTGTTCGCGTTCCTGTACTCGACCCCCGCGTATCGCGGCACGCTCGACCTGTACGGCTGGGGCGAACTCCAGGACCGGTTGCAACTGATGATCCGCCGGGACGACTGGTCCGCGTTGGCGCGGCACGTCACCGACGAGGTGCTCGACACGCTGGTGCCGATGGCGCTGTACGAGGAGATGCCCGCGCTCATCCGCGAGCGCTGGGGCGGCCTGGCGGACGCGGTCACCGTGCCGCTGCCGGTCGATCCGGCGCAGGACGCGCGGATCCGGGACGTGGTGCTCGCGCTGCGCTGAACGGGCGCGCCGGATGGTGCGTGGAAGGTTTCGAGTGGGGCGACGGGCCCGCAAGCGGGGGGAATGCTCGCGGGCCCGTCTTCCTCGGCGGCGCACTGGGGGGAGGTGCACGCCGCCGGCCGCCCCGCCGGTACCGTCCCGGGCCCGGCGGGAGCTTGAGGCCACGATGCCGCGTCGGTACCCCTTCGCGCCGGAGGATCGTCATATCCGGTCCCCATCGGTCGGCAAACACAGTCCACCTCCCGAGGATTGGCTCTTTGTGGGCAGGCCAGTCGGATCGAGAATGGGAACTGGCCTGGTTGTTGTGCGGGCCGATTCCATCGTGCCGCCGGGAGTGTGTCTCGTGAACGCGTATGTCGTCTGGTTCCTGGTCCTGTTCGTCGTGGCAACCGCCCTGCTCGGCCCGCGATTCGGCGCCGACACGCGCGACGGCGCGGATTGGTCCGCACCCCGCGGGCGGACCGGGACGCCGGGCGTCGACCCGCCCGAACCGTCGCCGGCCGGCGAACCGGCGCCGGCGCGGATCGTGGCGGCGTCGACGAAAACTGACGGATGGTCAGCTTTGCCGGGTCGTGCGCGTACGGGCGGCCCGGACCAGCGAATTCCATCGAGTGATCTTCTGGTCGGGGGCACTCCCGGTCGCTCCCGGTGAGCGCTAGCATCCGCGCTGAGGAGCTGCCGGAAAAGCCGTGCGCGCGGAATCCGCCGACCCCGTGAAACGGGGACCGCGGTGGGCCGTCCGGTGCCGTCCGGTATCGACAGCCGCAGCCCACCCGGGGGTCCATCTCCATGCACAGCGCCATCCGCCGTCGTATCCGCCCCGGAACACTCGCAGCCGGGCTGCTCGCGACGGTGTGCGCACTCGCCGCGCTCGCGCCGGCGGCGGTCGCCGGCGCCGACCGGCCGGGCGCCGTCCGAGCGCGGCCCGCCGCGCCGACGACGCCCGGCGGCACGACCCAGGTGCAGACGGCGGTCACCGGCGGCGGCGACCACCGGGTGACCGTGCCGGTCGGGGCCACCGCGATGACCGTGACCGTGTACGGCAAGGCGGCCGGCACCGTCCCCGGCTCGTCGGTGGCCGGCTCGGCCGCGGTCGCCGCGAACGGTCCGGTCCAGGCCGGCGCGACCCTGGTGGTCGGGATCCGCGACAACGGCACCACACTGTCCTCGGCGACCGCCCCGCTGCCCTGGCTGTTCGCCCCCGCCGCCGGCGGCAACGGCGCGTACGCCGACCCGATCGTCTTCCCCGGCGCGCAGACCTCCGCCTCCGGCGGGGTCGGCGACGGCCACGCCCTGCTGTCCTTCACGGTGCCCGCCGCCCAGGTCGGCGACCTGCTTCCGGCGATCGACTTCGGCGTCTCGCCGGTGGGCCGGGCGGTCACCCGCAATCTGCCGATCACCACGACCGGCGACGTGCCGTTCATGATCGCCTCCGCCAAGGTCGACGGCCCCTTCGCGGTCGACGCCAACGGCACCACCTGCGCGTCCGGCCCGGACACCAACGTGCCCGGCGGCTCCGCGTGCTCCTTCGCGATCACGTTCACCCCGACCAAACGCGGCTCGGCCGGCGGCACCCTCACCCTGACCGGCAACATCCCCGGCGGCAGCCGCACGGTCACCCTGTCCGGGGTGGGCAGCGGCAAGCCCGGCGCGCCCGGGGGCCTGGCCGCCACCGCCGGCCAGGGACAGGCGGTGTTGTCCTGGATGCCGCCGGCGGACACCGGCGACAGCCCGATCACCGGCTACCGGATCCTGCGCTCGACCAACGGCGAACCCGGATCGGCGGCGCCCCTGGCCACCCTGGGCGCGGACACCCTGACCCACACCGACCAGGGCCTGACCAACGGCACCACGTACTCCTACACGATCGTCGCGATCAACGCGATCGGCGAATCCGACCCGTCCCCGCCCGTCGACGCGGTGCCCTCGGCCACCCTGGTGCTGCCCGCCGCCGAGCTGCCGCCCGCGACCGTCGGCCGCCCGTACACCGCCAAGCTCGCCGCCCAGGGCGGCACCGCCCCCTACCACTGGGTCGCCGACGACCCGCTGCCGCCGGGACTGACCCTGGACCCGGACGGCGGTGTGATCACCGGCACTCCCAGCACCCCCGGCGAGACCGGCTTCGGGATCACCGTCTCGGACAACGCGCCGATCCGGCACGAGGCCAAGGCCCGCTTCGGGATCACCGTGACCGCCCCGGCCGGGACGGCCGCCGGATCCGCGCAGGCCGCGCTCACGCCGAGCGGTACGGACGGCGACGACGGCTCGCACGTGAGCACCTGGCTGTGGGGGATACTCGGACTCCTGGGCCTGATCGGGGTCGCCGTCGCGGTGCGCCGGCTACGGGCCAGGCAGGTCTGAGCGGGTCCCGAGCGCCCTGCCGAACCGTCCCGCCGGGCCCGGGCGTCGCGAAGACCGACGCGGGTCCCGAATACTGTGTCCCTCCGGGGGAGCACCCCCGACCCCAGCCGCAACCCCCGTGGGCGGATCGGCCCGCGGGGGACAGCGCCGGCGACGCCATACGATCGTCGGCGCCTCGTCCATCGTGGGCGCAGACCTGTGTCACGTCACAAGGAGCATCACTATGCCCGCGCCGGCAGGCGACCCCCAGGCCAAGGAACGCGAGCTCGCCGCGGAACAGGGCCATGTCGATCGCTCCTACACGCGCCTGGAACACATGCGCGACGAAGCCCAGGCGCTGCTCCGGCAGGGCTACCGGCAGGCGCAGGTCGGCACGCGCGCGGCGCTGGTCGAGCGGGACGTCATGGTCTACCGCGCCGAACTGTGGGCCCGCTCACTCGACGCCGCCGACGACGGACTCGTCTTCGGCCGACTCGATCAGCTCGACGACGAGGTCCGGCACATCGGCCGGATCGGCATCCGCGACGAGGACAGCGAGGTACTCGTCGTCGACTGGCGCGCGCCCGCGGCGGAGGCGTTCTACCGGGCCACCCCGGACGACCCGCGCGGTGTGGTCCGCCGCCGGGTGCTGCACTGCCGAGGCCGCTCGGTGGTCGACATCGAGGACGACCTGCTCGACCCGGACGCCGCCGGCGACATGGTCATCGTCGGCGACGGCGCCTTCCTGGCCGCGCTCTCGCGCACCCGGGACGGCTCGATGCACGACATCGTGGCCACCATCCAACGCGAGCAGGACGAGGCCATCCGGGCGCCGATCGACCGCTCGGTGATCGTGCGCGGCGGCCCGGGCACCGGCAAGACCGCCGTCGCGCTGCACCGGGTGGCGTACCTGATGTTCCAACACCGCCGCCGCTTCGGCTCCCGCGGTGTGCTCGTGGTCGGCCCCAACCCGCGCTTCACCGCCTACATCGAACGGGTGCTGCCCTCGCTCGGCGAAGGCGGCGCGGTACTGCGCTCGCTGGGCGACATGGTCGACGGCGTCGAGGCGGCCTACCACGACGACGCCGCGGCGGCCAGGCTCAAGGGCGCCGCCGCGATGTCCCACCTGCTCCGCCGCGCGGTGGCCGACGTGCCGGCCGGCGCGCCGACCGAGTTCGCGATCTCGCACCGGGGCACCAGGATCGTGCTGGACCACAAGGCGCTGCGCCGGATCCGCCGCGAGGTGCTGGCCAAGAACCGCGGCGGCCCCAACACCGCCCGACTCCAGGTGGCCCGCCAACTGCTCACCGAGCTGTGGGGTCGACTGCTCTCGCGCGGCGCCGGGCGCGGCGAGAAGGACGCGTTCCACGAGGACGTGGCCGCGCGCGAGGAGTTCGCCGCGTTCCTGCGCGCCTGGTGGCCGCTCCAGCGGCCCGCGGACGTGCTGGCCGGCTTGGCCGATCCGGAACGGCTGCGCCGTTTCGAACGCGACCTGACGCCCGCGCAGGTGTCCGTACTGGCGAGTTCGTGGGCGCGCACCGCGCGCACCGGCGAGGTCTCCTTCCACGACGTGGCGCTGATGGACGAGCTGACCGGTCTGCTCGGGCCGCTGCCGCGCAAGCGCACGGTGGCCTACGGCAACCCGGACGAGGACAACCCGTACGTGGTGGACGGCCGGGACATCTTCAGCGGCGAGGCGGTCGGCCGGGACGTCCCGGACGAGATCACCGAGGTGACCACCTACGCGGACCGGATGGCCGGCGGCCGCGGTGCGCGCAGGCCGCGCGACGAGGACGAGGACGAGCCGGTCGAGTACGCGCACATCGTCATCGACGAGGCGCAGGACCTGACCCCGATGCAGTGGCGCATGCTCGGCCGGCGCGGCCTGCACGCGACCTGGACCATCGTCGAGGACCCCGCGCAGAGCGCGTGGGAGGACCCGAGCGCGTCGGCGGCGGCGATGGCCGAGGCGTTGCGCGAGCGGGGCCGGTACGAGTTCGAGCTGACCACCAACTACCGCAACCCGGTGGAGGTGGCCGACGTCGCCGCGCGGGTGCTGGTGCGGGCGGTGCCCGGGGCACGGCCGGCTCGGGCGGTGCGCAGCGGCGGCGAGCCGCCCACCGTGCACGCCACGGCGGGGGAGCGGACCGGCCCGGTGGTGCGCAAGCTGGTGCGCGAGCTGCTGGAGACGGTCGAGGGCACCATCGGCGTGGTCACCCCGGTCGGGGCGACCGAGGAACTGGCGGCCGAGCTGGCGGGCCTGGATCCGCGGGTGCAGCCGATGGACGCGCTGGACGCGAAGGGCCTGGAGTTCGACGTCGCGGTGATCGTCGACCCGCGTGGGATCGTCGAGCAGTCGCCCAACGGCATGCGCACGCTCTACGTGGCGCTGACCCGGGCCACCCGGCTGCTGGCCGTGGTCACGGCGGACCCGGATTGGACCGCGGAGTTGCTGGGGATCGAACCGCGCTGACCGTCGCGGGGACCGAGGGCCAACCTGCCCTCGGTCCCCGCGGGCGCGGTCGGGCGGGTGCTACCCGGCCACGCCCGCGCACAGGGCGCGCAGCGGTGCGATCACGCTGTCCGGGCGTTCGGTGAACACCATGTGCCCGCAGTCGGGCTCGACGTGCAGCGTGGCCTCGGGGAGTTCGGCCGCCAGCGCCCGGCTGTGCGCGAGCGGGGTGAGCCGGTCGTGCGCGCCCACCACGATGTGCACCGGCACATCCGCGAGCGCGGTCAGCGCGCCGGCCTTGTCGTGCCCGGCCAGGGCCGGGAAGAAGCCGCACACCGTGGTCATCGGCGTCGCGAACACCATCTGCGCACAGTCGCGCACCACCGTCGGGTCGGCCGTCGGGCCGAACAGGCCGCGCTGCACGACCCGCAGATGACGCGGCCGGTCCGGGCCCGGCAGCAGGGTCCGGCCCCGGGTCACCAGGCGTGGGTGGCGCCGCCCGAACGCGAAGAATCGGGTCTGCGCGGCCGACCTGAGCCGCACCGCCGCGGGCAGCCCGCGTCCGGTCGGCACCAGGTCGCCCGCCGAGGTGCCGACCAGGACCACCCCGGCCACCCGAGTCCCGAACAACTCGGGACGGGCCGCGGCCAGCGCCATGATCGTCATGCCGCCCATGGAGTGTCCGCACAACAACACCGGACCACTGGGCGCGACCGCGTCGAGCACGTCGGCGAGGTCGTCGCCCAGCAGGTCGATCGTCCACGGCGCGGCCCGCCCGGCCGTGGATCGCCCGTGTCCGCGATGGTCGTAGCCGACCGCACGCACCCCCGCCGCCACCAGTGCCTGGATCTGCGCCCGCCAGATGTCGCCGTGCAGGGTCCAGCCGTGGGCGAAGACGACCGTCACCGCCGCGTCGGGCGGCCCGGACACGCTCACCCGAAGTTCCGCGCCGTCACCGGTGCGAACCGTGACGTCCTGTCGTACGGGTGACCCGGTGCTCCCGATGTCCGCCGTCATGCTCGCCTCCCACTCGTGCCCTCTGCTGCTTTCTACCCACCGGTAACGGGGTCTGAATACCCGTCCGAGGGCAAAACCGGCACCGCGGCGGGCGGCTGTGACGCCGCGCGCGGGCCGGGCGCCGACGTGGTGGGCCCGGTGCGCCCGGAGACCAGGCGCACCACCGGTTCGAAGATCGACCCGAGTAGCCGGGAGCCGACGTCGATCACGGTCGCGTCCGCGCCGACGAACACCCGGGCCCGGCCGCGAAGCACACCACGCAGGATGATCCGGGCCGCCCGCTGCGCCGAGGTGCGCGACACCGCGTCGTGCAGCGCCACCACCGCGTCCCTGTCGTGCCCGGCGGCGGCGCGCGAGTTGCGCACGATGTCGGTCTTTATCCCGCCCGGGTGCACGGTCGTCACCCCGACCCCGGAGCCGGAGAGCCGCATCTCCTGGCGCACCGACTCGGTGAAGCCGCGCACGGCGTATTTGGCCGCGCAGTAGGCGCTCTGCGAGGGCACGCCGAACAGACCGAACACCGAAGAGATGTTGACCAGGTGGCCCTGGGAGGAGCGGCGCAGGTGCGGCAGGAACGCCTTGGTGCCGTAGGCGACACCCCAGAAGTTGATCCCCATCAGCCATTCGAAGTCGTCCCAGGACATCTCCTCGACGTCCGCGGTCAGCGCGACGCCGGCGTTGTTGACCACCAGGTCGACCCCGCCGAACCGCTCGGCGGTGGCGTCCGCCCAGGCGAGCACGGCCGTGCGGTCGGCGACGTCCAGGACCGTGCAGTGGATCTCCCGCGCGCCCAGTCGCGCGGCCTGCGCCTCGGTCTCGTCGAGCCCCGCCGCGTTCACGTCGGCGAGGGCGAGCCGCGCGCCGTGCGCGGCCAGTTCGCAGGCCAGGGCTCGCCCGATGCCCGACCCCGCGCCGGTGACGACGCACACCCGACCTGTGAATTCCCGGATCACACGCACTCCCTGTCCATACCGCCCGAACCCCTCGCCGGGCGCCGCGCGCGCCCGACGCGTGCATCCCATCAGATCCCGACGACCGGTTGAATCCGATAATCCGATAACTGGCCTAGGCGAGCCGATCCCACCGCCGAGCCCGATGACCCGCCGGCGAGAACCGGCGGGTCATCCGCCGGAACCGGGTCAGCGAACCCGGCCACAGCGCGGTGACCCGGCCGTTGCGCTCGTCCAGATACCAACTCGTGCACCCACCGGTGGCCCACACCGTGCGGCCCATGCGCTCGTCGAGCCACCCGTTGTACGCGTCCTGCGTCGTGGGCAACACCTCGACGTCGGCGATGCCCTGATCGTGCATCTGCCGGATCGCGTCCACCGCGTAGCGCACCTGCGCCTCGATCACCACGGTCATCGACGAGTGCCCCAGCCCGGTGCCCGGACCGATCACCAGGAACAGATTCGGGAAACCGGCCACCATCGCCCCCCGATGGGCCGCCATGCCCTCGCGCCACACCTCGCTCAGCGTGCGCCCGTCGCGCCCGGTCACCACGCTCGCGATCGGCGGCCGGGTGGCCTCGAAGCCGGTGCCGAAGACGATCGTGTCCGCCTTGTGCTCGACCCCGTCCGCGGTGACCAGCCCGCCCGGCCGCACCGAGTCGATCGCCGAGGTGATCACCTCGACATTGGGCTTGGTCAGCGCCGGATAGTAGTCGTTCGACAGCAGCACCCGCTTGCAGCCGAACCGGTAGTCGGGGGTCAGCCGGGCGCGCAGTTCAGGGTCGGCGACCTGCGCGCGCAGATGCGCCAGGGCCTGCTTCGTGGCCGCCGCGCTGATCAGCTCGCGCGGCCCCAGGAACGCGCCGAGGGTGGCCTCGCGCTGCCAGTACAACCCCTGACGCACCAGTCGCTGCGCCGTCGGCAGCCGCCGGTAGAGCCATCGCTGCCAGTCGGGCAGCGGTCGGTCGTGGCGCGGCAGGATCCATGGCGGGGTGCGCTGGTAGACGTCCAGGCGGCTCGCCCTCGGCTGGATGTGGGGGACGAACTGGATCGAGGAGGCGCCGGTGCCCACCACCGCGACGTGTCGGCCGGTCAGGTCGTGCTCGTGGTCCCAGCGGGCGGAGTGGAACACGTGCCCGCCGAAGTCGGCCAGGCCGGGCAGTGCGGGCAGTGCGGGCTCGGTGAGCGGGCCCGCCCCGGCGATCACCACGTCGGCGGTGTAGCTGCCGGCGTCGGTGGTCAGGTGCCAACGCGCCCGCTCGTGCTCCCATCGGGCCGCGGTGACCTCGTGACCCAGCCGCAGGTGCGGCAGCAGTCCGAACCGGTACGCGCAGCGGCGCAGGTACGCCTGGATCTCCGTGCCCGGTGAGAACGCGTGCGACCAGGTCGGATTCGGCGCGTACGAGAAGCAGTACAGGTTGGACGGCACGTCGCAGGCCGCGCCCGGGTACGTGTTGTCCCGCCAGGTGCCACCGACGTCGTGGGCGCGCTCCAGGATGACGAAGTCCTCGATGCCGGCATGGTGGCGAAGCCGGTGGCCGGCGGCCAGGCCGGAGAAGCCCGCCCCGATCACGGCCACCCGAACGTGCGTCGTGTCCACTGCGGCCTCCGTACCGGGTAGGGGCGCTGCATCTGGAGGCTACTGACAAGTAGCCTCGGCGCGGAAGACCGGACGCGGTCCTTGCGTCCATCGTTGCCGCCGCACGGTGATGCCGCCGGCGCACCCCGCGCCCGCCGCCGCCCCGTCGTCGTTCGGGCACGCGTACGGCCCCGCGTGGTAGGGAAGGGGAGATCGATCGGGCCCGCGGGATCGCGGCACGCCCGCGGCACGGCGGTGAGGAGCACGACGATGGCCGGGATGCGTTACCAGGTGGTCCAGGACGGTGCCGGGCGGCCCTCGAACGGGCCCTGCGAGCACCTGGGCTCGCTGCCCGAGACGGTGCGGCCTGGTTCGACGAAGGGCTGCGAGGACTGCCTGCGCGACGGTACTCGGTGGGTGCACCTGCGGGAGTGTCTGACGTGCGGTCACATCGGCTGTTGCGACAGCTCGCCGCACCGGCACGCGACCGCGCACTGGCACGCCGTGAGTCACCCACTGGTGCGTTCGTTCGAGCCCGGCGAGGACTGGGCCTGGTGCTACGCGGACGAGCTCGTCGCGGTGCCGGTGGACTGACGCCCGGGGACATGTGTCGGTGCGGCTGCCTAGACTCCGAGGCGTGGTCGACACAGCCGGAATCGGTGGGAGTACCCGATGAGTGATCTCGTGACAACGGACGGCGCCGACGTGGTGGAGGTGCACTTCGAGCCGTTTCGGATGGAGCTCACCGGCTACTGCTACCGGATGCTCGGCTCGGTCTTCGAGGCGGAGGACGCGGTCCAGGACACCATGGTGCGGGCCTGGAAGAGCTTCGACCGCTTCGAGGGCCGCTCCTCGGTGCGGTCCTGGCTGTATCGGATCGCCACCAACGTGTGTCTGGACAGCCTGAACGGGCGCGAACGCCGGGCCCGACCGATGGACCTGTCCTCGCCGGTGTCCGCCTCCTCGGCACTGACCCCCGCACTGCCCGAGGCCACCTGGATCGAGCCGATCCCGGACGGCCGGGTCGTGCCGAGCGTGGCCGACCCGGCCGAGCTGGCGGTCGCGCGCGAGAGCGTGCGACTCGCCTTCGTCGCCGCCCTCCAGCACCTGCCGCCCAAGCAGCGCGCCGTGCTGATCCTGCGCGAGGTGCTGGCCTGGAAGGCGAGCGAGGTCGCCGAACTGCTCGGCGGCACGGTGGCGTCGGTGAACAGCGCGCTGCAGCGGGCCCGGGCCGCGCTCGCGGAGAACGAGCCCGCCGCGACCGACCCGGTGCAGCCGCTGGACGAGGAGCAGCAGTCGCTGCTCGCCCGCTACGTGGACGCCTTCGAGCGCTACGACCTCGACTCGCTCACCGCCCTGCTGCGCGAGGACGCGACCTTGTCGATGCCGCCGTACGAGTTGTGGCTGCGCGGGCACGAGGACATCCGGGCCTGGTTCCTGGGCACCGGCAGTGGTTGCCGCGGTTCGCGGTTGCTGCCGATCGTGGCGAACGGCACGCCGGGCTTCGGGCAGTACCGCCCCAGTGGCCCCGGTGGAGGCTTCGAGCCGTGGGCGCTCCAGGTGATCGAGATTTCACAGGGGCAGATCATCGGCCTCAACTCGTTCCTCGATGTCCCGCACCTGTTCCCCCTGTTCGGCCTGCCGGCGACACTGGACGCCTAGCGATGCGCCGTGGCCGGCCGGGACGATGGTGTCCAGGCCGGTCAGGGTCAGCAGGTCGCGCAACTCACCGCCCGCGCCGTGCAGTCGGATCCGCCGATCGAGGCCGCGCGCGGTGAGTTGGAGTCGGGCCAGTGCCTCGATCGCGGCCAGGTCCGGGCGGGTCAGCGCGCTCACGTCGCAGGGGAACGGGTCGGCCGGATCGTCGTGCAGCAGTGCGAGCAGGCGTACGCACAGGCCGGGGACGTCCGTGCGGGCGAGCGGTGCGCGGACGACCAGTGCGCCGGGTGGCGTGGTGGGTGCTTCGGGTGGATCGACCATCGACGACCTCCTGTGACGACGCTGTACCCGGTTATGACCGCTTCGGCGGGCAAAACTCATCACCCGGGTTTGCCCGGAGGTCGTCGAGGGTTTCCCGGTGGGGGTGCAAAGTGTGGCAAGTCCCTTGTGGAACGGGCTGTTTGGCGTGACGTAGGCTGGCGCCGTACCGACTTTCGAGGGGATGACACGTTGTCCGAGCAGGACTGGGCACCCACCGGGATCGACGTCAGTCGCCCTCACCCCGCCCGTGTGTACGACTACCACATCGGCGGCAAGACCAACTATCCGGTCGACCGCGAGTTGGCGGAACGGTTCATCGCGGTCGCCCCGCAGACCTCGGTCACCGCGTTGGACAACCGGGCCTTCCTCGGGCGCGCCGTGCGGTACGCGGCGGAGCAGGGCATCGAGCAGTTCCTCGACATCGGGACCGGGATCCCGGCGCCCGGCAACACGCACGAGATCGCCCAGGAGGTCATCCCGTCGGCCCGGGTGGCCTACGTGGACAACGACCCGATCGTGCTGGCGCACGCCCGCGCGCTGATGCCCGCCACCGATCGCGGCCGGACCACCTTCACCATGGGCGACGTGCGCGAGCCGGAGAAGATTCTGGCCGCGCCCGAGGTGCGCGAGGTGATCGACTTCGAGCGCCCGGTGGCGCTGATGCTGGTGGCGATCCTGCACTACGTCTCGGCCGCCGAGGATCCCGCGGGCGTGGTCGACCGGTTGTTGTCGGCGATGCCTTCGGGCAGCCTACTGATCGCCTCGCACACCACGTCGGACTTCCTGCCGCCGATCGCCGCGGAGCGGGTGCTGGAGATCAACGACGACTCCGAGTTCATGCTGCCGCGTCCGCACGCCGAGATCGCGTCCTTCCTGACCGGCGTGGAACTGGTCGAACCCGGCCTGGTCCAGGCGCCGTTGTGGCGTCCGGAAGAGGGCGCGGACCTGTCGCCCGAGCGGCTGGCGCAATCGTGGATCTACACCGCGGTCGGTCGCAAGGTCTGAGCGGCGCCGGGGCGCCCGAACACGGCGCGAGTGCGGCGTCCGGCCGCCGGATCGGTGGCCGGACGCCGCACTCGACGCGCGCTACGGCAGGGTGTCCGCGACCGCGGCGACCAGTGCGCGCATCAGCGGTGTCTCGTCGATCCAGGCGACCGCGTCGCCGCGTCGGCGCGGCTCGGCGTCGGCCCGGATCGCGGACGCGTTGCGCTGCAGCCAGGCCGCCGCGTTCGCGCAGTGGTAGGGATGCATGTCGGCGATGGTCAGCACCGCGCCGCCCGCGGTGGTCCAGGTCAGTTCCCGGCGCAACAACTGCGCCCACGCGCCCTTGCGATGCCCGCCGCGCGCGATCAGCGCCTGACGGCCGGCCCGGGTGATGCCCATGTTGCGCCCGCGCAGCGGCACTTCGGCGCCGAGCCGGACCAGTCGGCCGCGCTGGAGGGTGGCCAGGGTGCGCAGCGAGATGCCGGGGGCGCCGTCGCGCACGCCGTCCGGGTGGGTGCGCACGGTCTTGGTGTCGATCCGGGTCAGGGCCCGGCGCACGGTCGCGGGTTTCACAGGGGTCAGCCGGATCATGGTGTTGACAGTGGTCATCGAGGGATCCTCCTCTGCGTCGAGCCGCGGCGGGTCGGCCGCGGTGGCGCTCAACCCATGCGTCCAGCATCTCATCCGGCACCGACATCAAGACCGGCGCGACCTGCGCATTCGTCAATCAAGTCCGGTTGTCGGTACGCAAGTTGACGGTGGGTCGGGAGGTTCGCCCGCGCCGCCGACCGATGGATCGGGCGGGCTCGCGCGCGGGATCAGGCGGGGAGCCACGCGGGTGCGTCGTGGCCCCACGGGGTGGGCGGCCGACGCCATGCCGCGGGCAGCCCGGGCAGTGCGAACGGCGGCGGCGCGTGGGTGAGCGGGCCGAGGGCCGTGTCGGTGGTGGCCGGATACGGGGCCGGGTCGTACGGCGGGGCTTCCTCGACCTCGCCGGGCGCGTGGGCGCCGATCGCCCAGTGGGCGGTCCGGGCCGGCGCCAGGTCGATCCGACTGCCCCGGCGGTCGGCCAGGCGCAGCGTCAGGGCGCGCAGTACGGCCGCCGCGAGCAGATACCCGGTGGCCCGGTCCAGTGCCTGGATCGGCAGCGCGCCCGGCTCCGGCCGGTCGCTCGCCTCGATCCGGGCGATGCCGCAGGCGGCTTGGACCAGGCTGTCGAAGCCGCGCCGGTTCACCCACGGCCCGGGACCCCACGCGTTGAACGCGGCGGTGATCAGCCCCGGGTGGCGGGCGGCGAGGGTGTCCTGGTCCAGGCCCGGCGCGGGGGTGGTACGCATCGAAGCCTCACAGTTCTCGGAACTCCGCAGTCGATGGGGCGCCTGTTCGAGGGCCCCGGTCGGCAAACCGGCGGGTCGTCGGTGTCCGACGGTGCTCGCGTCCGCACTGTGGGCGTCCGGGCAAACGATTGGTCACTCGTTTGTGGAGGGGTTGTGCGGTTTGCCCTGTCGGGTGCGGTCGTGTTCGAGACTGAAGTCATGAGGCGGATCTGGGGCGGGGACGGCGGGTCGGGGCTGGGGTCCCACGACGCCCTCTTCAAGGACGCCCGGCTGAGTGTGTCGGCGCGCGGCCTCGCGGTGTATCTGCTGTTGTTACCGGACGGCGCCCTCCCGGATCCGCGGGTGTTGGCCACCCGTCCGGGGGAGAGCGTCGAGTCGATCACGGGCTATCTGGACGAGTTGGCGACCGCGGGCTACCTGACCCGGGTTTTGGGCCGGAACGCGCGCGGCGACGCGATCGAGGAGGTCCGGCTCGCGGCGAATCCGGGCGAGCACGCGGCGGCGGCCGGGCGGCCGTTCCGCTGGGCGTTGCCCGGGCGTCCGGTGGGCGACTGAGTCCCCTCCGGCGCGCTACATGTCCTGCCAGATCGGGGGCCGGCGCTCGCGGAAGGCGGCGGCGGCCTCGCTCATGTTGCCGGTGAAGGTGCCGAGCACCTGGGTGCGGTTCTCCAGTTCGATTTGTTGGCGCAGCGACGTCGCGCCGATCCCGGACCACAGGCCCTTCTTGGTCATCCACACGCCGTATTCGCTGTTGGCCGCGATGCCGCGGGCCAGGTCCAGTGCCGCGGGCAGGTGTTCGCCGGCCGGCACGCGGGCGTTGAGCAGGCCGTAGGCGTCGGCTTCGGCGGCGTCGAAGTGTCGCCCGGTGAGCATCAGTTCGGCGGCGCGGGTGGGGCCGACCAGGCGCGGCAGCAGGTAGCTGGTGCCCACGTCGGCGGAGGACAGGCCGACCTTGATGAACACCGAGCCGAACCGGCTGCTCTCGTCCGCGACGCGCAGGTCGCAGGCCAGCGCCAGGGCCAGGCCGCCGCCGACGGCCGCGCCGTGCACGGCGGCGATCACCGGCTTCTCGCATTCGTGGACGGCCAGGATCAGCTCGGACAGGTGTTCCTGCGAGCGGTAGACGTGCCCGACCGGGCCGCGGCCCTCGGCGTCGGGCGCGTGGTCCGGGTCGCCGGAGAGGTCGGCGCCGGAGCAGAACCCGCGACCCTCGCCGGTCAGCACGAGCGCGCGCAGCCCGCGTTCGCGGTGCAGGCCGGCGAAGGCCGTCTTCAGGTCGCTCACCATGGTCGCGGAGAGCGCGTTGAGCCGGTCCGGCCGATCCAGCCGGACGATCGCGATGTGGGGTTCGGGTCGCTCGATGCGCACGTATTTCATGTGACTCAGTCAAGCATATTCACCGGGTGAAGGAAATGCCGGCGAGGTGCCGCCCCGGACGAAGTTACCTGCCGGTAGCATCGCGACCATGACTGAATCGACGACCGACTTCGACGCCATCGCCGAGGGCCTGCGTGCCTCGGTGCCCTTCGTGCGCACGCTCGGCCTGGAGTTCGTGGAGCTCGCGGCCGATCGCGCCGTGCTGCGCCTGCCGGACGAGTCCGCGCATCACAACCACATCGGCGGCCCGCACGCGGGCGCCATGTTCACCCTCGCCGAGTCCGCCTCCGGGGCGATCGTGCTCGCCGCGTTCGGCGATCAACTCGCGCGCGCGACGCCGCTCGCGGTGGATGCTGGCATCCGCTACCTCAAGGTGGCGCGCGGTCCGGTGCTGGCCGAGGCCAGGCTGGGCCGCCCCGCCGCCGAGGTGGTCGCCGAACTGGACGCCGGCAAGCGCCCGGAATTCGTGGTCGCGATCACGATTCGTGACGAAGCGGGCACCACCACCGCGGAGATGACCGTCACCTGGACGCTGCGCCCCAACCGCGCCTGAGAGGCGCACACTGGCGGTGACCGGTGGACGTTTCCGATCACCGCGTGCGGGCAGGCAAGGGCCCTGCCGGTCGGGAACGTCCCGATCATGGGTTTCGTCGGATTGGTGATGGTTTCCTATTCTGTGCGGATGACCGGACCGATCGTGGTGGGCAAGGTGTCCCGCCGACTCAGGATCCGCGAGGCGTGGCGACCGTGGCGCCGCGTCCTGCGGGCCCTGACGACGGCTCTCGTCGTGTTGTCGATCACCGTGGTCACCGGACTCGCGGTCGCGCGGGCCACCGTGCTTTCCGGCGACTGGTACGACGGCGTGCTCGAACGCGAGCACGCCTACGACCGGCTCTACGACGAGGTGCTGGTCGACCCCCGTCTGGCCGGCGTCACCAACGACCTGCTGGGCCGGCTGCCGATACCGCCCAACCAGGTCACCGCCAACCTGCGCCTGGTGCTGCCGCCGTCCACGCTGCGCGGGATGGTGCGCGAACAGGTCGGGCACACCGTCGGCTACCTGCGCGGCGACGAACGCGAACTGCGGCTGACCGTCGACCTCAAGCCGGTGATCAACAACCTGGGCAAGGTCGCCGACGTCTTCGTCGGCGACCTCACCGGCGACGTGCCCCGGGTGACCGAGGACAACGCGCCGGCCCTGGTGGACGGTGTGTCCAAGGCGCTGGACGCGCTCGCCCAGGGCCGCCCGCCGCAGGCCCTGCCGGCGCTGAACCTGGACCCGGCCGCGGCCCCCGAGGTGGCCGATCTGATCCTGGCCCGGCTGCCGGTGGAGGCGCGTGCGCCGATCCGCGGCCAGGTGGTCGCCTCGCTGCGCGCCGACGACCTCGGCGGGGTGCTCGTGGCCGTCGTCCCGGCGATCTTCGGGGAGAAGGTCCGGCAGGCGCAGCTCGGCCTGACCGGACTCTCGGGTGGTGGCACCTGGGACCTGACCCTGGACCTGCGGGCGAGCCAGGCCGACCGGGACACCCGGCTCAAGCTGGGGCAGCTCGAACAACTGCGCGCGATGACGGTGTTCGGCCTGGGCCGGCTGCTCACCGCGGCGAGCGTGACCGCGCTGCTGGGCTTGGTGGTGCTGTGGCGGACCGGGTCGGCGCGCGGTGCGGCCCGGCTGCGGCTGCCCGCGTTGGCGCTCGCGGGCGGCGGGCTGCTCGCCGGGCTGGGCTGCCTGGTCGCGTGGGGCCTGCTGCCGCACGTGGTCTCGGAGAACCGGGACGGCTGGGCGCCCTCGGTGGTCCGGCTGACCGGCGACATCCAGGAGGCCGCGGCGCGCGACATCGTCGGGGTCTGGCTGGCCGCGGCGGCGGTGCCGCTGGTGTTCGGCGGGGTGACCTTCGGTGCGATCGTGCTGTGGGACAAGCACAAGCACCGGCGGGCCGCGCCGGTGCGGCACACCACCCGGCAGGTGCTCACCTCGGGCGCCGCGGTGGTCGCGGCCGGGGCGATCGCGCTGACCATCTTCGTGCCGGTGCCCACCTCCGGCTCCGGCTCCGACGCCAAACGCTGCAACGGGATGACCGAGCTGTGCAACCGGCGCTACGACCAGGTCGCCTATCTGGCCACGCACAACTCGATGTCCTCCACCGCGGCCCGATTCCTCAGCCCGCTCCAGGACGCGGACATCGTCACCCAGTTGGACGCCGGCGTGCGCGGCCTGCTGGTGGACTCGTACACGTGGGAGGCGCCCGAGGAGGTGGCCGGCCGGCTCGCCGAGTCGGACCTGGACCCCGAGTCGCGCAAGATCGTCGCCGGCGTGGTCAACGACGTCGCGCCGGCCCGCCCCGGGCTGTGGTTGTGCCACTCGGTGTGTCGGGGCGGTGCGTTGCCGATGGTGGAGACGCTGCGCGCGGTGGGCCAGTGGATGGACCGCAATCCGCACGAGGTGGTCACCTTGATCGTGCAGGACGCGATCACCGCGCAGCAGACCGAATGGGCGTTTCGCGAAGCGGGCCTGGAGCGACTGCTGTTCACGCCGGCGGCCGACCCGAACGAGCCGTGGCCCACGCTCGGTTCGATGATCGAGCGCAACCGTCGCCTGGTGGTCTTCGCCGAACGCGCCGACGGCCCCGTCCCGTGGTACCGCAACTTCTACAAGTACGGGATGGAGACGCCGTACGCCTACGCCAGCCCGGCCGAGATGAACTGCGCGCCCAATCGCGGCGACGTGGACAAGCGGCTGTTCCTGTTGAACAACTTCGTCACCTCCACCGGCGGCAGCCGAATCGACGCCGGCCAGGTCAACTCGCGGCCGTTCCTGCTGGATCGGGCCCGCCGATGCGAACGCGAACGCGGTGCCCAGGTGAACTTCGTCGCGGTCGACTTCGCCACCATCGGCGACGCGAAGGGCGCCGTGGACGTGTTGAACATCACCCGGAAAACTCACTGACGGGCCGTCAATTTATCGACAGTCGGAGTCAGTAGGAGAGGCCGTGTCCGGTTTCGAAGAGCGGTTCGGCGTCGGCCGGCAGGTCGCTGGCGAGTCGGCCGGCGGGCGCGTAGCGGCCGAACACGACGTCGAGCACCCCCTCGTCGTCGGCTCCCCGGGTGCCCAGCAACGCGGCGCAGTAGCCGACCAGATCGGCCACCGCGGCCGGCCGGAAAAGGTCGATCACCGCGACCGTGGGCACCGACGCGGCGATGTCCACGATGCGTTCCAATTCGGCGCCGCGATGGTCCTCGGGCAGGCGCAGCAGGGCCACGTCGGCGTCCGCGAGGTCGGTCACCACCGTCGCGTAGCGGGCCGCGACACCGGTGTCGACGTGCTCGGTGTACACGCGCAACGCGTCGCGCAGGGGTAGGGCCGGTCCGCCGCTCGTGCTGATTCGCGAGCTGATGCGGTTCGTGAGCAGCACGACGGCGTGCGGGTCCCGATCCGTCATGGGTGAGCCCTCCTCCCGGCCGCGGCAGGCGCCGCCCTGACCCCGGACCCTACGCGCCGGGGACGACGTCTCGGGCACCAGGTTGCCGGTGCCTACCCCGAACCGGCCCACTCAGCCGGGCGCGTCCAGTGCCGCGGCCGCGGTGCGAGCCAGTGCGATCAGCCGTTCGCGATCGACGACCGGGACGGTGATGTCCACCGAGGTGACCAGTTCGCCGCGGGCCCGGGCGAAGGCGAGGCCGTCGCCGCGGGCGGGATCGCGGTAGATCACCGCCGCGTCCGAGATCCCGGGCAGCGGCTCGTACGGGCCGGGACCGGTGGCGGTCGCGCGCGCGGTGTCCAGCGGTCCGCCCACCATCGCCTGCGGCAACTGCCCCACGGTGACGGTCAGTACGCGCCGGCCCCCGGAGTCGAGGTACTCGCATGTGCGCCCGGCGTTCGCGGGCCCGGTGTGCACCGGGCCGAGCGCGAGCACCTCCTCGACCCGGGTGGGCGAGAGCAGGTCGCAACTGTCGGCGGGCGATGTGCTGTTGCCGATCGGGGAGGGGGTGGGCCGCGGTGGCGCGCCCGCGTTGTCGCCGGGCGCGGGGGCGGAGACGGCCGCGCGTCGCGGCGGCGGGTCCGAGTCGTCGCAACCACCCAGCAGGCACGCCAGACCCACCACCCCCACCAGGGTGGCGGCGGGCCCGACGCGCGCGGTCACAGCCGGCCGACCATCGTTCGGGCGATGCCGGCCAGGACGTCGGGTGGCACGTCCTTGTCGGTGCGGCTGACGTACACGTCCACGTCCAGATAGGTGTCGCCGAGTTGCTTGCTCCAGACCACGCCGTTGGAGATCGAGCCGCGATAGGTGAAGGCCGCGTCGCCGACCGCCGGCAGGATCACCGGGTTGTCGCTCGCGCTGATGGTGCCCTTGGCGGCCTGCTCGGCAGTGCTGTACCGGGGATTACTGGTGGACGTCATCACGGTCATCATGGACAACCCGCGGGAGTCCCGGTAATGGCAGAACGAACTGCTCGATCGTTTGGTCACTTCGGCCTCGACCACCGGCAGTCCGAGGGCCGTGGCCACCTGCGCGGGGGTGAGGAAGCGACAGGGGTCCTCCAGATAGGGCCCGATGGGCCCGGTCGCCGGTGCCGAGGTGCCGGTCGAGGAGGCGCTCGACGAGGCGCTCGGCGGGGCGGTGGTGGACGAGGGCGTGTCGGTGGGCGGCGCGGTGCTGCGGCGCGGCGGCTTGGGCGGCGGTGTGCCGGTCGGCTCGCCGGTGGGCGCCTTGCGGCCGCTCTCCAACGCGCGAACGGTGTCCAGCGGCGACCTGTCGTCGTTGCCACAGCCGGCGGCGGCGCCGCCCACGGCCAGTGCGACGAGCACGGCCGTCACACCCCTACGGACATTCCTGATGCGCACTGTGGTGTTCCCCCCGGTGTTCGAAGTGCAGTCGTCCATGAGATGAACCTAGGGCCCGAGGCGTTCCCGAACGAGTGGTACCTCCCTTGCAAGTCGAGGGGGATGCGAGGGCGCGATAATGCGCCCATGACTTCCGCACCACACTCAACCACCCACCCCGGGGCTCGCGCGGTGAGCCAGGCCGTGATCCTCGCCGGCGGGCAGGGTTCCCGGCTGCGCCCCTACACCGACGATCGACCCAAGCCGATGGTGGAGATCCCCGGCACCGGCACGCCGATCATCGGACACCAGCTTCGCTGGCTGGCCGCCGAGGGCGTGCGCGATGTCGTGGTCTCCTGCGGGCACCTCGCGGAGGTGCTCCAGGACTGGCTCAAGAGCGCCGATCTGCCGGTCCGCGTGGAGACCGTCGTGGAGACCGAACCGCTGGGCCGGGGCGGCGGGTTGAAGTTCGCCGCCGCCGCGCTGCCGCGCCCGGACGAGCCGTGGTACGCCACCAACGGCGACATCTGGACCCGGTTCTCGCTCACCGAGATGGCGGCCTTCCACCACGAGCGCACCGCGCTGGCCACGCTCGCGCTGGCCCGGCCCCGGATTCCGTGGGGAGTGGTGGAGACGGACAAGTACGGCCATGTCCTGGACTTCATCGAGGCGCCGCCCTCGCCGTATCTGATCAACGCGGGCGTGTACGTGTTCGCGCCCGAGTTCACCGCGCTGCTGCCGGATGTCGGCGACCACGAGCGCACCACGTTCCCCGGGCTCGCCCGGACCCAGCGGCTGGCCGGGTTCCCGATTCCGCAGGGTGCCTACTGGCGGGCGATCGACACCGCCAAGGACCTGTCCGAGGCGGCCAGGGAGTTGCGCGGCGACGGCTGAGCACCGCGCCCGGGGATCGAACCGTCCGGCCCAACCGCTCGGCGGCTGGGCCGGACCGTTCTCCCGGGGTTTGCTGCCTGACGGCTTCCTCCGTCAGCGAGTGGGTTGTTCGGGGTCTCGTCTACGCGTTTCCCGTGACCCCCGCGGCCACGGGCTCGAGCGTGTCGAGTCGATCGTTCGGCCGCGGTGTCAGGACGTGATGCCCGCCCGGGCACCCGGATTGGCGGTGTCGCGCACCACCCTCAGGCCGTCCAGCAGTCCGGCGAGCTGGCCCTCGGTCAGCGGATCGACCAACCAGGTCTGCAGCAGTTCGACATGGCCGGGCAGCACGCCGCCGATCCGGTCCGCGCCGTCGCGGGTGAGCACGGCGAACAGTGCCCGTCGGTCGGTGGGACAGTTCTCCCGGGCGACCAATCCTTCCTTTTCCAGGCGATCCACCACCCGGGTCACGCCGGATGTGGACAACGATGTCTGGGCGGCGAGATCGCTCATCCGCAGGCGTTGCTCGGCCGAGCGGGACAACCGGACCAACACGTTGAAGTCCACCGTGGACAGTCCGTGCTCGCCCAACTGCGGAGCGAGTCGGTCCATCAGGCCCGTGTAGACCTCCACGAGCAGTCCCATGGCGGTGATCCGTGGATCGTCGAAGGCGCTGATCATCGAAGGGACGGGGGATGCGGCTCTCGGGGGAGTTTGCATGCTCCTATCATAGCTAGTAGTTGATATGCGGAATATCTTTGATGAATCTATTGCCTGAGGCGATATCCGCAAAGCAACTACTTCCCTCCGGGGAGTGCGGCATCCGCGCTCAGCGGCTCGCCAGGAACGCGTCCACCTGCTCGTGGATGTAGGCCACGTCCTCGGCGTCCATCCGGTGGTTCATCGGCACGATCAGCGCGTGCTCCATCACCCGGTCGGCGTTCGGGTAGCCGGCCGGGTCGGCCCGGTGCGCGATGTCCTTGAAGCCCGGCTGGCGCAGGATGTTGCCCGACCACACGGTGCGGGTGGACACCCCGCGTTCCTCCAGCCACGCCTGCATCTCGCCGCGGGTGAAGGACAACCCCTCGTTCAACAGGATGGGGAAGTTGAGCCAACCCGTCTCCAGGCCCTCGGTCTGCCGCGGCGCGGTGAACTCGGGACGTGCGTCGAAGTAGGCGTGGTGCGCCGCGAAGTGCTCCTGGCGGGTGGCCAGGAACCGGGGCAGCTTGGCGAGTTGGGCCAGGCCGAAGGCGGCGCCCAGCTCCGAGGGCTCGAAGTTCCAGCCGATCTCGTCGAAGATGAACAGGTTGTCGTACAGCACGCCGTCGATCTCCTCGAAGAAGTCGCGGTTGCCGCGCTTGGAGCCGAACAACTGCAACTCGCTGCGCCGGCCCCAACGGCGCAACATCAGGCCCCGGTCGCGCAGGTCCTCGTCGTCGGTGAGCACCATGCCGCCGTTGCCCGCGCAGGTGATGATGTGCGACATCGCGAAACTGGTCACCGAGATGTCCGCGCGGGTGCCCGTCGGCGTCCCGCGCAAGGTGGCGCCGAGCGCGTCGCAGGAGTCCTCGATCACCCGGAGGTCGTGCCGGTCCGCGATCGCGCGGATGGTGTCCCAGTCGGGGGCGTTGCCCGCGAGGTTGGGGGTCAGGATGGCCCGGGTGCGCGGGCCGATCAGGGCCTCGATCCGGGCCGGGTCGATCTGGTAGGTGTCCGGTTCGACATCCGCGAGCACCGGTACCAGACCCGCCTTGACCATCGGGGCGATGTCCGTGGAGAAGGTCAGCGTGGAGGTGATGATCTCGTCGCCGGGGGACAGTCGCAACAATTCGATCGCGAGGTAGAGCGCCGAGGAACCCGAGTTGCACATCAGGCCGTTGCGCTTGCCGAACAATTGCGCGACGCGCGTTTCCATGGCCGCCACGTTGCGCCCGATGCCCATCGCCGAGGGCGGCCCGTTCAACACCGCCAACATCGCGTCGATCTCGCTCTGATCGTGCACGCTGCCGGCGTATGGGATCTTGCGCATGAGTGCCTACCCTCGTGGTGATGTCGCGATCGCAGCACGGCTGACGAAGTGTCAGGGCGATGTGTCATAGCTATCATGGCTATGATGGGCGAACAAGACGACGGGAGCTGAGCGTGCGCTACACCACCGTGGGCAAGTCGGGTCTGAAGGTCTCCGCGATCGGCCTCGGCTGCAACAACTTCGGGATGCGGATCGACCAGGACGGCGCCGACAAGGTGGTCGGCGCCGCGCTCGACGCGGGCGTGACCCTGTTCGATACCGCCGACATGTACGGTGGCGGGAAATCCGAGGTGCTGCTGGGCAAGGCACTGGGCCACCGCCGCGAGGACGTGGTCGTGGCGACCAAGTTCGGCGCCAAGGTGGCCGAGGGGCCGTACGGCCGCGGCTCCTCGCGACGGCACATCGTGCGGAGCTGCGAAGGCAGCCTCCGGCGCCTGGGCACCGACCACATCGACCTGTACTACCAGCATTACGCCGACCCGGACACCCCGATCGAGGAGACCCTGGCCGCGCTCGACGACCTGGTTCGGGCGGGCAAGGTGCGCTATGTGGCCGCGTCCAACCTGGCCGCGTGGCAACTCGCCGACGCCGCGCACCTGGCGGGCTCGACCCGCTTCGTCGCCGCGCAGATCGAGTGGAGCCTGCTGAATCGCACCGTCGAGCGGGACATGGTGCCCGCCGCCCGACACTTCGGCGTCGGTGTCGTCCCATACTTCCCGCTCGCCTCCGGCCTGCTCAGCGGCAAGTATCGGCGCGGCGAGGAGTTCCCCCGGGACAGCCGGTTCGCGGCCGTCCCGTTCTTCGCCGAGGGGGTGGCCACCGACGACAACTTCGCCATCGTCGAGCGGCTCGCCGCCTACGCCGAGAGCCGGGAGCTGACCCTGCTGCAACTCGCGCTGTCCTGGCTTGCCGCGCAGCCCGAGGTGTCCTCGGTCCTGGTCGGCGCGACCCGACCCGAGCAGGTCTCGGCCAACGCCGCCGCGGTCGTGGAACTGACCGCGACCCAGGTTGCCGAGGTCGCCGAACTCGCCGCGGCGGTACCGGCGTGAACGCGGCGGCGCAACCGGTCCGCGCCGGCACCGAACGATCCCTGCGCAACGCCGGCATCGCGGACGAACTCGCCCGCCGGCTGCGCCGCCGGATCCTGGACGGCCCGCTGCGCGACGGCGACATGTTGCCCAAGCAGGACGACCTGATCGCCGAGTTCGGTGTCGGCCGCACCACACTGCGGCAGGCGTTTCGGATCCTGGAGACCGAGGGTCTGATCACCGTCAAACGCGGCAACACCGGCGGTGCGGTGGTACACGTCCCGCAACCCGCGGACGCGGCACACATGTTCGGCATGGTGATGCACGCGCGTCAGGTCCGGCTGGACGACCTCGCGCAGGCGCTGCGCCGGTTGGAACCGGTCTGCGCCGCGTTGTGCGCGGCACGTGCGGACCGGGCCACGGAGGTGGTGCCGTGGTTGCGGGAGGTGCACGCGCGGATGGAACTCGCGGTCGAGGACGGGCCGGCCTACATCCGGGCCGGGCGCGACTTCCACGAGGCGCTGGTGTTGTTGTGCGGCAACGAGACGATGAAGATCCTGCTCGGTGCGGTCGAGGTGTTGTGGGCGCAGCAGGAGCGGGAGTGGGCCCAGGAGGCACTGGCCGATACGGGGGAGCGGGTTCGACGCGCGGGTTTGCGGGATCACGAGCGGTTGATCGCGTTGATCGAGGCCGGCGACGAGACCGAGGTCTACCGCGAGTCGGTAAGCCACCTCGAAGCGGCCCAGGACTACCCCTTGCGCGACCGCGGCGGCGCCCCCATCACCTCCCCCTGACCCCACCGCCCAACGGCCCCCAACCCGCCACCCAACACAGCCACCCATCCCGGTCACCCGGCCCGGCCACCCGGCCCGGCCGAGCAGCCCGGCCACCCGGCCCGGTCACCCGGCCCGGCCACCCGGCCCGGCCGAGCAGCCCGGCCACCCGGCCCGGTCACCCGGCCCGGCCACCCGGCCCGGTCACCCGGCCCGGCCACCCGGCCCGGCCGAGCAGCCCGGCCACCCGGCCCGGCTACCTTGCCGGGCCAAGCAGCCCGGCCACCCAACCCGGTCACCCAACGCGGCCAAGCAGCCCGGCCACCCGGCCCGGCTGAGCAGCCCGGTCACCCAGCCTGGCTGAGCAGCCCGGCCACCCGGCCCGGCTGAGCAGCCCGGCTACCCAACCCGGCTACCTTGCCGGGCCGAGCAGCCCGGCCACCCGGCCCGGCCACCCGGCCCGGCCGAGCAGCCCGGCCACCCGGCCCGGCTACCTTGCCGGGCCAAGCAGCCCGGCCACCCAACCCGGTCACCCAACGCGGCCAAGCAGCCCGGCCACCCGGCCCGGCTGAGCAGCCCGGTCACCCAGCCTGGCTGAGCAGCCCGGCCACCCGACCCGGCTGAGCAGCCCGGCCACCCAGCCCGGCTACCTTGCCGGGCCGAGCAGCCCGGTCACCCAGCCCGCTCACCCAACCGCCCAAGTTGCCGCCCGGCCAAGTTGCCCGGCCGAACGGCCCGGTCACCCGGCCCGGCCGGCGTTTGAGGCCAACTCAGCCCGGCCGGCGCTTGAGGCCGAATAGCCCGGCCGGCGCCTGAGGCCACCCGCCCGTCGGGCGAAGGCCATGCAGCGCCATGCGGCGACGAGCATCGCGGCGACGAGCATCGCGGCGACGAGCACCTCACCGGGAGCGCCACAGCGAGGTCAGGACGTCGCCGTTGAAGCGGCCGATCACGCCCAGGGGGATGCCCTTGGGGCACACCGCGGTGCATTCGCCGGTGTTGGTGCAGCCGCCGAAGTCCGCTTCGTCGTGGGCGTGGATCATCGCCTCGACGCGGGTGTCCTGCTCCACCGCGCCCTGGGGCAACAGGCCCAGGTGGGTGGCCTTGGCGGCGGTGAACAACATCGCCGAGCCGTTCGGGCAGGCCGCCACGCACGCACCGCAGCCGATGCAGGTCGCGGCCTCGAACGCGGCGTCCGCGTCGGCCTTGGGGATCGGGGTGGCGTGCGCCTCGGGCGCCGACCCGGTGGGCGCGGTCACATAGCCGCCCGCCTCGATGATCCGGTCCAGGCCCGAGCGGTCCACCACCAGGTCCTTGACCACCGGGAAGGCCGCCGCGCGCCACGGCTCGACGTCGATGGTCTGCCCGTCGCGGAAGTGCCGTAGATGCAACTGGCAGGTCGTGGTGGCCTTCTGCGGCCCGTGCGGCACCCCGTCGATGACCAGGCTGCACGCGCCGCAGATGCCCTCACGGCAGTCGTGGTCGAAGGCCACCGGCTCGTCGCCGCTCTCGGTGAGTCGCTCGTTGAGCACGTCGAGCAACTCCAGGAAGGACATGTCCGCCGACGCGTCCGGCACGTCGTAGGAGACCATGCCGCCCCGATCCTCGGGACCCTTCTGTCGCCAGATGCGCAGGGTGAGCTTCATGCGTAGTTCCTCGTGGCCAGGGTGACGTTGTCGAAGGTGAGTTGCTCCCGGTGCAGGACCGGCGCGCCGTCGGTGTACTCCCACGCGGCGACATAGGCGAACGCCTCGTCGTCCCGGGCCGCCTCGCCGCCGGCGCTTTGGTGCTCGGCGCGGAAGTGGCCGCCGCAGGACTCCTCGCGGTGCAGCGCGTCCAGGCACATCAGCTCGGCGAGTTCGAGGAAGTCGGCGACCCGGCCGGCCTTCTCCAGCGACTGGTTCAACCCCGCACCGGTCCCCGGCACCCGCAACCGCGACCAGAACTGCGCACGCAGCTCCGGGATCCGGGCCAGCGCCTCGCGCAGCCCGGCCGCGTCCCGCTCCATGCCGCACTTCTCCCACATCAGCAGCCCCAGCTCGCGGTGGAAGTGGTCCGCGGACAGATCGCCGTCGATGGCGAGCAGCCGCTTGACCCGGTCCTGGACACCGGCCTCGGTGGCCACCAGCTCCGGATCGTCCGCGTCCACCGGCTCGAACGGCCCCTGGGCGAGGTAGTGGGTGAGCGTGGTCGGCAGGACGAAGTAGCCGTCGGCCAGCCCCTGCATGAGCGCCGAGGCGCCCAGCCGGTTCGCGCCGTGGTCGGAGAAGTTCGCCTCGCCGATCACGAACAGGCCCGCGATGGTGGACTGGAGGTCGTAGTCGACCCACAACCCGCCCATCGTGTAGTGCACCGCCGGGTAGATCCGCATCGGCACGGTGTACGGGTCCTCGCCGGTGATCCGCTCGTACATCGCGAAGAGGTTCCCGTACTTCTCCTCGACCGCCGGCGCGCCCAACCGCTCGATGGCGTCCGCGAAGTCGAGGTAGACGCCCAGTCCGCCCGGCCCCACGCCGCGCCCCTCGTCGCAGACCCGCTTGGCCGCGCGCGAGGCGATGTCGCGCGGGACCAGGTTGCCGAAGGCCGGATACATGCGCTCCAGGAAGTAGTCCCGCTCCGCCGTCGGGATCTCGCCGGGCGCGCGCGTGTCGCCGCCGGTGGCGGGCACCCACACCCGGCCGTCGTTGCGCAGCGACTCGCTCATCAGGGTGAGCTTGGACTGGTGCTCCCCGGAGACCGGGATGCAGGTCGGGTGGATCTGGGTGAAGCACGGGTTGGCGAACAGCGCGCCGCGGCGATGTGCGCGCCACACCGCGCTCGCGTTGCAGCCCATCGCGTTCGTGGACAGGAAGTAGGCGTTGCCGTAGCCGCCGGTGGCCAGCACCACCGCCTCGGCCAGGTGGGTGGAGACCTCGCCGGTGACCAGGTCGCGCACCACCACGCCGCGGGCCCGCCCGTCCACCACCACCAGGTCGAGCATCTCGGTGCGCGCGTGCACGGTGACGTTGCCGGCCGCGACCTGGCGCGACATCGCCTGGTAGGCGCCGAGCAGGAGTTGCTGGCCGGTCTGGCCACGCGCGTAGAAGGTCCGGGAGACCTGGGCGCCCCCGAACGAGCGCGTGTCCAGCAGGCCGCCGTAGTCGCGTGCGAACGGCACGCCCTGCGCGACGCACTGGTCGATGATCTGCGTGCTGACCTCGGCCAGGCGGTGCACGTTGGCCTCGCGGGCGCGGAAGTCGCCGCCCTTGATGGTGTCCTTGAACAGCCGGGCCACGCTGTCGCCGTCGCCGCGGTAGTTCTTGGCGGCGTTGATGCCCCCCTGCGCGGCGATGCTGTGTGCCCGGCGCGGCGAGTCCTGGTAGCAGAACGAGGTGACGGGATGGCCCAGTTCGGCCAGCGTGGCGGCGGCGGAGGCGCCCGCGAGGCCGGTGCCGACCACGATCACCGGGAGCCGGCGCCGGTTCGCCGGGTTGACCAGCCGCGCGGCCAGGCGGCGCTGCTCCCAGCGCCCGGCCAGATCGCCGGCGGGGGCGGCGTGGTCGGCGATCTCCGCGCCGACGGTGTACCGCGCGTACTCGGTGTGCCCGGCGGGCTCGGTGTATTCGGTGTACTCGGTGTGCGGGTCCATCACGTTCACCCCACGATTCCGACGGTCACGGCGAACGGCACGGACAGGAATCCGACCGTCATCAGTACGGCGTAGCCGGTCGCGATCGAGGCGATCAGCCGCTCGGTCCCCGGTCGTTGCCGACCGAGCGTGCGGGTCATGCTCCATACGCCGTGCCGCAGGTGGAAGCCGACCGCGACCACCGCGACCGTGTAGATCGCGGTGATGTACCAGTGCTCGAAGTCGGCGGTGACGTTCGTGTACGGCTTGCCGGAGGCACCGACCGGGTTGGCCACCCCGACGGTCAGGTCGAGCAGGTGGTAGACCACGAACAGGGCGATGATCACCCCGCCCCAGCGCATCGTGCGGGCCGCGTACGAGCCCTGCACCGGCGGGCGGTGCACGTACTTGACCGGCCGGGCCCGGCGGGCGCGGCGGGTGAGCAGGATCGCCATCGCCATGTGCACGAGCACGCTCACCGTCAGCGCCGCGCGGATGATCCACAGCGTGCCCTCGTGCGGAACCAGCGGTTCGCCGATGGTGCGCAACCAGTGGGCGTAGTGGTCGAAGCTCGACTCGCCGAAGAAGATCTTCAGATTGCCCAGCATGTGGGCGGTCAGGTAGGCAAGGAGCACGGCACCGCTGAGCGCCATCGCGATTTTCATCACCACGGTCGAGCGGTGCGACGCTCCCTGCCTGCGCCGCCCGGCGGATGCGGGAGCGCGGGTCAGGGTCGCCATGTGCTCGACGGTAGGTGGACCGAGGTCATGCCGTCCAAGACCGGAAATGCCTCGTTTCGATAGCTGCCGGCTATGCGAGGCTGGGGATATGCAGTTTCAGCAGCTCGTCTACTTCGTCGCGGTCGCCGAGACCCGGCACTTCACCCGGGCGGCGGCGCGCTCGCATGTCGCCCAACCGTCGTTGTCCAAGCAGATTCGGTCCCTGGAGCACGAGTTGGGCGCCGAACTGTTCACCCGGGTGCGCGGCAACATCGCGTTGACCCCGGCGGGGGAGCGGTTGTTGCCGATCGCGCGGCGGATCCTGGCGGACGTGGACGTGGCCCACCTGGAGGTGGCCGAACTGGTCGGGCTGCGCTCGGGTCGGGTGCGGATCGGCGCCACGCCGTCGTTGTCGGCGAGCCTGCTGGCCGAGGTGCTGCGCAGCTTCCAGGACCGCTACGCCGGCATCCGGCTGCTGGTCGACGAGAACGGCTCGCGCGACCTGGTGCGCTCGCTGCTGCGCGGTGACCTGGATCTGGCGCTGATCGTGGTGCCGCCGCAGGGGGTGGGCGCGGCGCTGACCACCGAACCGCTGCTGCGCGAGGACCTGGTGCTCGCGGGTACGCCGCCGGTGGCCGGTGCGACGGTGCCGATCGCGGCGCTGCGCGGGGTGCGGCTGGTGATGTTCCGGGACGGCTACGACCTGCGCGAGGCGACCTTGACGGCGTGTCACGAGGCGGGTTTCGAGCCGGAGTTCGCGATCGAGGGCGGCGAGATGGACGCGGTGCTGCGGTTCGTCGAGGTGGGCCTGGGGCCGGCGATCGTGCCGAGCATGGTGCTGGCCGGGCGGCCGGGCCTGACCGCGACGCCGCTCACCCCGCCGGGCCTGTCCCGCACCATCGCGCTCGCGCACCGCAGCGACGCCGCGCTCACCCACGCGGCGCGGGCGTTCCGGCACGAGTTGCGGGCGTTCCTGACCCCGGAGCGGCTGCCGGCGGGCGTCGAGCGCATCGGCGCCGAACGGTGACCCGACGGCGGCGGCGATACGCCGCCCGCGTCCGCGACGGCGCCTCAGCCCAGCGGCATGATCAGGCAGGTCGTGGTCGCCGTGGCGAGCAATCGGCCCTGGTGGTCCGTGAGTTCGGCCTCGGCGGTACGGATGGTGCGTCCCCGGTGGATGACCCGACCCTCGGCGCGCAGCTTGCTGCCGTCCAGTGGGCCCGGGCGCAGGTAGCGCACCGAGATGTCCAGCGACGTGTAGCCGGTGGCGGGCGGCAGTGTGGTGTGCACCGCGCAGGCCATCGCCGAGTCGAGCAGAGTGGCCGCGATGCCACCGTGCATGGTGCCGATCGGGTTGGCGAACTCGGGCCGCGCGGCCGCGCCGAACACGATCCGGCCGTCCTCGACCTCTTCCGGCTCCATGCCGATGAACGGGCCGATTCCCGTGGGCATGCCGTGGTCCCGCAGTGCCTGGAGCTGCTCCAGACCGGTCGGTCCCGCCGTCGACGACGCAGTGCTCATCCCGAACCCCTCACCTGAGTTGACGTTGTCAAGTTGACAACGTCAACTCGGCGGCTGTCAACTGGGGTGGTGCCTGCCACCAGCCGATCCCGCGCCCGCGCCCGACCCGGAGACGGGGCGCTGCTGCGCGACGAGATCCTGCGCGCGGCGACCGCGCTGCTCGACGAGGCCGGCGACGAGTCCGCGCTGACGTTGCGCGCGGTGGCCGCACGGGCGGGGGTGACGACTCCGTCGGTATACCTGCACTTCGCGAACAAGCAGGATCTGGTCGAGGCGGTCTGCCTGGCGGTGTGGGAGGACCTCGGGCGGCGGATGCGCGAGGCGGGGACCGGTGTCGAGGACCCGTACCAGTCGATGCGCCGCCGCGGTGCCGCCTTCGTTCGCTTCGGGCTCGAACACCCGGTGCAGTACCGCCTGTTGATGATGCGGCCGAGGTCCGCCGGGCAGACCGGGTGGACCGCGGCGGATGCCTGCCTGGCCTACGTCGGCGAGGCGATCCAGCCGTGTCTGGACGCGGGTGTCCTGGTCGGCGATCCGACCCGGCTGACCCTGCAGATGCTCGCGGCGCTGCACGGACTGGTCGCGCTGTATCTCGCGCAGCCGGACTATCCGTGGCCCGACGACGTGGAGACGATGGCGGACGAGGTGACCCGGATGGCCGGGTTGGGCTCGGCGCTCGCCGGGCGGTTGCGCGGTCCCGGTCCGGCGCCGAGCACGAGCGCCTTCGCGGCGGGCTTCGACGCGCTGGCGGAGCGGCTGCACCCGCCGCGGCACGGCGCAGCCGAGGGCGGTCGACCCTCGGGCGGCGGGCCGCTCCCGTAGCGGCAGGCGGGGGAGGCGGCCGCGCGCCCGGTGGCGTCGGGGTCAGTGACCCTTGCGCTTGTCCGCCTGCTTCTTCACCTTGTCCACGATGGACTTGACCTTGTCCGGGTTCTTCTTGGCGTAGTCGGTCGCCTTCTTGATCAGCTTGTCGAGACCGGCCATGACGCCCACTCCTTGTTCGGTACGGGGCGGTCGCGCCGCCACCGTGTCGCTGCGTGCTTCGTGCTCTGGTTCAGGATCAACCGCCGTCCGCGCCGAATCGTTCCCCGATGCGACGTCAGGGCCGCACCGAGGACGATGCGGCCCTGTTGCACGGCGGGTGCGGGTCGTGCGCCCGGGTGCGAACCCGGGAATCGGCTCAGACGTTGACGCCGAAGTCCTTCGCGATGCCGGCGAGACCCGAGGCGTAACCCTGGCCGACCGCGCGGAACTTCCACTCGTTGCCGTTGCGGTACAGCTCACCGAAGACCATCGCGGTCTCGGTGGACGCGTCCTCGGTGAGGTCGTAGCGGGCGAGCTCGTTGTTGTCCGCGCGGTTGACCACCCGGATGTACGCGTTGCGCACCTGGCCGAAGGACTGGTCCCGGGCCACCGCGTCGTGGATGGACACCGGGAAGACCACCCGCTGGACATCGGCCGGCACGGACGCGAGGTCGACGTTGACGGTCTCGTCGTCGCCCTCGCCCTCACCGGTGAGGTTGTCGCCGGTGTGCTGGACCGAGCCGTCGGGGCTGGTCAGGTTGTTGTAGAAGACGAAGTGCAGATCGGACAACACCCGACCGTCGTTGCCGAGCAGCAGCGCGCTCGCGTCGAGGTCGAAGTCCGCACCGGTCGTGCTGCGCGCATCCCATCCGAGACCCACCGCGACCGCGGTGAGGCCGGGCGCGGCCTTGGACAGGGATACGTTGCCGCCCTTGGCGAGGCTGACTCCCATGGCAGTGCTTCCTTCCCTCGTGCATATCGGGGTACAGGCGGATCGGGTGATCACGCGACGGCCGCCCGATGGGTAAATCTACAGGACTGTAGAAGCCCGGCGTGCGCCGGCGCGACGTGCGCATGTCGTGTGACGTGCGATCGCCAATGCAGTGATACCCCATCCCACCATCGACGGACGACAACGGGCAGCCGAACTCTCGGTACGGGTCCGTTGTTTCGGCCGTATCCGGGCGGATTCACGCGCTCACGGGCGCAGTCCGCCCCTGATCGGGCACCCGGGCAAAGAGTCGGAACGCCTCGCCGACGACGTCGGCGGTGAGCGTTCCGCCCAGCGTCGCCAGCCGCCCGTCGAGCGAACGCAACCCCAGACCCGCGCCGGTCGGCCCGGGATCGGCGTCGGCGCGCACACCGTCGTTGGTCAGGACCAGGACGACCGCACCGTCCGGCTCGACCGACGCGGTGATCGTGCACCGGCTCGCCGCGCTGTGCCGCAGCACGTTGGTGGCGCCCTCGCGCAGCACGGTCGCCAGCACGGTGTCGACGCCCGCGGGCAACTCGCCCACGTCGACGGCCACCTCCACCACCATCCCGGCCCCGGCCAGCACGTCCCGGGCGATCCGCGCCTCCACCGCCAACGACATCCCGCGATAACCGCCCGCGACCGTGCCCACGTCGGCCAGCGCCTGTCGGGCCAACGCCAGGCCCTCGGTGACCTGGGCCGCCGCCGCCGGCGGATCGCGGTCGACCAGGCGCAGCGCCAACTGGCTCTTGAGCACCAGCGCGGACAGGCTGAACCCGAGCAGATCGTGCAGGTCGTGCCCCAGCCGCAGCCGCTCGCGGGCCACCTGCGCGGCGGCCAACTCGATCCGGGCCACCCGCAACGCCCGCGCCAGGTCGGCCATCCGAACCAGCCCGTACACCAGCGCGGCGCGCTCCAGGATCCACACCACGTGATACACGTGGTCGAGCGCGGTCGGACTCCAGGTACCGAAGTACAGGTCGTGACACGCGAACCCGGCCACCGCGAGCACCCGCCACGGCCCACGCAGCAGGAGCAGCGCGGGCCCGGCCAGGAACAGTCCCACCGACCAGACCCGGGCGTCGAAGACCACCAGCGGCAGGTAGGCGAGCCCGATCTGCGCCGCGAACGTCCACTGCCACCGGCGCGGTCGCCCACCCGGCGCCGGTGTGCAGTTGCGGATGTAGAGCGCGACGAAGGCGATCAGCAGCAACACGAACAGCGCCCGGCGGCCGGGGGAGTAGTCGCTCGCGGCCGACACCCGCAGCGGCAGCGGCACGATGATCAGCACCAGGATCACCACCCGCAACACCGCGACCGCGCGCGGCGTCGGCTCGTCGGTGATCGCCGGCGGCGCGGTGCTCTCGACGCTCTTGTGCGCGTGCGCGAAGGCCCGGGCCGAGGTCATCGCGCTCCTGGCCTCGGCCAGCGCGTCGGCCAGTTCCGGGCGGGTGCGTTCGGGGTGCTCGCGCAGTCCGGCCGGCAGCGCCTCGCCGCGGGCCAGGATGCGGGTCAGGCTCGCCCCGACGCCGTCGCTGAGTTGCCGGGCGAAGCCCAGCCGTTCGCGGGCGACCTCGGCGTCGGCGAGCGCGGTCCGGGTCGCGGCCAGGGCGGCGACCAGGTCGGCCAGCCCGGCCGACGCGTACACCGCCAGACCGACCAGCGCGGCCTGCCCCACCACCAGATACAGCGCCTCCACCACGGTCGGCCGCACCGCGAGCGCCACCGGCACCTGGGCGGCCACCACCGCCAGGAACCCGACCCAGCCCGTCCAGGCCGGCCGCAACAGGAGCAGGGCGGCGCCGGCCAGGAAGCCCGGGTTGCCGTACCAGGTCTCGTGGAACCAGGTCATCGGCAGATAGGTGAGCACGGCCTGGGCGCCGAGCGTCCACCTCCACCCGGCCGGTCGCGAGCCGTCCGCCGGGCGTACGCAATTGCGCAGATGCAGGGTGACCAGGGCGAGCAGGAGCCCCAGCGCGATCGCCTTGGCGCCGGTCGACAACCGCGTCGATTGCACCAGACCGACGAAGCCGCCGAAGAAGAACCCACCGGTGACCGCCATGATCACCACCTGCGCGAGCAGCGCCGCCGGCCCGCCGTCCGAGTGCGGACCGAAGGCGACCCGCGGCGCGCCGCGGCGAACCCTCGACACCACCATGACCATCCCCCGTGCTGTCGCGCGACGCTCCCGCCGCCCCCGCCGGCGGTGGCGCCGAGCATGCTCGCGGCCCGGATCCGGGACCCGGCCGACACCCATGCCCGGACGGCAGGCAAACCGTACCGACCGGACATCCCACCGTCACTCCCGGGTCGACCCGTCCGTCACCCGCGCCGGGCGTGTCGGGTCGCGTCATGGGTGTCACTCGCACGGATCACCCCGCTGGCGCGCCCGCCTGCGGCGACCGACGGTGACACGAGGTAGGTGTATTCGTCACGAGTGCGAAGCGAGGCGCCCATGTTCGCGGCCCTGGGCCGGTTTGTCGTACGCAGACCCTGGTGGGTCATTCTGGCCTGGGTGATCGCCGCGGGTGTGGTGATCGGCCTCGCGCCGAAGCTGACCTCCTCCACGGACGAGAAGAGCTTCCTGCCCAAGTCCTACGAATCGGTGCGCGCCTCCGACCTGCGCGAGCGGGACTTCCCGCAGCAGGAGAACATCGGCGCGGTGATCGTCTTCCAGCGCGCCGACGGCCGGCCGATGACCGCGGCGGACAGCGCCGAGGTGGCCAGGATCTCGGCGTCGGTGCAGGCGCGCGGGATCAAGGACGTGCTCGCGGTGACGCCGGGCCAGGTCTCGCCGAACGGGCTCGTGCAGACCGCGATGGTCGCGATGCCGGAGATCAACGATCCCAACGACGAGGCGCCGCAGGACGCGGTCGAGCAGATGCGCAAGGACGTCAAGGCGCAGGTGGCCGGGACCGCGCTGACCGCCGGCATCACCGGGCAGGCCGCGCAGGCGCTCGACGAACGGGACTCGTCCGAGACCGCCGGCACCCTGGTCGCGGTCGGCACGATCGTGATCATCGTGTTGTTGCTGCTGATCATCTTCCGCAGCCCGATCATCGCGTTGTTGCCGGTGGTGATCATCGGGCTGATCGCGCCGATGGCCACGGGACTGATCGCCTCCGCCAACAAGGTCTTCGACATGAAGGCGGACAGCTCGATCGAACAACTGCTCACCGTGGTGCTGTTCGGTGTCGGTACGGACTACGTGTTGTTCCTGTTGTTCCGCTACCGCGAGGTGTTGCGCGAGGGCTCCGACGCCAAGAACGGCATGGTGCACGCGGTCTCCAGGGTCGGCGAGGCGATCGCGTCCGCGGCGGCGGCGGTGATCGTGGCCTTCGCCGCGCTGACGCTCTCCACGCTCGGCATGCTGCGCTCGATGGGCCCGGCGCTGGCGATCGCGGTGTTCGTGACGTTGCTGGCCGGCCTGACGCTGGTGCCGGCGGTGGTCTCGCTGCTGGGTACCCGGGTGTTCTGGCCGTCGAAGTCCTGGCGGGTGGCGCCGCACGGCACCGGCTTCGCCCGGCTCGGCCGCGGCATCGGCCGCCGGCCCGTGTTGTTCGCGGTGTCGTCCGCGCTGGTGATGGGTGTGCTCGCGATCGGCGCACTGGGTTACCAGGCCAACTTCGACCTGGCCGGTTCGTCGTTGCCCTCGGACAAGGAATCCGTGGTCGCGATGAAGAACCTGGAGAAGGGCTTCCCGCCGGGCACCACCGACCCGACCGAGGTCTACCTGACGTCCACCGCCGGCCGACCGCTCACGCCGGCGGAACGGGCGCCGTTCGAGGCGGTGCTGAAGGGGGTTCGCGGGGTGGGGTCGGTGGCCGACCCGGTGCTCAGCGCCGACGGGCAGACCGCGTTGTACTCGGTGGTCCTCTCCGACTCGCCCGCCACCGACGAGGCCCTGTCGACGATCAAGAACCGCCTGCGCCCGACCATGCACGAGGCCGCGCCGGCCGGGACCCGGGCACTGGTGGGCGGGATCAGCGCGGTGTACGTGGACATCAACCGCGCGGTGGACCGGGACTACTCGGTGGTCTTCCCGGTCGCGGCGGTGTGCATCATGATCATCCTGGGTCTGTTGCTGCGCAGCCTGGTCGCGCCGTGGTACCTGATGGCCTCGGTGGCACTCGGGTTCGGCGCGACGCTCGGCGCCACGTCGGTGCTGTTCCAGCAGATCGGCGACCAGCCCGGACTGATGTTCATGCTTCCGGTGATCATGTACCTCTTCGTGGTCGCCCTCGGCACCGACTACAACATCCTGATGGTGTCGCGCCTGCGTGAGGAGGCCCGCGAGGGCCACAACCCGCACGACGCGGCGGCCGTCGCGGTCAAGCACTCGGGCCCCACCATCGCCGCCGCGGGCGTGATCCTGGCGGGCACCTTCGCGACCCTGATGCTGGCCGGCAACTCGACCCTCGCCCAGATGGGCTTCGCCCTCTCCAGCGGTATCGCGATCGCGGCCTTCATCATGGCCCTGATCTTCACCCCGAGCCTGACCGCCCTGATCGGCCACGCGGCCTGGTGGCCCGGCCACGGCGACACCAAGCCGGCCGGCAAACCGGCACGCGAATCCGAACCGGTGCCATGAACCCCCGCCCGCCGCGCCGCCCTCCTTTGTCGGTGCGGAATCCAGCCTTCTTTCTTGCCGTTCGGCGTGTGCCGAACGGCGCGGCCCAATGGTCGAATCAGATCGCACCGAACCGGTGGGCGGACCCAGCCGACCGGTCGACGGACCTCGATACGTGAACACGTCACGTCCGCTATTCTCCAGGGATTCTTCCGGGCAATTGCCCCCCGTGGTAGATTGGCCGATTACCGGATATCGAGGCCGTGCGGATTCCATCCGCCGGTCCCGGTATCCGGTTTCTCGGTAGAATTCACTACGGAAAGCCTCGCGGGGGAAGCATGGGATTTGCGGCGCGTGTGGACGATGCAGGCGAGAGCTACCTGATGCGAGTGGTGGCGGAGATCGAACGTCTCTTCCGTATCTCCCGGGAGGAAGCGCTCGTTCGGGTCGATCGACATTTCCGGCCTTATCGATGGGACTTCACGCGTGAAGCGGACAGTTCCTTCCTGACGATGCACAGCCCGGAGTATTGGGCCCGTCGGATCTGTCTGGGCGACGACTTCGACGACCCGGGGAAGCCGGATCGGGAAGACCTTTCACCGGTGCCGGTTCCGGAGGCGGGTGATCCTGAATTCGGCGGTCGGGCGATGGGGGAGGGCGGTTTCGGCATCCAGTGGATCGTGCCCTTGAATGTCGACCTGAGCGCGATCGCCTCGGTGGTGTCCGGCAGTCCGCAAACGGCCGACGGGTATGTCTTCGGCATGGTGGGCGAAAATATGGAAATCAAGATCCTGGCGACTGCGGGCCCCGCCCGCGAAGGCGCCTGGATGATTCTTTGCATGCCGAATGCCGATGCTTCCTGGCAGGACGTCGCAGTGGACGTGCGGCGCATCGCCTATCGCTTGGAGGCGGCCGGCGTCGTCGACAATTCCCTTAATCTGGTCGATTTCCACGGCCCCACCAGGCTCCTTACCTGGTCTTTCTACTCGAGTGATTCCGAGCCTGAACTCCCCGAGCCCGTGCAGCCCGGTGAAAAGACTTCCTTCCGGCCGACCTCGGACCCCATTCCCTATCACATCGGTCACGCCGGTGCCGTTTCCGTGACGCATATGGTCGATCTGTGTGGTGGTGACGTGGCGGAGGCGGGCGGGATCCTCGGACTCTCGGAGGAAGCCGTCCGGGAATCCCTGGCCGTCGGCGAACCGTTCCGGCAGGTTCTCTACGTGGTCGGCGCCGGAGAAGACAACCCCGGGGCGGATATTCGGGCGGTCGACGGCTCCTGGCTCACCGAATATCGGGTGCGGACGTGGTTGGCGGACGTCGGCCACACGCCGGACGGCGCGGGCATGGCGGTATATGTCCTGCCCTACACCGAAGCCGACCGCATCGGGGAGGCACGGCCGAGGCTCACCGTCGTCGGCACCGCCGCGGACGTCGCCGCGGTCCGGGTCGCGGTGGCGGACGACGGAGAGGTTTCGGAGGGCTGAGCCCTGCCCGACGGATCTTGGATGGGGCGAATGCGGTGGATGGGGCGGTTCGGGGGCTTTTCGGGGTGGGTATGGGGACGCGGGCGGACGGCGTGGCCCGCGCCGGCCCGGTCGTGGCCGCGGTTGCCGGTCACGAGGTCGGCCGGCCGAATCCGATGGCGCGCGAGCGATGAGTTTCGGCGGGTGGGGCCGTCTACCCCCGCAACGGAGCGAGACGTACGAGATGGGACCGCATCATGGCCACGATGATCTTTGTGAACCTGCCGGTGAAGGACCTCGCGAAGGCGACGGCGTTCTACACCGCGCTCGGGTTCGAGCAGAACGCGCAGTTCAGTGACGACAACGCGAGTTCGTTCGCGATCAGCGACACGATCCACCTGATGGTGCTCGCCGAGCCCTTCTTCAAGACCTTCACCAAGAAGGAGATCGCCGACGCGACCCGGACCACCGAGGCGATCGTGTGTCTGAGCGCGGAGAGCCGCGAGGGTGTCGACGCGTTGGTCGAGAAGGCGTTCGCGGCCGGCGGCGGCAAGTCGAACGACCCGATGGACGAGGAGTTCATGTACGGCCGCAGCTTCCAGGACCTGGACGGGCACCTGTGGGAGGTCGTCTATATGGACATGTCGGCGATGCCCGCGCAGGGCTGAACGCGACGTGCCCTCGGCGGGCCGGCCTCGGGTCGGCCCGCCGTCGCGTTCGGGTCCGGGGCCGGGCCTGCCTCGCGGGTTCAGCCCGGCAGCAGCACCCGAAAGACCGCGCCCGCGCCCGGGGCCGTGCGCACCTCGACGCGGCCGCCGTGCGCGTTGACCAGGGCGGCGACGATGGCCAGGCCCAGGCCCGAGCCGCCGCCCGCGGCGCGGCTGCGCGAGGAGTCGACGCGGTAGAAGCGTTCGAAGACGCGCTGTGCGTCGGCCGGGGCCAGTCCGGGGCCGGCGTCGGCGACTTCCAGGACCGCGCACGGGTCCGGCGCGGGGGTCCTGCCCACCGCGATCCGGATCGCGGTCCCGGCCGGGGTGTGCGTGAGTGCGTTGGAGACCAGGTTGGCCACCACCTGGCGCAGTCGCGACTCGTCGCCGGAGACGGTCACCGGATGGGCCGCGCCGCCGTCCAGGCCGATCAGGGTGACCGCGCGGTCCGGGGCCAGCGTCTTGATGTCGTGCACCGCGTCGGCGGCCAGGATGCGCAGGTCCACCGGCTCGTTGCAGAGCGGGCGCTGTTCGTCCAGCCGGGCCAGTTGCAGCAGGTCCTCGACCAGGCCGCCCATCCGGATCGCCTCGTCCTCGATCCGGCGCATCGTGCGGGCCACCTCGGCCGGATCGGTGAGCGCGCCCATCCGGTACAACTCGGCGAAGCCGCGCACGCTGGCCAACGGGGTGCGCAGTTCGTGACCGGCGTCGGCGACGAACCGGCGCATCCGGGTCTCGGATTCGGCCCGGGCCGCGAACGCGGTCTCGATCTGCGCGAGCATGCCGTTGATCGACGTGGACAGTCGGCCGATCTCCGTTCCCGGCGCCGGTACCGGGACCCGATGCGACAGGTCGCCGGCCGCGATCGCCGCCGCGGTCTCCTCGATCCGGCGCAGCGGGCGCAGGCCGCCGCGCAGCGCGAACCAGCCGGCCGCGCCGAGCACGGCCAGGCAGGTCAGGCCGATCAGCAGACACACCGTGCGCATCCGGTTCACGGTGGCGCGTACGTCGTCCATCGGCTGGGCCAGCACCACGCTGCCCTCACCGCTCGCCATCGGCACCGCGAGCACCCGCCAGCGCGCGTCGCCGGTCACCGAGTCGGTCTCGAACGGATGCCGGTTCAGGGCCAGGACCGCCGCGATGTCCAGCCTCGGCAGGCGCGGCCCCAGTTCCTCCTCGGTGCCCGGCGAGCGGATCCGCTGCCGGGTGCCGCCGTCCGGATACAGGTACTCGGCCACGATGCGGCTCGGCAGGATCCCGGGCGCGCGACCACGATTGCCCGACGGCCCGCCGCGCGGCTCGCCGGGTGTCTCCGGCAGCCGGAACGCCATCCCGCGCGCGGCCTGGCCCAGTTGCCGGTCCACCTGATCGGTGAGGTAGCCGCGCAGCGACCCCACCACGACCGTCTGGCTGACCAACAGCGCGACGGCGACCAGCGCCATCGCGATGATCAGGACCCGGACGCGCAGCGAGGAACGGCTCGGGTGCGGGACGCGCATCGGCGCCGTCAGGCCGTCGGTTGCGGGCGGCGCAGCACGTAGCCGACGCCGCGCACGGTGTGGATCAACTTGACCCCGCCGACGTCGAGTTCGACCTTGCGCCGCAGGTAGCTGATGTAGGACTCGACGATGCTCAGGTCGCCGCCGAAGTCGTACTGCCAGACGTGGTCCAGGATCTGGGTCTTGGACACCACCCGGCCGGTGTTGAGCATCAGGTAGCGCAGCAGCTTGAACTCGGTGGGCGAGAGCAGTACCGGTCGGCCGCCGCGCAGCACCTCGTGGCCGTCCGGGTCGAGTTCGAGGTCGGCGATCACGATCCGGTTCGAGGGCGTCGGCACGCCGGCGCCGCCGTCCACCCGGCGCAGCACCGCCTGGATCCGGGCGATCAACTCCTCCAGGCTGAAGGGCTTGGTGACGTAGTCGTCCCCACCCAGGGTCAATCCGGTGATCTTGTCCTTGGTGGTGTCCTTCGCGGTCAGGAACAGCACCGGCAGGTGGGTTCCGTCGGCGCGCAGCCGGCGCACCACCTCGAAGCCGTCCAGGTCCGGCAACATCACGTCGAGCACGACCAGATTCGGCCGGCAACGCGCCACCGCCGCCAACGCGTCCGCGCCGTCCGCCGCCGAGTCGACCTCGAATCCGGCGAAGCGCAGGCTGGCGGACAGGAGTTCGCGGATGTTGGGCTCGTCGTCGACGACCAGCAGGCGGGCCCGGGCGCCGACCTCGACGGGCGTGGCCACCTCAGCCCGCTCCGCCGGTGCCGGCGGCCCCGGGACGCGCGACCGCGCCGGTGCCCTCGGTGACCGAGGTGGCGGTCACCGAGCCGTCGGCGCCGGTGGCACCGCGCACCACGACGGCGTCGCCGGGCTTGAGGTCGACGGTCCTGCCGTCGCGGACGACCTGAATCTTGGTACCGGCGTCGGTTTTCACCTTGACGATGTTGCCGGCTGAATCTGAGACGTAGATGAAAGAGTCGTCCACAACCTTCACGGTGCCGGTGGTGAGGTCCGCGGCGGCGCCGGTGCGGGCGGTGCCGGGTTGGCCGCCGGCCGTGGTCGCGCCGGCTCCCGCCGCGCGGGCGCCGTACGGGTTCGCACCCGATGCGGCGCCGGCGGCGGGGCCGGCGGCCCGGGTCGTGCCGCCGGCATGGTCCTTCTGCACCTCGACGCCGGCCAGGAAGCCGATCGAGGCGAACACGCCCGCGCCCAGGGCCAGGGTGAGCATGGGCAGCCTGCGCCGGGGTGGGGCGGCGAGTTCGGCGGCGACGTCGCGCGCGGCCGGCGGTCGGCCCAGGATCTCCTCCGGCGACTCGTCGCGATGGGCGTCGTCGCCGACTTCCGCCTCGGTTCGGAAGCCGGCGACGAACCCGGTCTCGGCCGCGGGATCGGCGGAACCGGCCTCGGCAGGCCCGGAATCGGGCCGCGGCTCGTCGGGGGTGGCGTGTGGCGGCCGGGTGTCGGGCCGGCCGGCGTGCTGCTGGGGCGTCATGGTCGCGGGTCTCCTCCAAAGGACACGGGAACGGCGGGGGATCGTTCGGCCCGCGAATACGGCGGGGAGCGTTCGGGCCGCGGGTACGGCTATTCGTGCCGGAGCGCCTCGATCGGTCGCAGTGCCGCGGCGCGCGCGGCCGGGTAGCCGCCGAAGAACAGGCCGATCGCCACCGATACGGCGAACGAACCGAGCACCGAACTCGGCACCACGACCGGTTTGATCCCGACCACCTCGAAGCGCGCCGCGAACAGCCCGGCGGCCACGCCCAGTCCGCCGCCGAGCACGGACAGCAGGGTCGACTCGGCGAGGAACTGGCCCAGGATCGCGCCGCGTGGGGCACCGATCGCCTTGCGGATGCCGATCTCGCGGGTGCGTTCGGCGACGGTCACCAGCATGATGTTGGTGATCCCGATCCCACCGACCAGCAGCGAGATCGCCGCGACCGCGGCGAGCAGCACGGTGAAGGTCTTGTCGGCCTCGTCGTTCGCGCTCAGCAGCGACTGCTGATTGGTGATCCGGAAGTCGCTCTGCGCGGAACCGGTGATCCGGTGCCGGTTGTTCAGGATCGAGGTGACCTCGTCCTGGGCGAGCACGGTGTCGGCGGCGGAGGTGGCTCGGATCGCGATCGAGGACAACGAGCCGTAGCCGGTCAGGCTGTCGCGCATCGTGGTCACCGGCATCACGATGGTGTCGTCGGAGTCCGCCGCGCCGTTGCCGCCCTTGGTCCGCAGAACGCCGGCGACCCGAAACGGGATGCCGCCGATCAGGATCTCCTTGTCGATCGCGTCCTCGGTGCCGAACACGTTCTCCACCGTGGTGCTGCCCAACACGGCGACCTTGCGGCGGGCGGTCACGTCCTCGGTGCCGAACAGGCTGCCCCGGGCGAGGTCGTGGTTGGTCGTGTCGAACCAGTCGGGTGTGGTGCCGACGATCTGGGACACGGTCACCGACTGGCCGGCGTAGGTGATGCTCTGCGACGTGGTCTGCACCGGCGCGGCCGACCGCACGTGCGGGGCCGAGGTCTTGTCGACGAGCGCCTGGGCGTCGTCCGGTGTGAGGTCCTTGAGCGCGCTGCCCTGCCCGGCCGCGCCGAACCGCCCGCCGCCCGCGGTGTGCGAGACGGTCAGCAGGTTGGTGCCCAGGCGTTGGATCGATTCCTGGACGGACTTGGACGAGCCGTTGCCGACGGCGACCAGCAGGATCACCGCGCCGACGCCGATCAGTACGCCGAGCATGGTCAGCGCGGTGCGGATCTTGTTGGCGGCCAGGCCCAGGACGGCGAAGCGCAGTACCTCGACGGGGTTCACCGGCGGGCCCCCTCGTCGAGCGGAACGGGTCGCGGCGGCGCGCCGGATGCCGACGTCGACGCCGGTGTCCGGGTGCGGCGGTGGTCGCCGACCACCAGGCCGTCGACCAGGCGCAGCACCCGCTCGGCGCGCGCGGCCACCTCGTCCTCGTGGGTGATGATCACGATCGTGCGTCCGGCGTCGTGCAACCGGTCCAGGATGCCGAGCACGTCCGCGGTGCTGTGGCTGTCCAGGTTGCCGGTCGGCTCGTCGGCCAGCAGCAGCGCCGGTGCGGTGACCAACGCCCGGGCCAGCGCGACGCGTTGTTGTTGGCCGCCGGAGAGTTCGTTGGGCGCGTGGTCGGTGCGGTCGGCCAGGCCGACCAGTTCCAGCGCGGCCAGTGCGCGGCGCCGACGCTCGCGGGCGCGCACGCCGGCGTAGGAGAGCGGCAGTTCGACCTGGGCGAGCGCGCTGGTGCGCGGGATCAGGTTGAAGGACTGGAAGACGAAGCCGATCCGGCGGTTGCGGACCAGCGCGAGTTGCCGCTCGTCCAGTCGGCCGACGTCGAGACCGTCCAGCAGGTAGCGGCCCGAGGTGGGCACGTCCAGGCAGCCGAGCAGGTTCATCAGGGTGGATTTGCCGGAGCCCGAACTGCCCATGATGGCGACGTATTCGCCGCTCTCGATGGTCAGGTCGACGCCGCGCAGCGCGTGCACCGAGGCGGCGCCGCGGCCGTACGACTTGGTCGCCGCGCGTACGTCGATCACCGGCGCGGGGCGGGGCGGCTGCGGCCCGGTCATCGCGAGCCGCCGCGCGGGTTGCCGCCGCCGGCCGCGCCGCCGCCGGTGCCGGTGCCGCCGCCGGGGAAGTTGCCGATACCGGGCGCGGGCAGGCCGCCGCCGGCTGTGCCGCCTCGGCCGGACTGGCCGGAACGCCCCGACGTGGAGCCGGTGGTGCCGGTCGCGGCGACGGTGCCGATCACGATCCGGTCGCCCTCGGCCAGGCCGGAGACGATCTGGGTGCTCTGGTCGCCGACCACGCCCGCGGTCACCGTGCGGCGCTGCTCGACCCCGTCGACCAGGACCCGTACCGAGGCGGTGGCACCGGTGCCGGTGACCGCGGCGGAGGGCACCTGCAACGTGTTGTCGGCCGCCGCGACGACCACCGAGATGTTCGCGGTCTGTCCGGTGCGCAGCGCGGACACGTCACCCTCCAGCGCGATCGTCGCGCCGTACTTGACCGAACCCGACGTCGCGCCGCTGTCCGGCAGCGGATTCACGCTGACCACCTTGGCGTTCAGCCGGATCGCGGAATTCACGTTGAGCGTCACGGTGGCCGGTTGACCGGCCTTGACCTTGGCGGCGTCGGCCTCCGGGAAGGACACCCGGGTCTCCATGCCGGTCGGGTTGGCGATCACCACGAAGCCGGTCACGGCGGTGCTCGAAGAGGACGAGGTGGACGAGCCGCCCTGGCCGCCGGACCCACCGGATGCGCCCGACCCGCTCGATCCGCTCGCGGAACCCGTCGCGGAGACGGTGTCGCCGACCTTGCCGGAGACCGCTGCCACGATGCCGGCCGACGGCGCCTTGAGCACGCAGCCGTCCAGGGCGCGTTGGGCGTCGGCGACCTTGTTGTTCGCCGCGATCAGGGCCGACTCGGCCTGGCTCACCGCCGCCGCGTCGACCGTCGTGCTCGGCGACGGGGTGGCCGGCGGGGTCTTGGTGACGGTGACGGTGATGGTCGGGTGCGGCTGGGTGACGGGGGGCGACGTGGTCCGGGGCGGCGCCGGCGTGGACGTGGCGGTGGGCACAGCGTCGGTGCCTCGGCTCGGGGCGGCGCCGCCGGTCGAGCCGCGCAGGACCGTGTTCTGGGCGTCCGTGCCCTGATTGCCACCGCCACTGCCGTTGCCGCCGCCGCCGTTCTGCTGGACCGGGGTGCCCGCTCGGGCCTTGGTCAGATTCGCCTGGGCCACCGTGACGGCCGCCTTCGCCGCCTCCAGCGCCTCCCGCGCCTGGGTCGGGTCGACCTGCGCGAGGACCTGGCCGGCGGTGACGGTGTCGCCGACCTTGACCGCGACGGTGGTGACCCGGCCGGCGGCGGTGAAGCCGACGCCCACATCCGAGGGCGAGGTCAACGACCCCGCCGCGGAAACCGTGGCCAGCACGGTGCCCCTGGTCACCGTGCCGGTGCGCGTCCTGGTCGTACCGGAGGATCCACCACCGTCGTCCACGGCCGCGTAGGCGAAGCCGGCGCCGGTCACCATCGCGGTGGCCAGGGCCAGGTTGATCAGGACCGACTTCCGTCGGAGTCGTACACGCCTCATGGCCGCACAGCCTGGTCCGGGCACGTCCCCGAAGACTGTCCGGCGCCTGGGAGTCGACTGGGAGCGCGAGCTCGGCACAGAGGTCGCGACAGGCGTGCAGAACCATCGAAATCGCGCCCGATCACGCCAAATCGCGCGCTGGCCCGGCCGGTCCGGCCCCGATCCGGGGTGGGGCTCCCAGGGAACTCCCAGGCGACGCGCGGGCGGCGATCACCCCGCCGTGCTTGAGTCCGGGGGGATGGGCGGTGCGCCGTCCGGCGCCGACCCCGAGGCTCGTGGGAAGGACGTCATGACGAGGTACCCGGGTCGACCGGCGTGGACCACGACGCTGCTGCCGGTGACCGCCTCGGCACTCGTGCTGTTGCTGGCCGGATGTGGGGGGAGCGGCAACGAGAGCACGAGTGCCTCGGCCCCGTCGAGCGCGGCAAGTGGTGGTGGGGACGCCGGCAAGGCGTACACCGACTGCCTGCGTGCGAACGGGGTCGAGGTACCGACGGGTCGACCGGACGGCGGCAACCGTCCCCCGGGCGCGGGTCGCCCGACCAGCCGCCCGTCCGGTCGCCCGTCGGCCCGCCCGAGCCGACCGGCCGGTGAACGGCCCACCGGGTTCCCGAGCGCTCGGCCCGACCCGCGCTCGACGGATCCGGCGTATCGCAAGGCCGAGGAGGCGTGCGCGAAGCTGCGCCCCTCGCGGGGGCCGGGCGGCGGTACGGCCGGCCCCCGGCGCGCCGGCAACTCGGCCGCCGAGGCGTTCGCGGGTTGCCTCAAGGACCATCGGGTCGAGCTGCCGGCCGGGGGGGCCGCCGCACTGGACCGGTCCGACCCCAAGGTCGCCGAGGCGCTGAAGACCTGCGAGGCCCTGCTGCCCTCGGCCCCGGCGGCACCCGCGGGCACACCCACGGCGGCGCCGACGACGTGAGCGCGGGGCCGCCGTGAGCGGGTCGCGAGCCACACGGTGGTACGCGGTCGCGGGTCTGGATGTCCCCGACGGTAGCGATCCCGACGGACGGGGCATTCGGTAGAGCCGCGTGTGATCGGTGCCGGACGCCCCGGTCCGAAGCGATGAGTTCTTCGGGCCGCCCCGGTCCACCTCTACACAGGCGATATCGCGATCCGTACGGCGATCGACCCACTGGAGAGTGACCAGTCATGCTCACGACCGATTTTGCCCCCGGCGCCCCGATCTGGATCGACCTCGGGGTGCCCGACATTCCGGCGGCCGGCGCGTTCTACGGCGACCTGTTCGGATGGGACCTGGAGATCACCGGCCCGGAGACCGGCGGCTACGCGATCCTGCGCAAGGGCGGCAAGAGCGTCGCCGCGCTCGCCCCGCTGATGGACGTGAGCGCGGCCCCCGCGTGGTCCGTCTACTTCCGCACCCCGAACGCCGACGCCACCACCAAGGCGGTCGAGCAGGCCGGCGGCCGGGTGCTGCTCCCGCCGATGGACGTCATGGACATGGGCCGGATGGCCGGGTACGCCGACTCCACCGGCGTGGGCTTCATGGTGTGGCAGCAGGGCACGAACAAGGGCCTGGAACTGGTCCAGGACGTCGGCGCGCTGTGTTGGACCGAGCTGTACACCCCGGACCGGGTCGCGGCCACCGGCTTCTACCACTCGGTCTTCGGCTGGAACTACCAGGACTTCCCCTCGCCCGCCGGCGTCTACAGCCTCGCCTACCCGGGCGAGGACATGGACGCCATGCAGGGCGGCGTGATGGAGGTCGACCCCGGACAGACCGCCCCGCAGTGGCAGATCTACCTCGGCGTCGACGACTGCGACGCGTCGTTCGCCCGGGCGATCGAGCTCGGCGGGACCGAGCTGATGGCGCCCTACGACATCCCGGACGTCGGCCGGATCGCGATGCTGGCCGACCCCTTCGGCGCCCGCTTCGCGATGATCAAGGGCATCCCGCCGGCCCGGTGAGCCGGCGGTCGCGGGCGCCGACCCGATCGGGTGACGCGAGTCGCCCGGTCGGGCCGTTTCGGTCGGTGCGCGGTCCCGGCCCGTGTCACGTTCACGGGATGAGAGTCGAAGTCAGACACGGTCCCGCGTTCGCCGCCGCCCGCTGCCGGCTCGATCCGGGCGAGGCGATGCGGGCCGAATCCGGCGCGATGATGGCGCACAGCGCGGGCGTGGACATCTCCGCCAAGGTCGAGGGCGGCATCATCCGCGGGCTCAAGCGCAGTGTGCTCGGCGGCGAGTCGTTCTTTCAGACCACGTTCACCGCACCCGCCCAGGGCGGCTGGGTCGACGTGGCCACCGCGCTGCCCGGCGACATCGCCAATGTCACGCTGACCCCCGAGGTGCCCGAGTTCCTGCTGACTCGGACCAGTTGGTTGGCCAACTCCGCCGGCGTGCGGATCGACACCCGCTGGGGCGGCCTGCGCAACCTGGTCGGCGGCGAGGGCGGCTTCCTGGTGCACGCGTCCGGCCAGGGCGAGGTGATCATGGGCTGCTACGGCGCGCTGGACGTGCTCGACCTGGAGGCGGGAGAGCAGGTCGTGGTGGACACCGGCCATGTGGTCGCGTACTCGCCCACGATCACCTTCACCACCCGCCGGGCCGCGCGCGGGCGGACCATCGCGTCGGTCACCTCCGGCGAGGGCCTGGTCTTCGACTTCACCGGCCCGGGCCGAGTGCTCATGCAGACCCGCAACCTCTCCGCCTTCGCCGACTTCGTCACCGGCCTGCCGGGCGTACGCGGCTGATCCGCCGCGCCCGGGAGCCCCGGGAGTGTCTTCAATCGTCCGCGCGGTGCGCGCCCGGGGTGTGTCCGAACGCGCGGCGGAACACGTCGATGAAGGCGCTCGCCGAGGACCAGCCGCAGCGGTGCGCGACGGCGGTCACCGGTACGTCCTCGGCGAGCAGGCACAGCGCGTGGTGCAGGCGCAACTGGGTGCGCCACTGCGGAAACGTCATGCCCAGCTCGGCGGCGAACAGCCGGGTCAGCGTGCGCTCGCCGGCTCCCGCCGCCGCGCCCAGCGCGGCGAGTGTGCGCCGATCGGCGGGATCGGCCCGCAGCAGCTCGCACACCGCGACCAGCCGCGGATCCCGCCCGACGGGCAGGTGCAGCGCCTGCTGCGGGGTGTGTCGAAGCTGGTCCAGGAGCACCGCCAGGATCCGCGAGCCCTCGTCGGTGCCCTCGAGTTCGGGCCGGCTGTAGGCGATGATCAGCTCGCGCAGCAGCGGACCGACCGCGAGCACGGCGGGCCGCTCCGGGGCCGGCGGGTCGGCGTCGGCCGGGATGCCCACCGCGTGCAGGACCGTCCGCCCGTGCGCGCGATGCCGGTGCACGGTGCCCGCCGGGATCCACAACGCGCGCGTGGGCGGCGCGACCCAGCTCCCGGCGTCGGTGGCCACCGACAACACGCCGCGACCGGCGTAGACGATCTGGTGCACGTCGTGTCGATGCGCGGTCACCTCACCGCCCGCGGCCAGGTGCCGGGTGGTCGTGATCGCCCCGGCTCGCGGCTGGGCGGGGGATTGGCTGGAGATCGGCATCATTCGGCAGATTATCGGAAGCCCGCCGCAGCCGCCGGCTTCGATCATCGACAGGTGAGCAATCCCGTACCCACCGAACACTCCGCCGCCCGCGAAGGCTCCGGCGTCGCCGAGCCGTCTACCCCGGTGACCGCCGCCGATCGCCGCGCCATCCCGATGATGGCGATCGGCCACGCCACCGTGGACTTCTACCAGGGCGTGGTGCCCTGCCTGGTCCCGTTCCTGGTGGCCGAACGGCACTACGGCTACGTCGCCGCCTCCGGCATCGTGTTGGCCGCCACCCTGCTGTCCTCGATCGTGCAGCCGCTGTTCGGCGCGCTCACCGACCGCTGGACCATGCCGTGGCTGATCCCGGTCAGCACGACCGGCGCGGGCCTGGGCATCGCGCTGGCCGGGCCCGCCGACTCGTACCCGCTCACCTGGCTCGCCATCGCGCTGTCCGGAATGGGCGTCGCCGCCTACCACCCGGAGTCGGCCCGGCTGGCCCGGGTGGCCTGCCGGGGCAGCCACGTCGCGATGGGCTGGTACTCGCTCGGCGGCAACATCGGCTTCGCGCTCGCGCCGATCGTCGCCTCGCCGATCCTGTCCGCGGGCGGCCTGAGCGCCACCCCGTGGCTGTTGTTGCCCGCGGTCGCCGGGGTCCTGGTGACCGCGTCGGTGATCCGCCGGTTGGCCCGACACGCGGCCGCGACCCGTGCCTTCGCCGGTCCGCGCCGATCGGACGACTGGTCCGGTTTCGCCCGGCTGTCCGCCGTCATCGTCTGCCGCTCGATCGTCTTCATCGGCTTGAGCACCTTCATCGCGCTGTACGCCGAACACCACACCGCCGGCGGCTCGACGGCCGGCTCCATCGCCCTGTTCACCCTCTTCGCGGGCGGCGCGATCGGCACCGTGCTGGGTGGCCGACTGGCCGCGCGCCTGGGCCGGGTCCGCACCCTGCGCGGCGCGTACGCGGCCTCCGTCCCGGCCACCGCCGGCATCGTGGCGGCCCCCGGGCCGGGCCTGTACGTCTTCGCAGCGGCCGCCGCGATCGCCCTCTACATCCCGTTCTCGCTGCACGTCACCCTCGGCCAGGACTACCTGCCCAACCGGGTCGGCACCGCGAGCGGCGTCACCCTGGGGCTGGCCGTCAGCATCGGCGGCGTGGCCACCCCCGCGATCGGCGCGCTCGCCGAACTCACCACCCTGCGCGTGGCGCTGACCCCACTGATCGCGCTGTGCGCGCTCGCCTGGTTCCTGTCCCGGAGCCTGACCGACCCCGAGCCGCAGGCCCCGCGCAGCACCCCGACGCCGGTCGCGAAGGAGTAGGTCCGGCGGCTTGTGGGGACCCGGATGATCATGATCCTTCGTGCCCTGGCCCTCGACTTCGGCGACACCCTGGCCGTTCCCGGGCCCGATCCGGACGGCCGCACGGTGGTCGAAGTGTTGCGCGGGATGCCCGGTACCGACATCCCCGACACGTTCGCCGCCGCCTTCGACCACGTGCATCGCATCACCCGCGCGGGCGACCGGGTCCGGGACGAACACACCTCGTTCGCGGACGAGATCCGGCACGCCGCCGCCCGGTGCGGGGCGCGCGTGCCGGACCCCGAGGCGGTCGCCGGGCCGGTCTTCGAACGTGTCCCCGACTCGCGGGTCATCGGCCGGGCGGCCGAGGCGTTGCGGCACATCCGTGCCCGCCGCGACCTGGTGTGCGTGCTCGCGTGCGACACCCAGCGCCCCGAGGCGGTGCGCCGGCGCACGTTGGCCCGGGCGGGCATCGAGGCATGCTTCGACGCCGTCGTCCTGTCCTGCACGATCGGCCTGCGCAAACCGCACCCGGACTTTTACGCCGAGGTCGAGCGCGCGTGCGGCGGCGTCGCGCGCCAGCAGATCATGTTCGTCGGGAACACCCCGAGCAAGGACGCCACCGCCCCGCACCTGTACGGCATGCAGGCGGTGTTGATCGCGCCGACCGGACGCCCCGCCGGCCTGGCCGAAGAGATCGGGGTGATCGGCCACTTCGCCGACCTCCCCGACTACCTCGATCGGGCCGTCCCGGACGCAGCGGCCCCGGGGGGAATCAGCCCCGGATCTCGGCCACCCGCTCGACGTTGAGCACGTCGGCGATGTCCTGGCTCTCGGCCGTGTCGAACCACGCGTCCAGGATCTCGACCAGCATCGGCCCCGAGGTCAGCCGCAGGCTCAGCGCGAGCACGTTGGCGTGGTTCCAGCGCCGCGCGCCGGCCGCCGTGGCCGCGTCCGTGCACAGCGCCGCCCGGATCCCGTCCACCTTGTTCGCCGAGATCGAGGCGCCCGTACCGGTCCAGCAGCACACGATCGCCTGATCGGCCCGACCCGCCGTCACCTCCCGCGCGGCGGCCGCGCTCACCGGCGCCCAGTCGTCGGCGAACTCCGGCCGGTGTGCGGGGTCGAAGGCGCCGAAGGGCAGCACCTCGTGCCCGCGCTTGCGCAGTTCGTCGGCGAGGTAGACGCCACAGCCCTTGATCCGGTCGGCCGAGATCGCGATGCGCATCGGACACTCCTTGGTCGGTGCATTGTCGGTGTGGGGTGTGAGACTGGAAAGCATGGTCCCCACGGACACTCTGCACGTGACCCGACACACCTCCGCGTTCGGGTCGATGGAGACGGTGTTCGGGCCCGCGCATCCCGCGCTCGCGCCGCTGATCGGGGGTTACCTCGGCTACGACGAGCACACCCTCGCACCGCTGCGCCGCCGTGAGCCGGCGACCGGCTCGATCACCGTGATCATCGGCTTCGCCCCGGTGCGGGTGTGGTCGCCCCGCGACGCGCGCTACGGACCGGGCAGCACCGGCTCGTTCGTGGCCGGCCTGCACGACGGGCCCGCGATGGTGGAGCACGACGGTCACCAGGCCGGCATCCAACTCGACCTCACCCCGCTCGGCGCCTACACGTTGCTGGGTCTGCCGCTCGCGGAGATCGCCGACCGGGCCGTGCACCTCGACGACCTGCCCGGGTGGGACGTGGGCGCGCTGGTCGACCGGTTGCGGTCCGCTCCCGACTGGTCCGCGCGGTTCGCGCAGTTGGACGAGATCCTGTTGCGTCGGCGCGAGCGGGGTCCGGTGGCGCTGCCCGAGGTGGTCCGCTGTTGGGAGCTGATGACGGCCAGTGCGGGCCGGATCGAGATCACCGCGCTGGCCCGGGAGACCGGTTGGAGCCGGCGCCACCTCGGCGCGCGTTTTCGCGAGACGGTCGGCCTGCCCCCCAAGACGGTGGCCCGGCTGTTGCGGTTCGAGCACGCGATCGCACAACTCGACGGTCCGCCGCGCGGCCTGGCGCAGATCGCCACCGAGGCGGGCTACTACGACCAGGCGCACTTCAACCGCGACTTCAAGGCGCTCGCCGGCTGCACTCCAGGTGCCTACCTGGCCGCCCGGATGCCCGCCGGGGGCGGCCTCCTGGCCTGACCGGCGCCGGTGCCGTCGTTCCCGTTTATCCAATACCGCGCGAGGTCACTCGCCGGAGACTGGCATCGACCACCCGGCAGGCAGCGGAAGCGACACACCGCAGCCGAGGGCGTCCGGTGGCATTCGGCGACATCCGGCCTCAAGGAGCGCACCATGAGCGACAAGACCCTCGTTTCCGACCTGATCCCGACACTGCGCTACAACGACGCGACGGCGGCGATCACCTTCCTGGAGAACGCGTTCGGGATGAGCACGGTCATGGTGGTTCCCGGTGACGGCGACACGGTGATGCACGCGGAGCTGACCATGGGCAACGGCATGATCATGCTCGGCACCAACCTGCCCGAGGGCTGCGGCGAGCAACTGCGCTGGCCGGTCGGCGGCTCGGCCGTCTACGCGATCGTGGACGGCGATGTGGACGCGCACTGTGCCCGGGCGGTGGCGGCGGGCGCGACCGTGGTGCGCGAGCCGAAGGACGAGGACTACGGCGGTCGCGGCTACACCGTGCGCGACCCGGAGGGCAACCTGTGGAGCTTCGGCACGTACCGCCCGCAGGTCTGACCCGTCGGCACGGTTGGGCCGGTGGGTTTCGGCGGCGACACGGGGCGCCGCTCGGACCGCACCGGCCGAACCGTGCTCAGCCCTCGTGCGCGGCGAGGTAGCGGTCCACCTTCGCTCGTTCGTAGGCGTACACCGGCTCGATCGGGCCGACCGGCACGAAGGTCGCCGTCGCGCAGTCCTCGTACAGGTCCACCCGGGTGTAGCCGACGCCCGCGACCCCCTGGTAGGTGCCGGCCGGCGGGAACACGTCGGCGCGGTAGGCGACGGCCGGCGCCGCCCACACCGGCACCCCGGCCAGCACACCGCAGGTCGCGTGGTGGTTGTGGCCGGTCAGCACGATCCGCACGTCGGTCCCGGCGATCACCGCGCCCAACCGGGCCGGGTCGCGCAGCGAGAGTCGTTCCAGGAACGCGAGCGGCGTGGGAATCGGCGGGTGATGCAGGCCCAGTACCGTGCCGCCGGCCGCCGGTGTGGCCAACTCGGCGCGCAGCCACTGCAACTGATCTTCCGTCAGATCGCCGGAGTGACTGCCGGGCGTGGTGCTGTCCAGCATGATCACCCGTACCTCGCCGGCCGTGTGCACGAAGTCGTGCGGTTCGGTGGACGCGGGTGCGCCGAGCAGCCCCTCGCGAAACGCCGCGCGATCGTCGTGGTTGCCCATCGCGTACAGCGCCGGCGCGCCGATCCGCGGTCCGGCCTCGGCCAACAGCGCCCGCAGTCGTCGATAGGCGCGCACGTCGCCCGTGTCCGCGAGGTCGCCGGTGAACAGGAGGGCGGTGGGTGCCGGCTCGGTCTCCTCGACCGCCGCGAGCGCCTGCCGCAACTGTTCGGTGGTATCCAGCCGGTCGAGCAGCAGCTCGCCCTCCGGGACCAGGTGCACGTCGCTGAACTGGACCAGCGTGTGGCGCGGGATACGCACGGCAATCCTCCTGCGGGCAGGGTGACGAGACACGTGTCACCCGGGGAGGCACAGTCCACCGTCGATAGACGACAAGGTCAAGCACTTCTCCGGCCGACCTGCCGCCGATCCGATCGAACGCACGGGCTAGCGTCTTCCCGTGGAGATCAAGACTCTGGGGTACGACCACCCCGACGTGCGCAAGTTGGTCGCGGATGTGCAGCAGGAATACGTGGTGCGGTACGGCGACCCCGACGAGTCGGCCGTCGATCCGGCCGACTTCCTGCCGCCGGAGGGCCTGTTCTGCGTGGCCTACCAGGACGGCGCCCCGGTCGCCAGCGGCGGCTGGCGGGCCCGAGGCGCCGCGGACGACGATCCGAGCCTGCGGACGGGCGACGCCGAACTCAAGCGCATGTACGTGGTGCCGCACGCGCGCGGGCGCGGCCTGTCCCGGGTGATGCTCGCGCACCTGGAGGACTCCGCCCGGGCGGCCGGGCGACTGCGACTGGTCCTGGAGACCGGCGACAAGCAGCCCGAGGCCATCGCGCTGTACCGCTCGTGCGGCTACACGCCGATGGCCGGGTTCGGGTACTACAAGGACTACGAGAGCAGTCTGTGCTTCGCGAAGGTGCTCTGACCGGCACCGCCACGACGTGGCCCGCAGCGCCGCGACGCGTCGACGGGGGCGGTGCCGGGATCGATCCCGGCACCGCCCCCTCGGCCGTCAGTGCTCGACGTCCGACCCGGCCGTGCGCGCGCCGCGCAACATGAACCAGGACGCGATCGCCGCCGTGAGCAGGACCGCGGCGCCCGCGCCGGCCGCGATCCGCAGGCCCTCCAGGAACGCGTCGTTCGCCGACTGGGTCAGGTCCGCCGCCACCGGACCGTGCACCGTCCCGGCCGCCTCCGCGGCACCCGCGAGCGACTCGCGCGCACCGGAGGCCGCGTCCGAGGAGACGCCCTCGGGGATGGCCACGTGCCCCCGGTAGATCCCGGTGACCACCGAACCAAGCAGCGCGATGCCCAGCGCCGCACCCAACTCGTACGCGGTCTCCGAGACCGCGGAGGCCGCGCCGGCGTTCTCCTTCGGCGCACTGCCCAGGATCAGGTCGGCGGTGACGGTGAACGAGAAGCCCGCGCCGACCCCGACCAGGAGCAACACCCCGCCCAGGTACGGATACGGCGTGTCCCGGGACAGCGCGGTCAGCGCACCCAGGGCGAGGCCGATCGCGGTCAGGCCGCTCGTCACCACCACGCGCGGGGTGAGCCGGCGTGCGGCCATGCCCGCGAGCAGACCCGAGACGATCGCCCCGACCGTGGCCGGCAGTTCGGCCAGGCCGGCCTGCAACGGGCTGCGGCCCTGGACCAGTTGCAGATACTGGGACAGGAAGAAGATCAGCCCGGACATGCCGAACACGGTGAGCAGGTCGGCGAGTACCGAACCGCTGAAGGCCCGGTTGCGGAACAGCCGCATGTCCAGGAGCGGCACCGGCAGCGACAACTGCCTACGGCCGAACCAGACCAGCGCGCCCACGCCGATCACCAGCGCCACCCACACGTCCCAGCGCAGCAGGCCGTGCGAGGCGGCCTCCTTGATCGCGTAGACGGTGGCGATCATGCCCACCAGCGACAGCGCCGCGCTGAGCATGTCCCACGGACCCGGATTCGGGTTGCGCGACTCCGGCAACATCTTGATGCCGACCACGATCAGCACCACCATCACCGGCAGATTGATCAGGAAGACCGAGCCCCACCAGAAGTGTTCGAGCAAGAAGCCGCCCACCACCGGGCCGAACGCGGCACCGGCCATCGACATCGCCCCCCACACGCCGATCGCGAAACTGCGCTCGCGGGCGTCCGGGAAGATGTTGCGCACCAGCGCGAGCGTGGACGGCATCAACGACGCACCGGCCACACCCATCGCGACGCGGGCCGCGATCAGTGCCTCGGCGCTGGGCGCGTAGGCGGCCAGCACGGACAGTGCGCCGAACGCGGCCGAACCCCACAGCAGCAGCTTCTTGCGGCCGATCCGGTCGCCCAGGGTGCCGGCGGTGACCAGCAGACCGGCGATGACGAACGAGTAGACGTCGCCGATCCACAACAACTGGGTGCCGGTCGGTTCCAGGTCCTCGCTGAGGAAGGGGATCGCCAGGCCGAGCACGGTGGCGTCGATCGCCACGAGCAGTACCGACAGGGTCAAAACACCCAGGGCGATCCAGCGGCCCGGCGCGCCCTTGGCGGAGCCGCCGGTGCCGGTATGAACGGGGGTCGAGGAGGTGGTGGGACTGGCCATGATCAGGATTCCAAGCCAAGAGACGGGTCGGCCGAGTGGATCGGCGGGAGAGTTGCGGTGGAGCGGGTGCGGTGCCGAGCGGGCGGCGTGGGCGGGCGGCGGAGGCCGATGCGCACCCGAGCCGGATCGCTCGGATCAGCCGGGCGGGCGGCGGGCGGCGCCGCCGAGCAGGAGTTCGGCCACCGAGCGGGTCGCGTCCCGGCCGGCGAGCCGGCCCTCGTGGACCGCCCAGCCGGCCGCGGCGACGAACGAGAACAGCGCCTCGGAAACCCACTGCGCGGTCAGGTCCACCCGCATCGAGCCGTTCTCCTGGCCGCGTCGGACCGCGGCGGCGACCTGCTCGTCCATCACGCTCCAGGCCTGTTCCAGGCCCGGGTCGCCGACCAGCGAACTCTCCCCGTACAGGAACGCCAGGTATTCGGCGCACGGCATCAGCCGGTCCACCAGACCGCGCAGCACGGCGGGGACGTCCTCGCCGGTGGTCAGGTCGGCGGCGTCGATCGCCCGACCGATCTGCGCCGAGGCTTCCGTGCCGAGCGCGGCGATCAGCGCCGGCCGGCCCGGGAACATCCGGTGCAGCGTGGCCCGGCTGATCCCGGCGGCTCGGGCGATCTCGTCCATGGACGACGCCGGTCGCCGAAGCAACAGGGTGACGGCGGCGCGCAGTACGTGCTCGTTGTCGGTGGGCATGGATCAACTCTAGCCCAGATGAGACAGCTATGTCTCATGATTAACGGGAGGGATTCAGCCGGCACCCTGTGGTGTCAGCTCCGGTCGCGGCTCCTGCCAGGTCAGCACCGGCTCGACGACGCCCCCCCGCAGCGCCGCGCCGGGGAAGATCCGCAGCCGCCACGGCGACAGGCGCATCACCGCGAAGCCGGGCGACAACGGGTGCTCCCAGCCGGGCACCCCGGTTCCGGCGGGGTCGTAGCCCAGCGGCTCGGGAGTGTCCCGGAACAGGTTCCACACCCGCTCGCGGATCTCCGGCTCGAAGAGCAGATCCGCGCGACACTCGGCTGCGCACGTGTCGTGCGAGGGCGACCAGTAGTTGCACGACACGAACGGATTGCGGGCGATGTGGGTGCGCTTGGTCGCGGTGGGGGCGGTCGCCACCCAACCGGTCAACCGCCCGTGCTCCCATACCCAGTACGGGTGCAGGATCCGGGTCCGCGGCCGACCCGCGCCGTCCACGGTGGCGATCGAGGCCCACACGATCGAGTGGGCCATGGCGATGAAGGCCGGGGCCGCGGTTTCCAGATCGGTCATGGCGGCAACCCCTGTTCGTCCCGACGGTCCGGTACCTCACCACCCATACTGTCGTGAACGCGCGCGACCCTAAAGGCCCGGCGGGAAGTCGTACGAGGCCGGCGGCCTGATCCGGACCTTGTCGTCCTGGTACATCACCGAGATCTGATCGTGCGGACGCAGCTCGATTCCGGCCGGATCGCCGCTGATCAACACGCCGTTCAGGTAGGTGCGGTAGGTGTGCGTGGCGTCCGGGGTGAGCGCGCCCAGGTGGGTCTCGTCCAAGCGCACGTTCCACATGGCGAACAACTGGCCCAGTACGAAGCGGGCGTTCGCGTCGTGGCTCTCCACGTGCAACACGCCGCTGTTGTCGTGCGTGTGCAGATCGGCCAGCAGTCCGGTCCTTCGATCGATGCCGATATCGGGCGCGACCTCGACCCGATTCAGGCCGACGAAGATGTCCAGGTGCACGTGGAAGTGCTGTACGGCGCCCTCCATCGTGTCCAGATTCAGACCCGCGTCGGCGCCGCGCCGCGCGCTGTCCGCGGGCACCGGCCAGGGCGGCAACTCGGCGTTGTCGGCGGCCTTGGGCCGCGGCAGCGGACCCTGCGGGGTGCCACGCTCGGGCAACGCGATCGGCCCGGCGCCGGGCGCCGGCTCGTGGGCGGACACGGGCGTGCCGGCGGCGAGCGAACTCAGGGTCAGGAGCACGGCGGCGACGCCGACCCCGTTGCGCGGGTGCGGGTTCATCGGGACCTTCCGGGGGCGGAGGAGATGAACAACCTGCCGGTCCGTCGGCCGGGACGAAAGCCGACCGGGCATTTCGGCCCCGGACTTCACCCATACGGAGCACCCGCGCCGGGGAGGCGATCCGAGCCGGGGCCCGGCCCGCGCCGCGCACGGCCGGGACTGAGCCGGGCTTTGCCGGGCAGACATGGGGCGACCCACCCGCGGGTGGTCCGCGGGTGTCCCTAGGGGGCCGGAACCAGTGATACGCACCAGCCGCCGGCAGCGGCGCATCGAGAACGCGAGCCCCTGGTTCGTCCGACAGCGGTGGATCCTGCTCCTGCTCCTGGTCCTGCCACCGATCGGCGCGGTGCTGATGTGGCTGGTCACCCGCTGGACGCCGATGACCAAGATCGTGCTGTCCGTGGTCGCGGCGCTCTGGTGCGGGGCCCTGGTGATCGGGTTGAGTACCGACCTGGAGACGCACGACAAGAGCCCCGACCCGGTCGCGCCGATCGTCGACGACGGTCGTGGCCCGCAATCGTCTCCGTGACCCGATGCCCGCCACGGATGGAGTTCCCGGTCGATGCCCCTGCTCCCGTCGCACATCACGCCGTTCCGGATCGACATACCCGACGCCGACCTGATCGACCTGCGGGAGCGCCTGGCGCGCACCCGCTGGCCCGACGCCGAACCGGTGGACGACTGGTCGCAGGGCATCCCGCTGGCCTACACGCGCGAGTTGGCCGAGTACTGGCGGACCACCTACGACTGGCGCAAGACCGAGGCGCGGCTGAACGCGTACGCCCACTTCAAGGCGCACATCGACGGCCTGGGCGTGCACTTCCTGCACGCGCCCTCGCCGCATCCGGACGCGCTGCCGCTGATCCTGACCCACGGCTGGCCCGGGTCGATCATCGAATTCCTGGACGTGATCGGGCCGTTGACCGATCCCGTCGCACACGGCGGCGACGCGGCGGACGCGTTCCACGTGGTGGTGCCCTCGTTGCCCGGCTACGGCTTCGGCGATCGACCGGCCGAGACCGGCTGGGGAATCGACCGGATCGCCCGGGCCTGGGCCGTGCTGATGGCCGACCTGGGCTACGCGCGCTACGGCGCGCAGGGCGGCGACTGGGGCTCGATGGTCACCGCGTCGATCGGTAGGCAGGACCCCGAGCACGTGCTCGGCATCCACCTGAACATGCCGGTGGCGATGCCGGACGCGGCGGCGATGAAGGATCCGACACCGGCCGAACGACAGGCGCTGGCCGACCTGGGCACCCACTCCGAGTGGGGCACCGGCTACAGCAAGATCCAGTCCACCCGGCCGCAGACGCTCGGCTACGGGCTGGCCGACTCACCGGTGGGCCAACTGGCCTGGATCGTGGAGAAGTTCCAGCAGTGGACCGACTGCGACGGCCACCCGGAGAACGCGCTGTCCCGCGATCACCTGTTGGACAACGTGATGGTCTACTGGCTCACCGACACCGCCGCGTCCTCGGCCCGGCTGTACTGGGAGAGCTACCGCAACCCCGATCTGGCCGAGGTCGGGGTCCCCACCGGTTGCTCGATCTTCCCGCACGAGATCATCCGCTCCTCGCGCCGCTGGGCCGGGAACCGCTTCACCGATCTTCGCTACTGGAACGAACTCGACCGCGGCGGTCACTTCGCCGCCTTCGAACAGCCGGAGACCTTCGTCGAGGAGGTCCGCCGCTTCTTCCGCCTGATCCGCGCGTAGCCCCGGCGCGCCCCGACCCGTCGCGACGGGCCGGGGCGCGGGTTCGACAGGCGACCGGCGGCGCCCCCAGGCCGGGTGTGGCGCCGGGAAGGTCCCGTCCGACCGGGGTCGGACGGGACCTTCCCGGGCGGGTCATGCCGTGCCGGCTCCGAGGACGCTGCCGAGGAGGTCGTCGAGACCGACCAGGCCCAGCAGCGTGCCGTCGGCGGCGTGCACCAGGGCCAGCGACGCGCGGCGTTCCTGGAGGGCGGCCACGGCGCGCTGGATCGGGGTGTCCACGCTCAGCGTGAGTACCGACGTGGCCAGCTCGCCGGCCGTGTTGCCGGAGCTCTGCGTGCGCGAGGTGAGCACCTTGCGGATGTGTACGACGCCGGACAGCGTGCCGTCCGCGCTCCGCACCAGCAACCGGTTGCGGCCGTTGCGGCGGGACATCGCGACGATCTCGTCCGGCCCCGCGGCGGCCGGCACCGAGTCGATCTCGGCGGCCGGCACGACCAGTCGGGCCAGCGGTTCGGTGTGCGTGCGCAGCGTGCCGGAGAGCACGTCGTGCGACGAACCGTCGATCAGGCCGAGCCGACGGGACTCGCCGACCAACCGGCGCAGCCCCTCCGCGTCCTTGGGGTGGGACAACTCGTCCTTGGGGTCGATCCCGGCCAGCCGCAGGATCGCGTTGCTGACCCCGTTCATCGCCAGCAGCAGCGGCCGCACCACCCGGGTGTAGCCGCGGAAGGACGGCGCGAGCACGAGCGCGACCTTCTCGGGGCCGGCGATCGCCCACGACTTGGGCGCCATCTCGCCCAGCACCATGTGCAGGATCACCACGACCACCAGCGCGATCGCGAACGCCACCGCGTGCCCCGCCGCGGCCGGCATGCCGACCGCGTCGAAGAGCGGATCGAGCATGGTGGCGATGGCCGGCTCGGAGACGATGCCCAGGCCCAGCGAACACATGGTGATGCCGAGTTGCGCACCGGCCAGCATCAGCGACAACTCGCGCACGCCGGCCAGGGCCGACTTCGCGCCGCGCTTGCGCTCGGCGACCAGCGCCTCCAGGCGATGCCGGCGCGCGGCCACCATCGCGAATTCCGCCGCCACGAAGAACGCGTTGCCCACGAGCAGCGCGATGGTGATGGCGATCGCCGGCCACAGCCCAAGCTCCAGCGAGCCCAGGCCGCCACCGGAGGCCAGGGTCGGGGTCACGCGGTCACCTCCGTGTTGCGCCCGGAGCGCCGCTCGGCGCTCCATTCGGAGGCGTTGCGCGGGAACGAGGGAGCCGAGGTCAGCACCCGGATCCGGACCAGCGCCGGCACATGCCGCTCGACTTCGAGCACCTCGATCTCGGTGTAGCGGATCGGTTCGTCGTCCTCGTCGGCCGCGCGCCCGGCGCGTACCTCGTCGGGGTCGGGCACCCGGATCCGGTCGCCCACCTCGGGCAGTCGGCCCAGGTGCGCGATGACCAGGCCACCGAGCGTGTCGTACGGCCCGTCGGGCAGCTCCGCGCCGACGATCCGCTCCGTCTCGTCCACCCGCAGCCCCGCGTCCAGCCGCCACCAGCCGTCCTCGGGCTCGGTGTCGACGGGGTCCTCGTCGTCGCTCTCGTCGGCGATCTCGCCGACCAATTCCTCGGCCACGTCCTCATAGGTGACGATCCCGGCCAGGCCGCCGTGCTCGTCCAGCACGACCGCGAACTCCTCGTGCGCGGTCCGCAACTGTTCGAGCAGCGAGGCCAGCCCGGCGGTGTCCGGGACGAGCAGCGCGGGCCGCGCGATCGACCCGGCGCTCACGTGCGCGGCGTCCTCGGGGGCCACCTCCAGGAGGCAGGCCACCCCGACCACGCCCAGCACGTCGTCCACCCGCTCGCCGACCACGGGATAGTGCGAATGGCCACACTCGGCGACCAACTCGATCAATTCGGCGGCGGTGGTCTCGGCCCGCACCCGGACCACGTCCGGACGCGGCACCATCACCTGGTCCACGGTCAGGTCGCCGAAGGCGATCGCGCGGCGCAGGATCCCGGACAGGGCCGGATCCAGGTCACCGTCCCGGCCGGCCTCGTCGACGATGTGCGCGAGTTCCTCGGTGGTGGCGCCGCCGTGCAGTTCCTCGACCGGTTCGATGCCGATCGCCCGCACGATGCGGTTGGCCAGCGTGTCGAACAGGCGGATCAGGGGACCGGCGACCTTGAGATAGACCAGCGTGGGCCGGCCGAGCAGGATCGCCACCCGCTCGGGCTCGGCGATGCCCCAGTTCTTGGGGACCAGCTCGCCGAGCACCATCTGGATCGCGGTGGCCACCGCGAAGCCGAGGATCAGCGAGATCACCGGAACCGCGCCGTCGGGAACGGCGACCAGATCCAGGAGGGGGGAGATCACCGCCGCGAGCGCGGGTTCGGCGATGAAACCGACCAACAGGGCCGTCACGGTGATGCCCAACTGGGCACCGGACAGCATGAACGAAAGTCGCCCCATCACGGTCATCGCCCGGGCTGCGGCCTTGTCACCGGATTCGGCACGGCGACGCAGCAGGCTCCGATCGGCCGCCACGTAGGCGAACTCCTGGGCGACGAAGAAACCGGTACCGAGGGTCAGTACGACGATCGCCGCTATGCCAAGAGCCGCGGTCATGAGACCGCCTCCCGGACGTCGCGGCTTCGATCACAGTCTCGGGAGGGACCGGTACTAGGGGGGTCCGTCTCTTGGGCGGACACGCACGCTCCTTGCTCAACGGGCAATTCGGGGTCAAACACTTACCACGCCGAACGTATCATCGTGCGCGCTTGTTCCCCGGAGCCGGTCGCGGAAGCGTGCGAAGGGCGTCGGATTCGAACCGGTAGCAAAAGATGCTTGGCTTTATGCTCCGCGTCATGACAATCTGTGCTTCCTCGAACACCGTGTGGTGATCGAGGCCCGTCGAGCACGTGCGACCCGCGTGCTGCGGCGAGGGAAGTACAGAAGTGCGGCGCCTTCTGCCACAGGCGTTGCGAAGTTCATCCGTACGGGGGAGCGACCCGCGCCTTCCCGTCCGGAAGATTGGTACCGGGAACCCGCACCGCCGCAATGACGTTGACAACATCAGACGGGGGCAGCGTGTACGACAGCAGCCCTGATCCGGCCGACGCCGGCTCGCCCGAGGTGCCCGTACCGGACCTCCCAGCGCGCGAGAAGGAGACCATGCCTCGCACACTCGACGACTACGCCGTGTCGCTCGCCGCGTTGAAGGCCTACGACATCACCGGTGTTCGTCCACGCGACCTCCGCCGCTTTCGTGACTTCGGAGAACTGCCGGACGGCGTGCCCGAGGCCGTCGTCCTGCGCGCCCAGCGCATCGTGGAGGAGGAACGGGACCGGTTGTTGCGGTTGACCACCGGTTCGTGAACACCCGCAGTGCCCGCACCACCCGCGCGCAGGCCCGCGCGGTCGTCCGGGACGAGAGCGATGCCGATCCGCCGCTCCCGTGTCCCGTTCCGTCGCGGTTCAGCCGTTGCCGTTGAGATAGGCCAGGACCGCGAGCACGCGCCGGTTCGTCTCGTCCGACGTGTCGATCGAGAGCTTCGCGAAGATGTTGGTGGTGTGCTTGCTCACCGCGCCCTCGGAGACGAACAGTCGGCCCGCGATGGCCGCGTTCGAACAACCCTCGGCCATCAACTCCAGCACCTCGCGCTCGCGCGGCGTCAGCCGGCCCAACGGTTTGTCCCGCACGTTGCGGGCGAGCAGCTTCGAGATCACCTCGGGGTCCATCGCGGTGCCCCCCGACGCGACCCGGCGGACCGCGTCCACGAACTCGTCCGTGTTGAACACCCGGTCCTTGAGCAGATAGCCGACCGCGCCGGTGCCGTCCGCGAGCAACTCCCGGGCGTACAACTGCTCCACGTACTGCGACAACACCAGGATCGGCAGCCCCGGGACCTGCCGACGGGCCTCCAGGGCGGCCTGGAGGCCCTCGTCGGTGAAGGTCGGCGGCAGTCGGACGTCGACGACCGCGACGTCCGGCTTGTGTTCCACCAGAGCCCGGAGCAGTTCCGGACCGTTGTCCACGGCGGCGACGATCTCGAAGCCGTGGGCCTGGAGCAGGCGGACCAGCCCGTCCCTCAGGAGGGCGAGGTCTTCCGCGAGGACAAGTCGCACGGCAGCTCCATGATCACAGTCGTCGGGCCGCCCACCGGGGAGTCCAGGGCGAGCGTTCCGTCGAATGTATCGAGTCGCCGCTCGATGCCGCGCAGTCCCGTGCCCTTCATCAGATCGGCGCCGCCGACGCCGTCGTCGGTGACGGTGATCCGCAACTTGCCGTCCTGGTAGGTCAGATCGATCTCGACGTGCTGCCCACCGGAGTGCTTTGCCGCATTGGTGAGCACCTCGGTGACCGCGAAGTAGGCGGCGGACTCCAGCGGGAGCTCGGGGCGCGCGGGCAGCGCGACCTTGACGTTGACATCGAGCGGGCTCTCCAACGCCACCGCGCGCACCGCGTCGCCCAGACCTCGGTCGGAGAGCACCGGCGGGTGGATGCCCCGGACCAGGTCGCGCAGTTCGTGCAGGGCCTTGGCGGACGCGGCGCGGGTCTCGGCGAGCAGGATGCGGGCCGCGTCCGGGTCCGTACCGAGCAGCGCCTCCGCGGCGCCCAGGTTCATGCCCATCGCCACCAGGCGGGCCTGCGCGCCGTCGTGCAGGTCACGCTCGATCCGGCGCAGCTCGGCTGCCGACGCGTCCACGGCGTCGGTCCGGCTCTCGGTCAAGTGCTGGACCCGCAGCGCCAGTTCGGCCTCCTTGGTGGGGGCGAGCAGGGAGCGGTTCCACAGCGCGTTGACCCGGGCGAACCAGGGCGCGACGGCCAGGCCGACGACCACCTGGATCGCGCCCCAGGGCAGCGCGAAGCCGGCCCGCTGCGAGCTGTCCACCTTGATGAACGTGTACCACTGCGGATCGACGTGCCGGTAGGCCACCTCCCACAGGAACGGCATCAGCACCCCGTGCAGGCCGTTCACGATCAGCAACATCGGGAAGCAGGCCAGCAGCAGGCTGGACGGCAGGTAGAGCAGCCCCCACAGCAGGTCCCGCCAGGTGGCCCCCTCGGTGATCAGTTGCCGGGTGCGCCGCCACAATCCGGTCACCCCCTTGCCCGGGGGGCGCCGTCGGTAGGGGACGGCGATCGGGACGCCGGACCACGAGGTCATCGCGGTGCGGGTCAGGTTGGCGGTGGCACGCAGCAGCAGGATCGCCGGCACGAACAGCACCATGCCGACACCCAGCGGCACCAGGGCCATGAACACGATGCCGCAGATGAACAGGGCGAGGGCCGGCACGGAGAGGAAGACCAGCACGAAGCCCTGGAAGGTGGACGACAACGCCCGACCGAACCGCCAACGCGTCGCCGGTGGATCGGCGCTGTGTGGCGTGAGCGCGCTCATAAGGGGGTCCTCCCGTGGATGTGCCGTGTACCGCTGGTGGCACCAGTGTGTCGGGCGGCGACCGTGCAGGTCACTGGGGAGGCACCCCGCGCGGGGGTGGGGCTGGGCCCACCCCCGCGGGCCGGTCAACCGGCGATGTCCGCCAACAACCGAGCCAGTTCCTCGGGCCGGGAGAACATCGGCCAGTGGCCGGTCGGCAGGCCGTGTACGTGCCGCTCCTCGGCCAGCGCGAACTCGGCCATGAACGGGTGCCCCTGCGCGACCATGACCTCGACCTGCTCGGCCGGGAACAGGCAGCTGATCAGGTGCGCGGGCACCTTGAGCCGGGCCGGGTCGCCGACCCGCTCGGCGCCGGTCGCGACCGCGTACGGCTGCGCCACCGCGCGGGTGCGCAGCAGCTCCAGGTCGGCCGGGGTGAGTCCGTCGAGCATCTCGGCGTCGGTGGTCGGATCCCACGGGTAGGTGTAGCGGCCGTCGCCGCGCTCGGCCACCTCGGCCTCGATCCGCTCCCGCTCGGCGGGCTCGCTCAGGTCCAGCAGCGAGACGCCCTCGGCCACCGGGCCGGCGTCCACGTAGACGATCCGGGCGATCCGGTCCGGGATTCGGTCCAGTGCCTCGTAGGCGGGGAACGCGCCGCCGGAGTGGGCGGCCAGGACCACGTCGGTGAGGTCGCGCGAGGTGATCTCCTCGACCAGGGCGTCGGTCTGCGTCACGAGGTCGATTCCGGTGGCGTCGGCCGCCTCGTCCGCCAGGCCCGGCAGCGTCACCGCGAGTACGTCGTGCCCGGCGGCCCGCAGCGGTTCGGCGACCCGGTCCCACGCCCACGCGCCGAGCCAGTAGCCGGGAACGAGAACGATGTGCGCCATGGTGGTGCTCCTCTGGTGGTTCGGGTGCTTCCCTGCAAGAACGATCCTGGACCGGATACCTGACAGAACGCGACAGGTTTCCGCGCCGGGCTCAGAGCCAGTTCCGGCGCTTGAAGATGAGGTAGAGGACCACGCAGACCAGCACCATCAGGCCGACCGCGAAGGGGTAGCCCAGGCTCCAGTGCAGCTCGGGCATGTCGTCGAAGTTCATCCCGTACACGGTGCCGATCAGGGTCGGCGCGAACAGGATCGCGGCGTACGCGGAGATCTTCTTGACCTCCTCGTTCTGGGCGTTGCTGGCCGCGGTGAGCTGCCGCATCTCCTCGTTCTGCGCCTGGGTCACCACGATCGCGTTGACCCGCATGATGCCTTCGAGGAGCTGGCGGAAGCCGGCCGCCCGTTCCACCGCGATCGTCGCGTGGTCCCGGACGTCGCGCAGGTAGCGCCGCAGCTCCTGGTCCACGTGGTACTTGTCGAAGCCGGTGGACAGATCGGTGAGCATGAGCAGCAGCGGTCGGGTCGCGCGCTGGAACTCGATCACCTCGCGGGAGAGTTCGTAGATCCGTCGGGAGACGTTCGGGGCGCCGAGGAAGGCTTCCGCCTCGATCTCGTCGATGTCGTTCTGCAGGCCGCCGACCACCGGGGCGTAGGCGTCCACGACGCTGTCCAGGATCGCGTACAGCACCGCCTCCGGGCCCTGGCGCAGGAGTTCGGGCCGGTCCTCGACCCAGCGGCGGACGGCGGACAGGTCGGGGGACTCGGAGTGGCGGACGGTGACCACGAAGTTGGTGCCGAGGAAGACGTGCAGCTCGCCGAAGTCGACCTCCTCGACGTCGTCGAGGTAGCGGGCCGCGCGCAACACCACGAACAACGTTTCGCCGTAGCGTTCGAGCTTGGGCCGCTGGTGGGCCACGATCGCGTCCTCGATGGCGAGCGCGTGCAGGTCGAACTCGTCCGCGGCGGAGAGGAGTTGGCTCTCGGAGGGGCGGTAGAGCCCGATCCAGGCCATCGCGCCGGGCCGGGCGTGCAGTTCGCGGTAGGTGTCGGCGAGCGTGCTCGGGGAGGCGGCCCGTACCCCGTCCACGTAGATCGCCGCGTCGATCAGGCTGTGTTCGACGGGTGGCGGCTCCGGGGCGTCCGCCGCCCGCGGGTCCATCGAGCGTTCCGGTGCCTCCGGGGGTTCGCTCGCCCCGTGCCTGCGGGCGCGGAAGGACAGACGCCGATCGGGCATGCGGGGCTCCGGGACACTGGGCGGCGAAGAGCACGGACGTGACGTCGGGCCGGTCGCGCCAGGAAATCGCGACCGACCCGACCATCGTATTGTCCATTTTTCCGCGCAGATATCACGGATTTATGCCATTTGGCGATTCGGTGGACGGGACACCGGAGGACGCGGTGTTCGCCGGGCCGCCCGGATCGGGCCTACGGCAGCTCGAACGCACCCTTGCCCATCTGCTGCCGCACGGTGACCACCGGCGGGTTGACCAGACCGCGCCGCTGCCAGTTGGCGCCGTCCACGACCAGGGTGTGGCCGGAGACGAAGCGCGCGTAGGGCGAGGCCAGGAAGGTCGCGGCCCAGCCCAGCTCGCGCGGTCGGCCGACTCGCATCGCGGGTTGGCAGGGGTCCTTGTCGTGGGTGCGGGCGAGGTTGCCCTTGATGTCGGCGGTCATGTCCTCGTGGGGGAACAG